>JARGPD010000076.1 GCA_029212845.1 Planctomycetota bacterium
AGAAGGATTCGCCGCAGCCGCAGGACTTCGAAGCGTTCGGGTTGCCGAACTTGAAACCGCGACCCATGAGGCTCTCCTCGAAGTCGAGCTGGGTGCCGCTCAGGTAGAGGAAGGACTTCGGGTCACAGACGACGGTGACGCCGTCGATGTCGAAGGTCTGGTCCATCTCGCCCGGGTTGTCGTCGAAGCCCAGCGTGTAGCTGAAGCCCGAGCAGCCGCCGCCCTTGACGCCGAGGCGCAAGACGGTCTTCTCGGAGAGGCTCTGCTCTTCGATGATGCGGTTGACTTCTTTGATGGCGCGTTGGGTGAGCGAGATCATGATCCGGACTCCTGCTTGGACTTGTAGTCGGCGACGGCCGCCTTGATGGCGTCCTCGGCGAGCACACTACAGTGAATCTTGACCGGCGGGAGCGAGAGCTCTTCGACGATCTGGGTGTTGCTGATCTCGAGGGCCTCGCTGATCGTCTTGCCCTTGACCCACTCGGTGGCCAAGGAAGACGAGGCGATCGCCGAGCCGCAGCCGAAGGTCTTGAACTTCGCGTCCACGATCTTGTCGCCTTCGACCTGGATCTGGAGCTTCATCACGTCGCCGCACTCGGGGGCGCCGACGAGGCCGGTGCCGACCTCTCCGGAGGTCTTGTCGAGCGCGCCGACGTTGCGGGGGTTCTCGTAGTGGTCGATGACCTTGTCGCTGTATGCCATGGTTCGTTGCTCTTCTTAGGGGGTTGTGCTCTTGAGTTGGATCTAGTGGCCGGCCCACTCGACCGACGAGATGTCGATGCCCTCGAGGGCCATCTCGTACAGGGGCGACAGCTCACGCAGGCGCGTGACGGTCTCGATGATGCGGGTGGCAGCGAAGTCGACCTCTTCGGCGGTGGTCTTGCGACCGATGCCGAAGCGGATCGAGCTGTGGGCCAGGTCATCGCCGACGCCCATGGCGCGCAGCACGTGGCTGGGCTCGAGGCTGGCGGAGGTGCAGGCGGAGCCGGAGCTGACCGCCAGGTGGTTGTTGATGCCCATCAGCAGCGACTCGCCCTCGACGTAGCTGAACGAGAGGTTCAAGCAGCCGGGCAGGCGGAACTCGCGATTGCCATTGAGGTGGACCATGTCGAGGCCTGCGCGGATCTTCTCCTCGAGGCGATCGCGAAGCTCCGAGGTGCGCTGCATCTCGGTCTCGAGCTCCTCACCGGCGATGCGGCAGGCGGCGCCGAGTCCGACGATCGAGGTCACGTTGAGGGTGCCCGAGCGCATGCCGCGCTCGTGCCCGCCGCCATCGATCTGGGAGACGAGGCGCACGCGCGGCTTGCGGCGGCGCACGTACAGGGCGCCGACGCCCTTCGGGCCGTACAGCTTGTGGGCGGAGATGCACATCAGGTCGATGTTGTCGGCCTCGACGTTGACGGGGATCTTGCCGACCGCCTGGGTGCCATCGACGAAGAACAGCACGTTGCGCTCGTGGCAGAGCTCACCGATCTCGCGGATCGGGTTCAGGGTGCCGATCTCGTTGTTGCCCCAGATCAGGGCGACCACCAGCGTGTCGTCACGCATGGCCTCGGTGACCTGCTCGACCGTGACCCGGCCGGTCTCGTCGGGCGTCAGGTAGGTGACCTGGCAGCCCTCCTTTTCGAGGTGCTTGCAGGTGTCGAGCACGGCCTTGTGCTCGACGAGGCTCGTGATGATGTGCTTGCCCCCGATCTTGCCGGGCTTGGGCTCGACGTCGCCGTACATGTCGACGGCGCCCTTGAGGGCGAGGTTGATCGCTTCGGTGGAGCCGGAGGTGAAGACCATCTCCTTGGCCGATGCGCCGATCAGCTCGGCGATCTCGGCGCGCGCCTTGTCGACGGCTTCCTCAGCCTGCCAGCCGAAGGGGTGGCTGCGGCTCGCGGCGTTGCCGTAGACCTCTGTGAAGTAGGGCAGCATCTCGGCGAGCACGCGCTCGTCGGTCGGGGTCGTGGCCTGGTAATCCAGGTAGATGGGCGTCTTCATGAGAGGCGGGCCGAGAGGCTGCTTGCCTGGGCCGATTCGATCAGTTCGCCAAGGGGGTTCACGGGCGCAGGCGTGGCGAGGTCGCGCAGCGTCGTCTGGTTGAGCAGGCCCCAGATACCAGCGCGCAGGCGCTCGATCGGGGTCTTGATGGGGCAGGTGGAGATCAGGTCGCAGGAGGACCAGGCGCTGGTCTCACAGGTCGAGCCGTCCTTGGCGCTGGGGGTCGCCTCGAGGATCTGGACCGCCTCGGCGAGGGTCAGGTTCTCGGGCTCACGGGCTAGGCTGTAGCCGCCGTTCGCCCCCCGCTGGCTGAGCAGCAGGTCGGCGCGGCAGAGCTCCTTCAGCACCTCGGCCAGGAGCCGGCGCGGCACGTGGTAGGCGTCGCCGATCTCGCGGGCGGACACGAACTCATCGCGCCGATCCACGAGGTGGACCAAGGCGATCAGGCCGTATTCGGTGCGTTTGGTGAGCTGGAGCATGGTCGGCGGAGCCCAAGTAGCACTATTTTGGTGCTATTTGAGGGCCTTGAAAAGGCCGCGGGGTCTCCGCAGCCTGTTCCTGGCCCCTGGGGCAGCTAGGGGGAGGATACGTCGGGAAGGTGTCCAGGGCGGCGAAAAGGCCGAAATCTCTCGCTGACGTCAGGTTTGAAGCCCAGGGGCTTCTCCCCGGATCGCAGCGACCATCGGCCAGGTGTCGGCGACCTGGCGGAACCGACGGATCCGGCCAGCTTCGACCTCGTAGACGTGGGCGAAGAGCGAGCCCATGGCGCGGCCCGTGCCGCGGTGCCGGCCGGTGTACTCCCCCAGGACGACCACATGGGCCTCTCCAGGCAGGTACTCGTCGATGCGCACCGCGAAGCCGTCCCACTCTTCGTTGAGGCCGCCCAGAACACCCTCGAGGACCTCGTCGGCGCTCGTGCGGTGGGCGCCGCCGGGAAAACCAGGGCACTGGATCCACTCCACATCGTCGTGCAGCAGGGCGCGCAATGCGGCCTCGTCCTTGGCTCCGAAGGCGCGGTAGAGGTCTTGGACGAGGTTCAAGGGGGATCTGGACATGGTCTCTTGCGGGTCGTTCATGGCTTGGCGAGCAGCTCGGCCAGCTGGTCGTTGATGCGCTGCAGTGCAGCTAGGTCGGCGGGGCCGAGGTGCCGGTGGAGGGACTCGTCCGCCCGGCGGAGGTGGGCTTCGTTGCGGGTGCAGAGCTCGCGGCCCGCGGCGGTCAGGACGACCTGGACGCGGCGCCGCTCCTCGGGGCAGCGCCGACGCTCGACCCAGCCCTCTGCCTGCATCCGGCTGAGCATTCCCGAGACGGTGCCCGCATCGAGGTCCATGGCTGTCGCGAGCTCGCCGACGATCAGGCCGTCCTTCGGGTGGGGCCGTAGGAGCTCCAGCAGGTACATGCGGGGCGGGTTCACCGGTCCCTCGAAGTACGGCTTGTAGAAGGCCTGGATGCGGCGCCAGCCCAAGTACAGGTTGAAGCAGGGTAGGCCGGCGAGGCTGGGGTCGATGGTTGCGGGCTGGTCGGAGCTCATGGCTATATGATTAGCATACTAAGTAATGGCCTGGAAGGCCCATGGCATGGATTTCCGGTGGCAGGAACGGGTGGCCCGACCGGAGCACAGGGCGGCGAGTGGGAGGGGCCGCCTCACAGGGAGTCGAATCCCCAGACCTCTCGGCGCCTTCCGGACTGGGAATCCGGGCCTGGCCCCGATCAAGTCCGCCGGGTGGATGGCCGATACAACGGTTGTGATCAGCAAAGACCAAAGCCTGTGCTTCACTTGCGGCCTGGATGTCGGCGAGCCGCCGCGCCTGAATCGCCTCGAGAACGGCCTCCCCTGCCCGACCTGCAGGGACCGCATCCTGGCCTACCTGCCGCCGGCACTTCCTGGCCCGGGTTTCGAGCGACGCCAGGTGGTCGAGGATGCAGTCGAGGAGCCCTTCGAGGAGAGCACCTTCGGCGGCCGCTACCCCCTCCGGGGCCTCGACGACGACGAGCCCGCCTAGCGAGCGCCGCAGGGGAGCCGTTTCGGCTACTCCGCCGAGCCCTGGGCTCCGCGGAAGACCCGTGCCATGTCGGCGGGGAGGTGGATCAGGCGTCCGTCGGCCAGGTCGATGCAAGCAAGCTCGGTCGAACCCGTGGCGACGAGCCCGCCGTCGGCCTCGCGCAGGCAGCGGTACTCGAAGGTGACCGAGGCTGGACCGACCCGGGTGATGCGGGTCTCGACGACGAGCTCTTCCTCGTAGAGGGCTGCTTGGCGGTAGCGCAGGTCGGCCTTGCGAACGGGTAGGCCCACGCCGCGGCGCTCGAGCCCGGCATAGCTGGCGCCGAGCTCGCGCATCATGCCGGTGCGCGCCTCCTCGAAGTAGAGCAGGTAGTTGGCGTGGTGCACGCGGCCCATCTGGTCGGTCTCGCCGTAGCGGACCAGGAGGTGGTGCCGGTGGGGGGGCGGCTGGCTTGCATCGTCGACCATGGCCGCATGGTCCCCACGGGAGCGGCCCGACGCCAGCCATCGGGGGCAAAAGTCCGAGCAGGAGCCTCCAGGTGGCCCGAGCGCCCACCTAGCCCGGCCCCCACGCTCCGACGCGTTCCGGGGGACCTCGATCGCGGAGCTGAGGTGCATCGGCGGCCAGCTCAGCTGGGTGTCGGCATGTCGCCACCCATCGAGGCGTCGACGACGCCGGCCGCTGAGGTCTGTTGCCCGGTCGGGGGAGGTCGATCCGGGCTAGTTCTTCCGTCGGTCCCGGGCCCTGGTCGCCCTTTCCTGTTAACCTCCGCGCCTTCCCGAGCGCTCCCATGCACGCTACACCCAACCACAAGGCTCCCGTCGGGAACCCGACCGTCGCGACCCTCCTGACCTGGTTCCTGCCGGGGGCTGGGCACCTCTACCTGGGCCGCTTCAGGACCGCGCTGCTGGCCTTCCTGCTGGTGGAGGGGACCTTCGCCCTGGGCTTCCTGCTGTCGGACGGTCGCGCCTGGGAGTTCCTGCACCCCGAGCTGCGTGGGACCTTCGCGACGCTGCTCGCGCCCGAGGCTGGCAACCTCGGCGGCTGGTTCCTGCAGAAGGAGCTGCGCGGCTTCGGCCCCGGCTTCCCACGGCTCTACCCCGACCTGATCCACCTCGGCTCGATGCTGACCGCCCTGTCGGGGGTGATCAACATCTGCTTCATGACGCGCGCGCACCTCGATGCGCGGATCGGCAGCGAGCGGCCTGAGCTGGGCGTCTCGCCCGCGGTCTCGGTGGGCCTGGCCTGGGCCGTCCCCGGCCTCGGTCACTTCGTCCAGGGTCGTCGCCTGCGCGGCGCGATCATCTTCGGCATGCTCGTCGGCCTGTTCCTGCTCGGCAGCTTCCTGGCCGAGGGCTCGAACCTCTCCCGCGAGCGGCACTTCTACTACTGGGCCGGTCAGTTCTTCCTGGGCCTGCCCGCGATCGCGACCGAGGTCCTGAGCGGGCGTCCGCCGGTCACCGGCGAGATCCCGAACATGGACGTCGGCCTCTTGTTCGCGAGCATGGCAGGGCTGCTCAACGTGCTGGCGATGCTGGACGTCTACGCCTGGTCCGAGGACAAGGTGCTGGGCAACGACCCGGTCGAGGCCCGCCGCCGCAAGCGCGAGGAGACCGCCTCGTGATCGTGCACCTGCTGCTCTTCGCCTTGGCGACTCTGGTGGTCGTCGTGATGGCCGCCTTCTATGCCGAGGCCGACGACTCCACGGCCCTGCGCAGCGTGCCGAAGCGCTTCGTTCGCTTCTACGTCTCCTGCGTCGTGCTCGGTGCCCTGGTCTGGGCCCTCGGCCTCGCCTGGTAGGGGCACTTCGACTCAAGCTCCCCCCTGGGCCAGGCGCCACAGCCCTCCTGGTGAGCGGACCAGGCGGCCGGCGAGCTCTAGCTCGGTCAGTCGGGGCAGGACGGCGCTCGGGTCGCGGCCAAGGCTGGCGGCCATCTCGTCGACGGTCAGGGTCTCGCCGACGAGGAGCAGCTCGAGCTCGTCGGTGGAGTCGCTGCCTCGCTCGGTGGGGAGACCGAAGGGCAGCCCGGGCTGGGCGATGGCGCGCAGGACCTCCTCGGGCGCTTCGACGAGCTCGACCCCTTCGCGAATCAACCGGTGGCACCCGCGGGCCATCGGGTGGTCGACGCGGCCGGGTAGGGCGAAGACCGCGCGGCCCTGTTCGGCGGCCCAGTGGGCGGTGATCAAGGAGCCGGAGGCATGCGCGGCCTCGACCACGACGACCGCGTCGGCGAGGGCCGAGATCAGCCGGTTGCGCATCGGGAAGTGGCCCTTGCGCGGGGTGGTGCCGGGCTCGTACTCGGACAGCAAGAGGCCCTCGCTGGCCACGCGGTCGGCCAGGGGACCCGGCGGCCAGGGGCGGTCGACGCCGCAGCCGAGCACGGCGATGGTGGCGCCCTTGGCGTCGAGCGCGGCCTCATGGGCGCGGCCGTCGATGCCGCGAGCGAGGCCGCTGACGACGACCACGCCGGCTTCGGCCAGGGCGAGGCCGAAGCGGCGGGCCTGGGCCTCGCCGTAGGGAGTGGGCGCGCGCGAGCCGACGATGGCCACGCGCGGCCGCCGGGCGAGCAGCTCGGGGTGGCCCCGCAGCCAGAGCTTCTTGGGATGGGGCTCGATGTGGTCGAGTTCGGGCGGCCAGCCGTCGGCCCCGGGCTTGAGGGTGTGCATGCCAAGAGGACGGGCGGGACCCCGAACGGTGACAGACTTCCCGCTGGAGAATCGGCCTAGCTGGCGCGCTCGGCGACGACCTCGCGCAGGAGCTCGGTGCACCAGGGTGCTCCGCCAAGGAAGCGGCGCTCGTCACGCTCGACCGCGCGCTCGCCGGCGAAGCTCTCGAAAACGCCCCCGGCCTCGCGCAGGACGAGGGCGCCGGCGACCTCGGGAAACGCGTCCTTGGTCAAGGCCACGAAGCCGTCGTAGCGGCCGGCCGCCACGTGGCAGTAGTTGACGCCGAAGGAGTTGGTGTTGCGGTACAGATCAAAGGCGGCGAGACCCTCGTACAGGCGGCGCTCTTCGGCTGGGTCGCGGTACCCGTAGGTCAGGTTGTAGTGCACCCGCGGGCCGTCCTGGCCTGGCTCGGTCGTGACCCGGAGCGGCCGCCCGTTGCGGCGCGCCCCAGCGCCGGCGCGCGCCTCGAAGAGCTCGCCCATGGTCGGGTCATAGACCGCCGCGAAGACCGGCTCGGTGCCGACCACTCGCGCGACCACCAGCCCGTAGCTCGCCAAGCCCGCAAGGAAGGTGCGCGTCCCACTGATCGGGTCGCAGACCCAGTGCACGTCGCCGCGTGCGCCGCGGTCGTGCTCCTCCTCGGCGACGAAGTCCTCGCCGGGGAAGCGCTGGGCGATCAACCCGTGGAGCTCGCGCTCGATGCGCAGGTCCTCCTCGGTCAAGAAGCGCTTGGCCACGCCGAGGTCGGGCAGGTCGCCAGCCCGCTCCTTGATGCGGCGACCCGAGGCCACCAGAAACTCGAGCACGTCGTCGTAGCCGGTCGCGGTCATGGGGGTGAGGATAGCAGCGCGCGTCCGCCCCCCGGTGCCATGGGCGGCCTCCGTGTCCCTCCGATCGCTGGCCGGGCCCTTGGCGTCACGCGTGTGACCAAGCCGTGACGCCAGGTTCGTGAGGGCCCAGGTACCTTGAGCCGATGCACCCCAGCCTCTTCTTCGCTTGCCTGTCGTTCGGCGCCGCGCTCCTGGTCGGGAGCGCACCCGGACCCGATGTCCCTCCCACAGCTGACGAGCCCGAGGCCATGCCCGCCACGGCTGGCCCCGGACCGCCCACCGTCGCGCCGACGCCGCCACCGTACCGCTTCGACCCCGGGCACCGCGCCTGGCTCGACGCCCAGTTCGGGCCGCTCGAGCCGACGGACCCCGTCCCGATTCCGCCCCTTGGATCCCAGCCCCAAGCCGTGCGTCCTTTGGCCTGGCTGACCTTCGACAGCGAGGGTGAGGACTTCGCCCAGGGTGCGGCCTTCGCCCGCGCCCACCTGGGCGCGGGCGAACAGGCGCTCTTCGCCAGCGGCGGCTCGCGCGCCAGCCTGCCCGCATCGGGTGAGCTAGCCGGCAGCTTCGCCTTCGCGCGCACGACGATCGAAGTGCCCGCGGCCGAGGTGCGCTTCGCCCGCGCGCCGGGCGTGGCCGCGCTGCTCGTCAACGGCCAGCCCTTCGCTGGCGACCCCTACCGCCGCGGACACAGCGGCGTGCCGGTGCCCCTGCGCGAAGGGACGAACGAGCTCTGGGTCCTGGGTGTCCAGGGCGGCTTCGAGCTCGAGCTCTGGAAGCCGATGACGCGCATGGTGCTGCTGCCCGAGGGCTGCACGTCCAGGTCCAACGACCTCTTCGTCGACACCAGCGTCGCCGTCGCGAACGCCGCGCTCGAGCCGGCCAGCTACCTGCACTTCCACCCCGGGCCCCCGCGCCCTCAGAGCTGGGCCGGGCGGTGGGGGACCGAGGAGTGGCACGACGGCTGGGTCGTGCCGGCGCTCGGGCTCGTGCCCATCGCCGGCGTCGACATGGACCAGGGCTATGATGACGCCGTCGCGGCGGCGCAGGGGGACGAGCCCTGGTTCGCGACGGTCGAGGTCTTTGCCGCCGATGACGACGTCCCCGATCGCGCCCTCGTCCAAGCCCGGCGAGCAGGCAGCTCCTCGCCTGCAGCCCCGGACCCGGCTCCGAAGGTCGACGCGACCTGGGCAGGCCTCGGGGACGCGGGCTCGCTGCTGCTGTTCGAGACGGGGGCGAGCGCCGAGCTCGATGCCGCGGTGCAGGATGCCGCGCGCTTCAGCCAGCAGCTGCTGTGGGCTCGCACCGGCAGGCTGTCGAGGCTGCTCGAGGCCACCGAGCCGGCCCTGGACGAGGCCCAGAAGGTGCTCGAACGCGGCGGCTCCGTCCTGACCTTCGGCTCGGCTCCCGGGGCCGGTCCCGGCGAGCTGCTGGTGAAGCCGACCTCCGGGACCACCCGGGGCGCCGAGGTCCGCGGCGCAGACGCTGGCGCCTTCGCCCAGCTGCTGCTGGTCGATCCGCTCTTCCGCGAGCCGGGCCAAGGTGGCCGTCGCTGGCGCGGCGGGGCGCAGGTCGAGGAGCCGGGCACCGCGCCATCCGCGGACCCCACGCCACGTTCGGGAGCCAAGTCGGACGACTAGGTTCGCACCCGCTCGCCCAACCCGCAGCCAGGCTCGGCGAGGTCGCGTGGAGGCCAGCAGTGGAGCGAGCGAGGGCCGGCGGATGATCTCCGCCGGCCCTCGCTCGTTCTTGGTGGGTCGCTGGCCTGGTGGTGGCCGCGCCCTTTGGGCTGCGACCTAGTCGTCGCCGCGCTCGCCGGGCTCCTCGTCGCCGCCGCGGCCGCCCTTCTCCTTAGGTGCACGCGTGCTGCCCCAGTACTTGTCCCAGCGCTTCTGCAGGGCGTTGTGGATCGCGGGGACTTCCTCGTCGATCTCGAGGCCGCGCTTGTTCTCGCTCCACCACTCGAGCCAGCGCACCTGGGAGTTGCCGTGGTCGACCCCCGCGAGGATCGAGAGGCTGATGCGCAGGTCGTCCATGAACGGCTGCACCTTGCCCTTGGCGGCGCCCTTCATCAGACCCATCAGCGCTTCGACGGACTCGAAGGTGCGGCAGCGGCCGAGGCCGAAGATGCGCGCCCGGATGATCTTGGGGCTGATGGTGCCGAAGATGTCCTCGGACAAGAGCTCGATCGTCTCGGGCGAGCCGCGCCACGAGATCGCCTTCAGGGTGTCGGCGAACAGGTCCTCGTCCTTCTTGAGGCGCTTGTCCTTCTTCTCGAAGCGCAGCAGCTCGTCGAGGGAGCGCTCGACGGTCTCCATCTTGCCGAGCACGACCAGGGTCGCGCGCACGACCTCGAGGTCGTCGTCGCCCAGGCCGTCACGCAGCGCCTTGGCCACGTCCTCGTGGGGAACCGCGGCGGCAGCTTCGATCGCGGCGACGCGGTCGGGGACCTCGACGCCCTTCTCGAAGGCAGCCTCGAGCGCTTCGGCGGTGGCCTTGACCAGCTTCGGGTCGAGCTGCTCCTCCTCCTCCTCCTCGAGGACGAAGGCGGTGGGCTCGGGCTGGAGCACCAAGGTGGTCGCCGTGGGGCCCGGGACCGTGGTCAGCGGGAGCAGCAGGCTGAGGGCGAGTTGGAGCATCATTTCCCCGGGGCTGGTGGTTCGATCTGGGTGGGCATCTAGCGAAGGAACCGAGCCTAACGGCTCGGTTCCTACGTTGTTGGCCTATTCCTCGGAGTCGGCTCCGGCCGACTTGGGCTCGGGCGGGGCCTGCTCGGGCTCCGGAACGGGCGCGGGGGCCGGCGCCGGGGCATCGGGCTGGGGTTCCTCGGTCTGTAGGAAGGTCAGGCCCTCGGCGTCCTCGACGGGACCCTCGACGGTGACCAGCACAGGCCGCTTGGAGTCGAACTTCGGCTGCAGGAACTTCTCGGCCAGCGGATCCTCGATGAAGCGCTCGATCGCCCGGCGCATCGGACGCGCGCCGTAGTCGGCGTCGAAGCCCTTGGTCATCAGGAACTCGACCGCGTCCTCGGCGATGTCGATCTTGATGCCGCGGTCGCGGACCCGGTCGAAGACCTCGATCAGCTGCAGGCGGACGATCTTGGCGATGTCCTCCTTCTCGAGCGGGTTGAAGATCACCAGCTCGTCGATGCGGTTGAGGAACTCGGGGCGGAAGTGACGCTCGACCTCGTGCATGACGTCGGTGCGCATCTTCGTCTTGCGGTCGGTCTTGGTCTCGGCCGCCGAGGGCTTGCCGAAGCCGAGCGACGCGCCGGCCTTCATGACGTGCGAACCGAGGTTGCTGGTCATGATCATGATCACGTTGCGGAAGTCGACGTGGCGCCCGAAGGAGTCGGTCAGGCGACCTTCCTCCATGACCTGCAGCAGCATGTTGAAGACGTCCGGGTGGGCCTTCTCGATCTCGTCGAGCAGCACCACGCAGTAGGGACGCCGGCGGACCTTCTCGGTCAGCTGGCCGCCTTCCTCATAGCCGACGTAGCCCGGAGGCGCGCCGACGAGGCGGGAGGCGTTGTGCTTCTCCATGTACTCGCTCATGTCCATGGTGATGACGGCTTCCTCGTCGTCGAACATGAACTTGGCGAGCTGCTTGCACAGGTACGTCTTGCCCACGCCCGAGGGCCCGAGGAAGATGAACGTGCCCATCGGGCGCTGGGGATCCTTGAGGCCCGAGCGCGAGCGCCGCACGGCGCGGGCGATCGCCTTGATGGCGTCGTCCTGGTTGATGACGATGGCGGCCAGCTCCTCCTCCATGCGAAGGAGGCGGGCCGCTTCGGCCTCTTCGAGGCGCGTGAGCGGGATGCCGGTCATCTTCGAGACGGTCTCGGCGATCACCTCGGCATCGACGACGCCGTGGGCCTCCTTCTCAGCCTGCTCGGAGCGCCACTCGCGCTGGATCTCCTCGCGCTTCTTGCGCAGCTTGTAGGCCTTGTCGCGCAGGGCGGCAGCCTCCTCGAACTGCTGGTTCTTGACGGCCTCCTCCTTGGCGCGGTCGAGCTCCTCGACCTCTTTGGAGATCTCCGCGATGTTCGGCGGAGCGACCATGTTCTTGATGCGGATCCGCGCGCCGGCCTCGTCGATCACGTCGATCGCCTTGTCGGGCAGGAAGCGGTTGTTGATGTAGCGCACCGCGAACTCGACGGCGGTCTCGAGGGCCTCGTCGGTGTACTCGACGCGGTGGTGTTCCTGGTAGCGATCGCGCAGGCCCTTGAGGATGGCGACGGTCTCCTCGGGGGTCGGGGGATCGACCGTGACGGACTGGAAGCGACGCTCGAGGGCGCCGTCCTTCTCGATGAACTTGCGGTACTCGTCCAGGGTCGTCGCGCCGATGCACTGGATCTCGCCCCGGGAGAGGGCGGGCTTGAGCACGTTCGAGGCGTCGATCGCACCCTCGGCACCGCCGGCACCCACGAGGGTGTGCAGCTCGTCGATGAAGAGGATGACATCGCCAGCGCGACGCACCTCGGTCATGACCGCCTTGATGCGCTCTTCGAACTGGCCGCGGTACTTGGTGCCGGCGACCATCATCGCGAGGTCGAGCACGACCATGCGCTTGTCGCGCAGGATCTCGGGCACGGTGTTGTCGATGATCGACTGGGCCAGGCCCTCGACGATCGACGTCTTGCCGACGCCAGGCTCGCCGAGCAGCACCGGGTTGTTCTTGCGACGGCGCGAGAGGATCTGGATCACGCGCTCGATCTCGGACTCACGACCGATGACCGCGTCCAGCTTGCCCCCGCGGGCCAGCTCGGTGAGGTCACGGCCGAAGGAGTCGAGCGCGGGCGTCTTCGACTTGGCGCCGGTCTCGCCGCCGATGTCGTCGTCCGTGTCCAGCTCGTCGTCGTCCTCGGTCGGGTCGGCGCCGAGGAACTCGAGCACCTCCTCACGGACGTCCTCGAGCTTGACCCCGAGGTTGGTCAGCACCTTGGCGGCGATGCCCTCGTTCTCCTTGATCAGGCCCAAGAGCAGGTGCTCGGTCCCGATGTAGTTGTGGCCCAGGTTGTGGGCCTCTTCCATCGAGAGCTCGAGGACCTTCTTTGCGCGCGGGGTGAAGGGCAGCTGCCCCATGGTGACCATGGAGGGGCCGCTCTTGACGAGCTTCTCGACCTCGGCGCGGATGCGCGAGAGGTCCACACCCATGTTCTTGAGGACGTTCGCGGCGACGCCGCTGCCCTCCTGAACCAGCCCGAGCAGGACGTGCTCGGTGCCGAGGTATTCGTGGTTGAAGCGCTGGGCCTCCTGGCGCGCCAGGTTCATGACCTTCTTGGCGCGGTCGGTGAAACGATCGAACATGAGGTAGGGAAGGGGCTCGGATGTGTGCCTAGCCGGTGCCGGGCGAAGTGAGCGGTCGGGGGGACTGATTCGGGTCTATCGGGCGAATCCGTCCTCGGCTGAAGGGGTAGCTACGCGCGAAAGCGCCGCTCGATGGTGTCCATATGGTGCCGAACGGGCGAGGCACGCGGTACCTAGTCGTGCATGTGCGGCCAGGTCTCCCTAAGCGTGGGAGAACGCAGGCACTTGCGTTTTGGGCGTTGGTAGGCGCCGGTGCACCTCGGGTCGCAAGTTCCCCGTTAGGCGTCGGCTGCGCCCCGCGAGGACTCGCCCGCCTGGGCCTCGAGCTGGTTGAGCTCGTCCCGCAGGCGGGCTGCGTTCTCGTAGTCCTCTTCCCGGATGGCGAGGTCCATGCGCTCGCGCAGGCGCTCGAGCTGCTGGGAGCGATCGAGCTCGGCCTGGTCCACGCCGGGACCGCGCCCGGTGTGCTCGGTGGCCTGGTGCATGCGCAGAAGCAGCGGCGCGAGGTGCGGGCCGAAGACCGCATAGCAGTCCGCGCAGCCCAGGCGGCCCTGGGCGCGGAACTCGGTCAGGCCCATGCCGCAGGTCTTGCAGGTCGGTCCCGCGGTGCGCTGGCTCTTCTTGGCCGTCTTCTGCAGCAGCTTGAACAGCACCGCCTTGTCCTGGCCGGGCAGGTCCGCGTGGGGCAGCTTGAGTTCACCCGCGCAGCTGGTGCAGATCTGCTGCAAATTGGGCGTCCCGAGCGCGCCGTGGGGCGTCTCTGGGTCGTAGACGAGGTCGGTGACGTACACCGACGAGGGGTTCTCTTGGCAGATTTCGCACTGCATGGCCCACTCTATAGCCCATCCGCGGCGGTGCGTCGAGGCCTAGGACCGCTGGCTTTGCCCCGGGCGGGACTTAGGGCCGGAGGCGAGGGGGCTGATCGGCGCCCTCGGTCGGGCGCTGGGGTGGGGTTGGGCCGCTACTCCAGCTCGATGCGCTCTCGCTGGCTCGCGAGCAGGCCCGAGCGGTGGGTCAGGAGCAGCGCGATGACGGCGGCGACGGCCGTGGACGGGACGAGGGCGAGCCCGACCATCTTGGACACGACCAGCGTCGAGCCGAGCGGGGTCTTGGTGACGCCCGTGCTCGCCGCCGCCATGAGCGCGCAGGCGACGACGGCCTCGTTGGCCGAGGGCACGAGCGCGTGGAAGGCGTGGCCGAGGGCGGCCCCGATGAAGAACAGGGGGATGATGAAGCCGCCCCGCCAGCCACAGACCACGGTCACCGTCGTGCCGACGAACTTGGCCAGGGCCGCGAGGGCGAAGAACGAGGCCGGCGCGGCCACCGTCGAGAGCAGCGGGTTGATCTGGTACTTGCCGTAGGTCAGCGCGTACGGCGAGAGCAGGGCCAAGGAGCCCAGCAGGACCCCGCCCAGGAGGGGACGCCACAGCTCGGGGACCGGGTCGATCGCCCGGCGCGCGAGCTCGACCGCATGGGTGAAGCCGAGCGCGACCGCGCCGCCGACCAGCCCAGCACCGATCGCCCAGACGAGGTCCACGGGGGCGAGCTCCGACTCCATCGTGAAGTTCCAGACCGGGGTGAGCCCGAGGCCCGAGGCGGCCACGTACACGCCATAGCCGATCAGCGACGCGACGACGGCCGGGAGCAGGGCCTCGTGGTACTGCATGCCCCGCCTGTGGAGGATCTCGAGAGCGAACAGGGCGGCCCCGATCGGGGCGCCGAACAGGACCGTGAAGGCGGACGCCATCCCGGCGATCGTCAGCATGCGGCGGTCGATGCCCGACAGGCGCAGGCGCTCCCCGATCCACTGGGCAGCCGTCCCGGTCGTCTGGACCAGGGGCGCTTCCGGACCCATCCCGCCACCGGACGCGATGCAGAGCAGCGAGACAGGCAGCAAGGAGCGCAGGTGGCGCACCTCGGCCCGGGGTCCCTCGAGGACGTGGACGTTGTCCACCAGCAGCTCGATGTCACCGGGCGAGCCGAGCAACCTCAAGAACAGCCCGACCACCGCTCCGACCCCGGCCATGACCAAGAGGTGCAGCCACGGGTCGCGGGCCCCGGGGCCGAGCACGTGTTCGAACAGGTGCAGGGTGCCGAGGTAGGTGAAGCCGAGGAGCCCACCACCCACGCCCACGAGGGCCGACCACGCGAGCACGGTGCGAAGGCGTGCCGGTGGTCGCAGCTCGAGCTCGGTCAGCACGTCATCTGCCATGGTGCCTGGCGAGCCTACTGCCCGCGCGGGGGGCATTCCAGGGCGGCCCCTCTCGAACAAGGACGCATCGGCTCGGCTCAGCGGGTCGACTCGGCCGCCGGCATGCTGCTGTGCGAGCTAGACCTTCGGGAGGGCGGCCCGGAAGGCGCGGACGCGCTCTTCGAAGTTGTTGAAGGCGTCGAAGCTGGAGCAGGCGGGCGAGAAGAGCAGCACCTCGCCGGGGTCCATGTGGGCGAAGGCGTGGGCCACGGCAGACTCGACCGTGGGGTGGACGCTGACTTGGATCGGGAGGCTGCGGAAGGCGGCGGCGAGCTCGTCAGCGGCCGCGCCGAAGCAGGCCACCCGGGCGAGGCGGTCGCGGCCGGCCTCGACCAAGGGGCCGAGGGGCAGGCCCTTGGACCTGCCGCCCACGAGCAGGGCGACCGGGGCATCGAGTCCGACCAGCACGGACTCGGTCGAGTCGGGGGTGGTCGAGACGCCGTTGTCGATCACGCGGCTGGCGGCTGGCCCGAAGTGCCCGAGCTCCTCGGCGCGGTAGGCCGGACCGGCGATGGTCGGCAAGGCGGCGGCCATGGCGGCGCCCTCGAGGCCGAGGGCGAGCCCGGCCCCGAGGGCACAGAGGGCGTTCGGACGCTGGAAGGCACCGGGTAGGGCCAGGGCTGCGAGCGGGGCGATGGGGGTACCTTCGTGCAGGAAGGCGGTCGGACCGAGGGTCAGGGTCGCGGGGTGGCTTGGCTCGGGGGTGTGGGTCCAGGCCGTCGGCGAGGGCCTGCCGGCTTGGTGGGCGGCCTGCCGCGACTCGGGCTCCACACCCGCCGGCAGGATCGCGATCCCATCCTCGCGCAGCAGCTCGAGGATGCGTAGCTTCGCCGCGTGGTAGCTCGCGAGGGTCCCGTGGCGCTCGAGGTGGTCCTCCATGAGGTTCGTGACCACGACGACGTCGGCGCGCCTGGGCGGCCGGCTGGCTAGGTGCTCGAGCTGGTAGGAAGAGACCTCGACCACGGCCAGGTCACCAGGCTGCATGTCGGGCAGGTCGTCGAGCAAGGATCGGCCGATGTTGCCGCCGAGGTGCACACGCCGGAATTCGCCGGCGGCCCGGGCTAGGCCGGCCAGGACGGTCACGGTGGAGCTCTTGCCCTGGGTGCCGGTGACCAGGGCGAGCCGCGCGGGGCAGGCGGCCAGGAAGAGCTCGAGCTCGGTGGTGGTCTCGGCGCAGGCGCCTTGGGCCAGGCGCACGTAGCGGTTGCCGGGGGGCACGGCCTGGTTGACGACGACCAGGTCGGCGGCGGCGAAGTCCTCGTCGCGGTGCTCGCCCAAGCGCCAGGTGATCGCGGCGCGCTGCTCGTCCGAGAGCTCGGCCAGGCTGGCGTCGAGGGTCTCGGGTGCCGCCAGGTCGGTGACCGTGACGGCGGCGCCGGCGGCCAGCAGGTGGCGCGTCGCGCCGAGCCCACCGCCGAAGCGGCCGAGCCCCATGACCAGGACGCGCCGGCCGGCGAGGGCGGTCATGCGCCCTTGCGCGGGCCCGCCACCAGGGGCACGTCCATCCCGGAGCCGAGCGGGGGCAGGTCCTTGGGCGGCGCGTCGCCGGCGGTGCGGAAGGCCTCGGCGCGGGCGCGCGCGGCCTCGTACTCGTCGGCCGCGATGACCTCGGGCGTCGGCACCAGCTGCACGCGCACCTCGCGGTGGTCGTTCCAGCCGAAGGGCAGCAGCACCTCGGTGACGATGTCGAGCGGGAAGCGCAGGTACCAGGGCGCGGCGACCTCGAGATCGCGCTCGACCTTCAGGTGCCCGTCGAGCTCGAGCGCCAGGCGGCGCGTGCCGTAGTGGTAGAACTCGAGCTCCAGCGGAGTGATCCCGAGCAGCTCTTCGTCGAGTCTCACGGTGGCTCCGGCGGGCTCGGACTCGATCCACAGGCGACGGTCGGTCGCGCAGGATGCGAGCAGGAAGAGGCCGGCGGCGGCGAACCAGCGGTGGGCGGTCACAGGTCCCATGGTGTCCTTGGGATGGCGGAGAGGGGGGGATTCGAACCCCCGGATCCCGTGAGGGATCACCAGATTAGCAATCTAGCGCATTCGGCCACTCTGCCACCTCTCCGCAAGGATTCCTCGCCCGGGCAAGCCCGGTGAAGGGCGGGCAGGATACCCGCCGATCCCCCTGCTGGCAATGGGAAGGAGGGCTTTGGGAGGCCAGGAATCCCGGGGTCTTGGAATCGGGCTGTTCGGAGTAGGCTGGGGCCGGAGCAGCCCCCATGAAGACACCCCAAGCGCCTGCCTCGACCGAGTTCGTCATCCTGCCCGAGGTCATGCTGGCCTGGGTCTACCTGCTGTGCCTCCACATCTGGACGGTCTGGCGGCTGACGACGATGCACTTCCCGAGCGACCCCGACGCGCCGATCCGGCTGTACTCCGGCCTGCAGTTCGGCCTGATCACAGCGCTCGACCTGGCCTTCTTCCTGGTCTTCGTCCTGGGTGGCTGGCGCACGCGCAACAGCCCGCCGTCCCTTCGCCGCGGCCACTGGGTCAGCCTGGCGGGCAGCGCGGTGATGATGGTCGCCGTCCAGGTCGCGGCCTACCGCCTGTACGGCCCGATCGAGCTGCCCTGAGCCGACCGGCGCTGCCCGGGGGATGCCCCGGGCGCGGCGCTACTCCGGCACCTCGGACAGGACCGCCGCCTTGCCCTTCTCCAGCACCCAGTAGACGCCGCCGCCGTCGTCGTCGGCCCGCTCGACCTTCTCGGCGATCGTCTCGTCGAGGGGGCGCCGCTCGCGCAGGATCGCGCCGAGGTCGTCGAGGATCTTGCCGCTGTCGGAGATGTACGAGTGGCCGACGGTGACGCGCGAGACGTCGATCGAGTCGACGCCGAGGGTGGTCAAGGGCGTGGGGATGCTCTCACCCGCGCGCGGGTAGTCGCCGCCGTGGAACTCGCGGCTGACGGTCAAGGCTGCGTCGTTGGACGAGGCGTACAGGGTCACCCTGCTGGTGGCCGCCTCGAGGTAGGTCGAGAGCTTCTCGAACTCGCCGGCGTCGATGTCGGGCGCGGCCAGGATCAGCTCGTCGAAGATCTGCTGGCCCTGGTACTTGAGGCTGAGGGTTTTGACCGCGCGGCTGAGGGCGCGGCTGCCCATGCTGTGGGCCACGAGGTGGATGCGCTCGGCGCTGCCGTGGACCAGGAGGTCGTCGAGGAAGGTCTCCAGGTCGCCGATCGCGTCGTTGACGTTGTTCTCGTCCACGGGGTAGGAAGCGACGCCACCCGCCGAGGGCCAGCTGAAGAACAGCGGCACGCCGGGGAAGCCTAGGTCCTCGTAAATCTGGGCGGTGCGGAAGGCTGCGTCCTGGAAGGTGTTGTTGAAGCCGTGCACGAAGACGAACAGGCTGCGGCTCTGGGCCGCGTCGAGGCGCTCGTCGAGGGTCCGGTACCAGGCCTCGTCCTCGAGCGGCTCGATGTCGACCAGGTAGAAGTGCTTCTGCGGGTCGAAGCGCAGCTCGAGCTTGAGCAGGGAGGGCTCCTCGACCACGCCCTTCTCGTGGCCCGGCGGCAGGCTGACCGTGCAGGTGCCGAGCTCGAAGGGACTGCGGCCGGGCGCGCGCTCGTTGCCGTAGTTGATGAGGAGGTGCTCGGCGTGCTGGCGGTGCTGGGCGTTCTGCTGCAAGCCGTAGTAGGCCAGGCCGACGAGCAAGAGGCCGAGCACCAGCCGCAATCCGAAGATCGAGCGGCCGAAGCGCCCCGGGCCGAAGAGCTGCTTCGAGAGGTACGTCGCGAGCAACAGCAGTGCCAGGATCAAGGCCGGCGCGAAGGGGCCGTAGAAGTAGGCGAAGTCGTAGCTCTCGCGGGCGCGGTCGGTGGCATAGAGCAGCTGCACCTCGGTCAGCTCGTCGAGGCTGCCGAGGGGCGCGAGCCCGGGCTGGCGCGGGGTCGCGGTCTGGGGGTCGGTGCCGACCTGGTTGGTCCGGCCGTCAGGCGCATGGCCGGTGTTGATCCCGGTGTGGATGCCGGTGCCCGGCCCGTCCGGTGCGCCGCCGTCGGGCGCGCCCATGGGGGGCGACTGGGCCGGCGGCTGGCCGCAGCCAACGAGCAGCAGGACCAGCAACAGGAGGACGTCTCGGAGCTTCGGTTGGAGGGAGGCGAGCATCGCGGTGCTTCTCGGGGGGAGCCTCGCTAGGGCGGGGCGGGGGCCCGAGCATCCTCCAGGGGCGGCCGTGCCGCAAGGGGCCTCTCCTCGACAAGTAGCAGCGCGGGGGGGCCCCCCCCCGGGGGGGGGGGGGCCCCCCCGCGCCGCTTCGAAGCTCGGGCCTAGAGCCCCGGGCCGATCACGGGCAGAAGGTGATCTGGAGGCCGTTGCTGAAGGCCCACCCCTGGGGCTGGCTGGCGTCCTGGGTGCCGACCTGGGCGTAGCCCGAGACGTAGGCCAGGCCCGGGCTGGCGGGCAGGCTGATCGGCGCCGCGCCGACGCCGAGGGTCAGGTTGATGCCCAGGGTGGCCGCCGGGTTCGTGTAGTCCAGGAAGATCGTGCCGCCGAGCAGGGGCACGGTCGCCGGGCTGAGCCCGATGATCAGGATGCCGGAGCTCGAGCCGTTGAAGCCGGTCGCCACGACGTTGATCGTGGTGCCCAGCTGCGGGTTGTCGGACGAGTCCAGGGTGCCGATGTTGGCGCCGCCGGTGCCGACGCCGAGCTGGGTGATGCCACAGGTCGGGCCGCCGGTCCCGTTGAGGTCCGTGGGCCAGGCGTTGGACAGGTCCGAGTGGGCCGTGCCGTTGCTGCGCACCTGGATGTCACCGGGGCCCGCGTTGCCGGGGATCGTGGCGGTGATCGACGTGCCGTTCGAGGTCAGGTTGGTGACCTTGATCGGCTGGCCGTTGCCGCCCGCGGAGGCCTGGGTGAACCAGACCTGGTTGCCGGTGGCATCGAAGTTGCTGCCGGTCACCGTGATCTGGTTGCCCGAGATGGCCACGCCGGTGATGCGCGGCTTGCTGCCCGACTTGGTGCCGTAGACAGCCTTGACCCCGTTGGAGTCGTCGGACTCGATCGAGCGCGCGTTGACACCCGACTGGATGAAGGCCGCCATGGTGGCGGGGCCGCTGGTGGAGTGGCCGAGGCCGAGCGCGTGCCCGTACTCGTGGCAGGCCACCGACTGCAGGTCGATGTTGCTGCCGCCGCCGACCGACGTACCCGGACCGTCCTGCCAGTTCCAGTCCGAGTAGTAGCGGATGCGCCAGCCATCGCTGATCGGCGTCTCGGTGTAGGCGAGCACGCCGGCCGAGCTGCCTGACAGCTCGGAGTGGATGTTGTTGTTGGTGCCGCCGGTGCCGGTCGCCTCGCCCTGGAAGGACGCGTCGAAGTTGGCGCCACCGGAGCCGAGGCCCGTGGGCTGGTGCGGGTCACCGGTGCCGTCGCCATGGAGCTCGGAGCCCCACTCGACGGTGCCCTTCCAGATCGCCATGACGGCGCCCTGGTAGCCCGGGAACTGGGCGTCCGGGGTCTGGTTGTTGTTGGCCGCTGCGTCGGTGAAGTTGTTGTAGATGCGGAAGTCGCGCTGGGTGTGGCTCAGGGAGCCGCCGATCGTCGAGTAGCCGATCGAGACCTCGGGCGTCAGCAGGGTCGTGCCGAGGCCGAGGGCGAGGGTGGGCGCGAGGGCGCCGAGGATCAGGTTCTTGAGTTGCATGGTGTGGTCCTCCTAGAGCTCTTCCTGTTGCTGCTTCGAGATCGTGGTGATCGCGGTGTCGAGGCTCTCGAGGCGCGTGTTGGCCTCGATGGCGTAGCCCTCGCCGCGACCGAGCACGATCGTGCCCTTGGGGCTGTCGA
>JARGPD010000077.1 GCA_029212845.1 Planctomycetota bacterium
CCCCCCCCGGGGGGGCGTGGGGCGTCACCACACGGTTGATCCGTTCGTGGGGGGGCCCCTAATCCAACTGCTGCGCAACATACGACGAGGGCGCCCGCCCCCCCCCCCCGGGGGAGCCGGCGCGCGCCTCGTGCGGGCTGCTTGGGCAGGCCCTAGAGGTCGGCCTGGGCCTCTTGGAACGAGGTCACGTCGTCGGCGTACTGGTGCGTGTCACCCAAGGCGACGGCCAGGAACAGGGCGGCCATGACGACCGAGCCGAGGAAGAACAGCACGTTGACCCCCTTGTCGTGGGACAGGTGCATGAAGAACACAGCCACGAGG
Source organism: Planctomycetota bacterium (assembly GCA_029212845.1). Lineage (GTDB taxonomy): Bacteria > Planctomycetota > UBA1135 > UBA1135 > JARGPD01. The sequence continues at coordinate 322 of JARGPD010000077.1, forward strand.
GTCGCCTTGACCGTCGCGATCACCAAGGCGATCGCCAGGTCGATCTCGCCGAGGTGCAGGTCGGCGATGAAGACGGTCAGCCAGGTCAGGCCGAGCAGTGCCACGAAGACCCCGATGAGGATCTTCATGTCCATCGGGTGGCCCAGGTCGTAGCCGGGCTTGGTTTCGTCGTTGTGATGCATGGTTCGGTCCTCCTAGCGGATGAGGTACATGAGCGGGAAGAGGAAGATCCAGATCAGGTCGACCAGGTGCCAGTACAGGCCGGTCGCATCGACCGCCGTGAAGTAGTAGCGGTTGAAGTGGCCGCGGTAGGCACGGGCGAGGACCCAGCCGATGGCGACGATACCGAGCACGACGTGGATGCCGTGCAGGCCCGTCATGCAGTAGTACACGCTGAAGAAGTTGTGCAGGTCGGGCATGACCTCGACCGTGGGCTGCCCGGCGGCGGCCAGCTTCTCGTTGAACTCCGACAGGGCCTGGGGCGTGGGGCTCCAGGCGTCACCCCACTTCAGGCCGACGTGCAGCTTGTGGGAGTACTCGAAGAACTTGATGACCAGGAAGCCGAAGGCGCACGCCAGGGTGATCCAGAGGTTCAGGATCAGACCCTTCTGGTTCTCGGTCTGGGCCATGCGCACCGCCGTCGCCATCGTGAACGACGAGAGCAGCAGCACGGCCGTGTTGATCGCGCCCATGTTCGTATCCAGCAGGAAGCTGGCGTTCTTGAACATCTCCGGATGGTGGCTCCGGAAGTAGATGTAGGCGCAGAACAGACCACTGAAGAACAGCACCTCGGTGACGAGGAACAGCCAGATGCCGAACTTGCCGGCCTCGAACTGCTGCTCGGGCGTATCGAAGTGGTGCGCCAGCCACTCGGGGTGGTCGTGGTGCTCGTCGTGGGTGTTGGTTGCAGTTGCACTCATGGGAGGAGCCTGATGGGCTAGGCCTCACTGGGCGCTTCGACGCGATCCCAGTTGCCGGTGGCTTCGTTGTAGACGAGACCGGAGTGGTCGTAGATGGGCTTGGTCACCGGCGTCTCGTTGAAGTTGAAGGTGATCGGCGGGGTCGCCGTCTCCCACTCCATGGTCGAGCCGCCCCACGGGTTCTGGGGAGCCTTCTTGCCGGCGAACAGGGACCAGATCAGGCCGATCACCGCGACGGCGACGCCGAGGCCGAGGATGAAGGCCCCCACCGTCGAGACCTGGTGGAGCTCGGTGAACTCGGGCAGGTAGCTCGCGTAGCGACGCGGCATGCCGCGCGACCCGAGCATGAACTGCGGGAAGAAGGTCGTGTTGAAGCCGATGAAGATCAGCGCACAAGCCAGCTTGGCCGAGAACTTGTTGTACATGACCCCGAACATCTTCGGCCACCAGTAGTGCACGCCTCCGAAGAAGGCGAACATGATCGAGCCGACCATCACGTAGTGGAAGTGGCTCACCACGAAGTAGGTGTCGTGCAGGTGGACGTCGGCGCCCATGCTGCCCAGGAACATGCCGGTCAGGCCGCCGATGGTGAACATGAACAGGAACGCCAGGGCGTACCACATGGGCGTGTCCAGTCGGACCGAGCCCTTGTACATGGTCGACAGCCAGTTGAAGACCTTGATCGCCGAGGGGATCGAGATCGAGAAGGTCAGCGTGCTGAAGACGAGCCCGGCCCATGCGCTCTGGCCCGAGGTGAACATGTGGTGGCCCCAGACCAGGAAGCCGAACAGCGCGATCGCGATCGAGCTGTAGGCCACCAGGGTGTAGCCGAAGATGATCTTGCGGCTGAAGGTGGCCATCAGCTCGGAGATCACCGCCATGGCCGGCAGGATCATGATGTAGACCGCCGGGTGGCTGTAGAACCAGAAGAAGTGCTGGAACAGCACCGGGTCACCACCCTGGGCGGCATCGAAGATGCCCAGCCCGGTCTGCTTCTCGACGAACAGCATCAGCAGGGTGATGCCGAGCACCGGCGTCGCGAGGACCTGAATGATGGCCGTCGCGTAGATGCCCCAGATGAACAGCGGCATCTGGAACCAGCCCATGCCCTTGGGCCGCATGCGGTGGGTCGTGACGATGAAGTTCAGGCCGGTGAAGATCGAGCTGAAGCCCAGGATGAAGGCACCCATGGTCGCGGACAGGACCGCGGTCGAGCTCTGCACCGAGTACGGCGTGTAGAAGGTCCAGCCAGTGTCCAGACCACCCGTGGCGAGGGTCACGATGAAGAAGATCGCGCCGAAGCTCCACAGCCAGAAGCTGAACAGGTTGATCTTCGGGAAGGCCACGTCCTTGGCCCCCAGCATCAGCGGCAGCACGAAGTTGCCGAGCGCGCCGGGGATGCCAGGGATCACGAACAGGAACACCATCACGGCGCCGTGCAGCGTGAAGAACTGGTTGTAGGTCGAGTTGTCGACCAAGAGGCCGTCCGGCGACCAGAGCTGCAGGCGGACCAGCAGCGCGAAGAGGCCACCGAGCAGGAGCGACAGGGTCACTCCGACCAGGTACATCACCCCGATGCGCTTGTGGTCCAGCGTGAAGATCCAGGAGAGGATCCCGCTCGTCTGGTTCAGGTAGTTCTTGCCGTCGCTCTGGGCGTTGTCGGCAGTGTGGTCGATCGTCGTTTCCATGGCGCGATTACTCGGCGAGCTTCTTGAAGAAGGCGATCAGTCCGTCGAGCTCTTGGTCATCGACGAGGCCGGTGTAGGTGGTCATCGTGGCGGGGAAGCCGGCCACGATCTTGGCGCTCGGGTCGTAGATCGACTCGCGCACGTAGTTCTCGTCGAAGACGGCGGTCGCACCCCCTTCCAGCTGGCGCTCGGTGCCCCAGGCGCCCTTCCAGCTCGGCCCAACCAGCACGCTGCCGTCGAGGGTGTGGCAGGCGTTGCAGGCACGGCCGGTGTAGACCATCTCCCCGATCTCCCAGGGCTCCTTGCCTTCGTACTTGGCCAGGAAGTCCTTGGACGCGGCCTCGTACCAGTCCTCGAAGCTCGTACCGAGTGCGGACTTGCCGTACTTGAACTGCTCGCCGCCGGCCCGCATCGTGTCGATCGTCTCCTGGGAGGCGTGCACGACCACCGAGGTCAGCATCTCCGAGTGGTCCATGCCGCAGTACTCGGTGCAGAACAGGGTGTAGATGCCCGGCTCGGTGGCCTCGGCCCAGGTCTTGGTGTAGCGACCGGGGACGATGTCCTTCTTCACCCGGAAGGCCGGGATCCAGAAGCTGTGGATCACGTCCTTCGACTGCATGACGAAGGTCACCGGCTCGTCCGGCGGCAGGTGCAGCTCCTTGGTCTCGAGCCCGTTCGGGTACACGAAGTCCCAGGTCCACTGGCTGGCCTTGACCTGGATCGTGAACGCGTTGTCCGGGACCGTGTTGCTCACCATGAAGGTCTCGTAGCCCTTCCACCACATGACCGTGGTGAGCAGGAACGGGATCACACTCCAGGTGATCTCCAGGGCCAGTCCGTGACTGGCCGACTTCTCGCCGTCCCAGCCCTTCCGGTGCCGGTAGCGGAGCAAGAAGAAGATCATCACACCGACGATGATCGAGGTGAAGACCACCGAGATCCAGTAGACGTAATAGAAGACCCAGTCCGTCTCGGGGGCCAGGGTCGACGCCTGGGGCGGGAACCAGAAGGTGCCCGTCGCGCCCTCGTCGAGCGGAGCGGAGACGACCTGCTGGGCCGCGAGGGCCAGGCTGCTTAGGAGGGGAAGGTTCATGGCTCGATGTCCTCCGCGCGACGGCGGTTCTCGAGGACCCGGAAGGTGATCAGGAGCGCTCCGAAGGAGACGGCGAACACGCCTGCGCCGAGCGCCAGGATGCGGCGGGCGATGGGCGTGTACTTGCCGAGCTGATTGTCGTAGCGGAAGCAGTTGGTGAAGAAGAGGTCGACGATCCCGCCGATGGCGCCCTCGGAGGCGTCCACCAGGGCCAGGCGCAGGGTCGCCGCGTCGTCGTTGATCGCGGTCAGGTACAGGGAGACCTGGCCGCTAGGCGTGAGCACGATCAAGGTGGCGGGGTGCGAGTACTCGACGGGATCGCTGCCGGCGACCTCGACGTAGCCGAAGCCGACCGCGTCCGCGACCGCCTTGATGTCCGCCTGGGCGCCGCGCAGGAAGTGCCAAGCCTCGGCGGCCCCGGGTCGGCCGTAGGACTCGACGTAGCGCTGCTTGACGGCGACGGTGCGCTCGACGGCCTCGTTGGGGTTGATGCTGATCGTGACCATGCGGAAGTCCTTGCCGAGCTCGAGCGACACGCCTTGGAGGGTGTCGATCACGCCGTTCAGGACGTAGCTGCAGAGCTGCGGGCAGTCCGAGTAGTGCATCGTGAGCAGCACGGGCAGCTCACCGTCGATCAGGTCCGCGAGGGCCACGGGCCGGTCGTTCTCGTCCAAGAAGATGCGCTCGAGGGGCACCTGGTTGTTCACACGCTGGATGACCCCCGTGCCCACGACCTCGTCGGGGACCAGGTTCATCAGGTTGTCCTCCGGAGCGAGCGGCTTGTCCCAGACCTGCGCCGGCGCGGAGCCGGCGAGGCACAGGACGGCAGCAAGGCCGAGGAAGGTGAACTTGCTCTGGAACATCAGCCGTCCTTGCGCTCTTCGAGGATCATGTCCATGGCGGCCTCGACCGGGATGCGCACGTTGCCGTCCGCGTCCTTCGAGTAGTCCTCGACCAGGGCCTTCTGCTCCGCCTCGACACGCAGGGTGTCGGCCGGCAGCTTGGCGTTGAAGCCCGCCTTCAAGCGGCGCTGCTCGAAGTCGTTCAGGCCCGTCAGCGCAAGGATGATTGCGATCACGAAGAAGACGGTGATGCCGGACACCGTGAAGAGCGGTCCGATCGCCAGGTTCTCTTTTTCAACCACGTCTGTCTCCGCCTAGGGGTTGTGGAAGGTCATGGACTCGGGCAGGCGCGGGTCGCGCACGGCCAGGATCGAGTGGCTCGCGAAGGACTTCGCGACCGCGGCGACGAACAGGCCGCCGATGCCGATCAGGCAGGCCAGCTCCATGATGCCGAAGGGCATCGAGGCGAAGCTCTCGGCGGCGTGGTGCCACGCCTTGCCAGCTTCGGTGGCCGGGCCGGCCTGGGCCTCGAGGTAGTGCAAGGTGTTCAGGTGGCTCGGCATGCCCAGGAAGAACATGTCGTAGAAGTGCATCACCATGACCCAGCCGCCGAAGATCACCAGCCGCTGGGGGTGGCGCTTCATGTGGCGCGAGATCAAGCCCACGAAGGGCACGAGGAACTTCAGCAGGAAGAGCACGCCGACGTGGCCCCAGAACAGGCCCTCGCGCTCGTGGTACCAGGCGGTCTCCTCGGGGATGTTCGCGTACCAGATCAGGATGTACTGACTGAAGGCGATGTAGCCCCAGAACATCACGAAGGCGAAGGTCAGCTTGCCGATGTCGTGGTAGTGCTCGTCGCGGATGAAGCCCGACAGGATGCCGTCCTCGGCGCCGAACTTCTTGGCCAGGATGCCGAGCAAGGCCATGAAGCAAAGGAAGCCACCGGCGAAGTAGTAGACGCCGAAGATCGTGCTGTACCAGACCGGGTCCAGGGACATCAGCAGGTCGAGCGCGAAGAAGGTCAACGTCAAGGCGAAGACCGGGATCATCGGCGCGCTGCGCTTCTTGAACAGGTTGGTGATCGCCGGGTCGCCGGAGAGGTCCTGCGCGAGGGAGCGGCTCTTGAACCAGGCCGCCATCGCGATCCAGATCACGAAGTACAGCACCATGCGGGCGGCGAAGAACTTGGCGTTCAGGAAGCCGGCCTTCTTGTGCACCAAGTGGGCGACGCCTTCGGGGACGAGGCCACCGTCCGGGTTCGCCCACGGGTAGATCTCGGCCGTGCCCATCAGGGCCGCGATGATCAACGGCAGCGAGAGCAGCGCCAGCAGCGGGAAGGCCCCGGTGACGAGCTCCGCGATGCGGCGCGTGGTCACGCTCCAGCCGGCGCTGGTGACGTGGTTGATCAGCACGAAGAAGAGCGCACCCAGCGCGATGCTGGTGAAGTACACGTACACCGTGGTGTAGGCGTGCAGGAAGCGGCTCAGGTCGCCCTGGTCGCCGGTCAACCCGAGGGCGGCAGCGACGGCGAGGCCGACGATCCCGACCACCAGGAAGCGACCGACCAGGCTCCCGGCGCGAGCGCCGAGCGTGAACTTCTCAGGGTTCAGGCCTTCGAGGGAGATGCTTGGACTGTGACTCATGTCTGTGGCTCCTGGGGGCTAGAGCGCGGAGCGTTTGTCGGCCGGAACGTCCTCGATGGAAGCGTTCGCGGCGCGCTGGAGGGCGCGGACGTAGAGCACGATGGCCCAGCGGTCTTCGGGACGGATCTGGGCGGCATAGGGCGCCATGTTCCCGGTACCGGTCTCGGCGTCGTAGTTGAAGCCGTTGGTGATCGTGTCGTAGATCTGACCGTCGGGCTGGGTGACGATGGAGTCCATCGTCAGGTCGCGCGGGATGAGCCACCCGGAGGTGTCCAGCGCCAAGGCCCGCTCGTGCACGATGCCCTTGCCGTTGCCGGACTCGCCGTGGCAGGGCAGGCAGTAGATGTTGTAGCGCTCGCGGCCGCGCTCCAGGACCGACTTCGACACCTCGACCGGCGCCACCGCCAGCCAGTTGCCCATGTCGTCCATGCCGCGGTAGAAGGCGTCGTCCTCTTCGAGCTCGCCCACCGCGACGGTGCCGGGCAGCGCGCCGCGCATGGCCTGGCCGTTGTCGAAGAAGGGCACCTCTTCGCCGTAGCGGTACGACTCCTGCCAGTCCATGTCGCCGACGATGTGGAACGGCGGGGTGGTCGAGGTCGAGTTGTACGAGGCAGCGATCAGGCCGAGCGGCACGAAGGTCGCGAAGACCAGAACGATCGCGACCTGCCACATCCAGGAAGGGATGTTCTCGTTGGTCGGGACGTCGGGCACGTCCTCGACGGCCGTCGCTCCGCTGCCTTCGAGCAGCGCGCGGGCGCTGGAGTCCTCGAACAGCGGGTCGGTGGCGTCCAGGGCGAGGAAGAACCGGTCCTGGGTCGCGCGCGCGAAGCGCTTGACGTCGAACAGCGGGTTGTGGAGGCGCGGCAGGCGGTTCAGGGCCAGCATCCCGAGCAAGGTCGTGATGCCGGCGAACAGCACGGTCAGCTCGAAGGTCACCGGGAAGGCCGGCACCCAGCTGAACAGGGGCTTGCCACTGATCAGGAAGGGGTAGTCGACGCCGTTGGTGTACCACTGCAAGAGCAGGGCGGTCAGGGTGCCCGTCGCGCCGGCGCCCAGGACGATCCAAGGCAGGATCGTCGGCTGGATGCCCATCGCGTCGTCGATCCCGTGGACCGGGAAGGGCGTGTGGGTGTCCCAGCGCTTGTAGCCGCCGTCGCGCACCTTCTCGGCCGCAGCCATGAGGGCCTGGGGCGTCTCGTACTCCGCCAGCAGGCCGAGGGCTTTCGCTTCTTGTTGTTCCATGGTCGTGTACCTCCTAGCCGCGCTAGTGGTGGCTCTCCTGCTTGTGGAGGATGCCCTTGATCTCCGAGATCGCGATGATCGGGAGGAAGCGGATGAACAGGAGGAAGAGGGTGAAGAACAGGCCGAACGATCCGATCAGCGTCAGGGCGTCGAAGGGCGTCGGCTGGAAGTAGGCCCACGAGCCCGGCAGGAAGTCGCGGCTGAGCGAGGTCACCGTGATGACGAAGCGCTCGAACCACATGCCGATGTTGACGAAGATCGAGATCACGAACAGCGCGGGGACGCTCTGGCGCAGCTTCTTGAACCAGAACAGCTGCGGCGAGATCACGTTGCAGCTGACCATGATCCAGTAGGCCCAGGCGTAGGGGCCGAAGGCGCGGTTCGTGAAGGCGAACTGCTCGTACGGGTTGCCGGAGTACCAGGCGACGAAGAACTCCATCGCGTAGGCGTAGCCGACCATCGAGCCCGTGGCGAGGATGACCTTGCTGACCACCTCCAGGTGGCGCAGGGTCACGATGTGCTGCAGGCCGAAGATCGCCCGCACCGGGATCATCAGCGTCAGCACCATCGCGAAGCCACTGAAGATGGCGCCGGCGACGAAGTACGGCGGGAAGATCGTGGTGTGCCAACCGGGCAGCTGGGACACGGCGAAGTCGAACGAGACGACCGTGTGGACGGACAGCACCAGCGGCGTCGCGAGGCCGGCCAGGATCAGGTAGGCCTTCTCGTAGCGGTGCCAGTGGCGCGAGGAGCCGGTCCAGCCCAGGCTGAAGAAGGCGTAGGCGCCCTGGCGGATCTTGCTGGTCGCGCGGTCGCGGAAGGTCGCGAGGTCCGGGATCAGACCCATGTACCAGAACAGCAGCGAGACCGTCGCGTAGGTCGAGACCGCGAACACGTCCCAGAGCAGCGGCGACCGGAAGTTCGGCCACATCTCCATCTGGTTCGGGATCGGGAACAGCCAGTAGACGACCCAGATGCGGCCGACGTGGATGGCGGGGAACAGGCCCGCGCAGCACACGGCGAAGATGGTCATCGCCTCGGCGAAGCGGTTGATGCTCGTGCGCCAGTCCTGCTTGAGCAGGAACAGGATCGCGGAGATGAGCGTCCCGGCGTGGGCGATGCCGACCCAGAAGACGAAGTTGACGATCGGCCAACCCCAGAACACCGGCGACTGGTTACCCCAGATGCCGACGCCGGTCGAGATCAGGTAGACCACCACGGCGCCCAGCATGGCGAGCACAGAGATGGACGCGCCGAACATCGCGTACCAGGCCAGGGAGGTCTTCTTCAGGAAGCCCTCCGAGACGCCGGCGACGTCGTCGTCGATCGAGGCGAAGGTCGCGCCGCCCATCACCAGGTGCGGGCGGGACGTCGGGTCCTCGAGAGCGGTCTGGATCTCGAGGTCGTATTGGCTACTCACGGTCAGTGGCCTCCGTTGTCGCCGTGGCTACCGGCGGCTTCCGAGCCGGCCGGGGCGGCAGGCACGAGAGAGGGGTGGGGGTTGCGGATCTTCGCGAGGAAGTTGTTGCGCGGCTTGAGCTGCAGCTCGGCCAGCATCTCGTAGGCGCGGGCGCTGTCGTGCAGCTTCGAGACGGCGCTCTCAGGGTCGTTCTTGTCGCCGAAGATGATCGCCTGGGGCGGGCAGGCCTGCTGGCAGGCGGTGACGATCTCGCCGTCCTGGATCGGACGCTGGGCGTTCTTGGCCTCGATCTTCGTCTCTTGGATGCGCTGCACGCAGTAGGTGCACTTCTCCATGACCCCGCGGACGCGGACGCTGACCTCGGGGTTGAGCCCGAGCTTGGCGACCTCGTTGTACGAGTCGGTCAGGTCGACGGGGTTCTTGCGGTAGTTCTTGTAGTTGAACCGGCGCACCTTGAAGGGGCAGTTGTTCGCGCAGTAGCGGGTGCCGACACAGCGGTTGTAGACCATGTCGTTGAGGCCCTCTTCCGAGTGCGTGGTCGCCGCGACCGGGCAGACCTGCTCGCAGGGGGCCATCTCACACTGCTGGCAGTTGACGGGCTGCATCGCCAGCTGGGGCGAGTCGACGTCGTCGCCGGCGAAGTAGCGGTCGATGCGGATCCAGTGCATCTCGCGCGCGTTCATGACCTCTTCCTTGCCGACCACCGGGATGTTGTTCTCCGACTGGCAGGCAATCACGCAGGCGTTGCAGCCGTTGCACAGGTTCAGGTCGATCGACATGCCCCAGGCGTGGCCCTCGAAGGAAGGCTCCGTCCAGAGCGAGCCGTGCTCGGGGTAGTGGACCTTGTGACGGAAGTGCGACTTGTCCTTCTCGTCGTAGTCGGTCAGGTTCTCCTCGCGCACCAGCATGCCGCGGCGATCCTCCGCACCCTCCATGCCGATGTCGTCGACCAGGTGGTGGTCCTGGGTCATCGCCAGCTCGTAGGTGCCGCTGCCCTTGGCGACCGTGCCGGCCGCGAACCAGGCGCCGCCCTTGCGCAGCGGGAAGACGTCGACGCCAACGGGCGAGGCGTCGCGCTCGCCCTCACCCTCGAGGCCACCGATCTGGCCGGCGCGAGTGCGGCCGTAGCCGAGCTGCAGGTTGATCGAGTCGAGGGCCTGGCCGGGCTGCACGAAGACCGGCACCGAGACGGTCGTGCCGTCGACGGTGATGTCGAGCATCGGCACCTCGTTCTTCGAGTTGCCGGCGTGGTGCAGGCCGAGCTTGTCCGCGGTCGACTTGCCGACGATGGCGACGTTGTCCCACGTCAGCTTCGTCATGAAGTCGGGCAGCTCCTGCAGCCAGGAGCTGTTCGTGTAGCGACCGTCGTGAACCTTGGGGTCGGGCGAGAAGGTGATCTCCATCGAGTCGCCGACGACCGAGGGCTTGAAGGCGCCCTGCTTGGTGCTCGGCGTGGTCGCCTTGAGCGCCTTCTGGGGCGCGATGCCGTCGTGGACGACCTTGCGCCAGGCCTTCTCACTGCCCTTGGTGCCGGTCTGCTGGCGGACCAGCTTGTCGGGCGTCGGGGGCGTGCCGGTGACGATCATCGGCGAGAAGAACTCGAGCGCCGAGCGCGCGCCCCAGAGGGGTGCGATCGTCGGCTGGCTGACCAGGTGGCTACCGTCCCAGGCCAGCGCGTCGCCCCAGGCCTCGAAGGCGTGGGCGCGCGGCAGGTGCCAGGTGCAGGCGGCCGAGGTCTCGTTGTCGTACAGGCCGAGGCGCACGCTGGTGCCGACCTTGGCGAGGGCACCGGCGAAGTCGACGTCGGCGGGCGCGTCGTAGACCGGGTTGCCCTCGAGGATGATCAGGGTCTGGATCTCGCCCGCGTTGATCGCGGCCACCAGGTCGCCCAGGGAGTCCACGTGGGAGGCGCGCTCGGCGGCGGGCTCTTCGGTGAAGGTCACCGTGCGGCCGAAGTTGCCGAGCAGCTCGTTGAGCAGGTGCACGCGGGCGTGGACCTCGGGGGGCTGGGCGGGGCCAGCGACCAGCAGGGACCGCCCAGCATGCTTCGCCAGGTCGTCCGCGATCGCGGTCGCCATCGCTCGGGCGCGCTCGTCGGTGGCCGCGTGGCCACCGGTCAGGTCGGCCGCCTGGACCGGGTTCGGCAGGGCCATCTCGTGGTTCTGGGCCAGCATCAGCTCGACCAGACCGACGAAGGCACCCAGGTCACCGGAGCGCACGGGCAGGCGGTGGTCCGCCATGCCGCCGTCGACGGTGAAGCGGCTCTCGGCCGCGTACATGCGACCCATGCGGCCGCCTGCCGGACGACGCTTCTTGGCCCAGTCGCGGTTGTGCTTGATCTGCGCCGGGTGGCCCGAGAAGAGGTCGCCGTCGAAGCTGACGATCACCTCGGCCTTCGAGGCGTCGTAGTGGGCGCGGTGCGCCTCGCCGAAGGCCAGCTTGGCGCCGGCGATCTCGTTGTCGCGGCTGACGGACTCGTACTCGAACAGGCGCGCCGAGCTCTGCTTGCGCAGCACGCTGTCGACGACCATGTTGAGGGTCGGCGAAGAGATGCCCTCGGTCAGGATCGCGAGGCCGGCCCCCTTGGTCGCGCGCACGGTGTCCATGACCCCGTTCCAAGCGGCGTCGAAGGCCTCCCAGGTCGAGTCGGCGCCGGCGGTGCGCACGGTGCGACTGCGGTCCGGGTCGTACATCTCGAGGATCGCGTTCTGGGCGAACACGTCCGAGGCGCCGCCGGAGATCGGATCGTTCGGGTTGCCCTCGACCTTGATCGGGCGACCGTCGTAGCTGGTCAGCGTGACGCCGAAGCCATAGCCACCGCGCTCGATGGCCGAGCTAAAGGTGACGGCCTTGCCGGGCACGCGGTTGGCCGGGCGCGACACCATGGGCACGATCGTCTCGGCCTCCCAGGTGCAGCTCGACGCGCCGGCGAGGGCCATGGAGGCGCCCATCAGCTGCAGGAATCGACGGCGCGAGACGTCGTCGAGGGCCTCGACGTCGGTGTCCTCGAGGGCGGGGAATTCGCGGTGCAGCGCGGCGGTGAACTCGGGCGTGCCTTCCAGCTCGGCCAGGCTACGCCAGTGCTTCTTCGGGGTGCTTTGCATAGGTAGGGGCCTCGTCTAGCGGTGGCAGCCGGAGCAGCTCAGGACGGGCGGGTTGATGCCACCGCGCTCAGCGGCGAGGTGGGCACCGAGGGCGGCCTGGTCGTCGGCCTCCCACTCCATGTTCGTGACCTCGGAGACGGGCCGCAGCACGTCCTCCGGGTTGCGGTGGCAGTCGAGGCACCAGCCCATCGAGAGCGGCTCCTCTTGGCGCACGACGTCCATCTGGTCGATGCGGCCGTGACATTCGACGCACCCGACCCCCCTGGTCACGTGCGCGCTGTGGTTGAAGAAGACGTAGTCCGGCAGGTCGTGGACGCGGTTCCAACGGATCGGCTCGCCCGTCTCCCAGCTATCCCGGACCGGCTGCAAGAGCTCGGAGTCCGTGCGGATCTTGTCGTGGCAGTTCATGCAGGTCTGCGTCGGCGGGATGGCCGCCTTCGCGCCCTGCTCGACCGTGTTGTGGCAGTACCGGCAGTCGAGCCCGAGCTCGCCCGCGTGCATGCGGTGACTGAAGGCCACGGGCTGCTCCGGCTGGTAGCCGACCGCCAACGTCTCGGGCGAGAACCCGAAGGTCACCAAGGTGACGACGTAGAGGCCTCCGCCACCGAGGGCGAGGGGGAGCAGGTCACGGACCTTAGAAGTCCACGCAGGGAAGATGTTGCCTTCCATGAGGGGCGCCCTTCCGGTTCTTCAGGCGCTTGGAAGCGCTTGGAGCCACGGAGAGGATCTGGGGGAGGAGGGTGGGGGTACGCCGGTCCTCTCGACGAGGGGACCGCCACGAACTGGGGGGGGAATTTGCCGCAGAGGATAAAGGTACTGCGCCGTTGGAACAATCCGGAATCCGGGCTCCTGGATCAGGTCGTGCCGATTCCCCCTCGTGGGGCGCCGGCTACCCCGCTGGGTCGAAGGGCCGCAGGCTGCCCACCGCGGCCTCAAAGGGGTCGACCACGCGGCCCTCGGAGGCGGACAGGTAGGTCGCCATCAGGAGCCGGGTGACCTCGAGCCCAGCAGCGAAACCGGGCTCGGGGGAGCGGCCCGCCGCGAAGGCCCGGGAGAAGGCCCGGTTCTCGCCCACGTAGCCGTAGTGGGCCGCCTCGTCGGGCGAGATCGGCATCAGGCCCTGCTCGGCGTTCTGCTTCTCGACCAGGTCCTCCCCCACCGAGCCCTGGACCGCGCGCGAGAAGAACACCTCGACGCCGGTGCGGCTCATGTCGATGTCCAGGGCGTATTCCGGCCCCAGGAGCTGGAATTCATGGCGCAGGCCGGCCCCCACGTAGCACCAGGAGGACGAGGTCTCGGACAGCACCTCGCGGCCGGCATCCGGGCCCGACTCGACGCGCCAGGTGATCGTCGCCCGGGCGAAGTCCTCGGAGGGGTTCGCGGCCCAGTCCAGGTCGCCACCGAAGCGCGCCTTCAATTGGGAGGCGTAGGGCTCGTGGACCCACTTGAGGTTGGCCACGCTGCCGCTGACCGCGATCGGGCGCAGGCTCGCGCGCGGGGCTCCGGGCTCGGTCAGGAGCCAGCGCGCGGCCTCGATCGAGTGGCACATCATGTCCACCAGGGCCCCACCACCGGCGATCTCCGGCCGCCAGAACCACTCGCTGTGGGGTCCGGCGTGCTCCTCGCTGGCCCGGGCGAGGTACGGACGGCCCGCGACCCCCGCGCCGCGGCGCCAGAGCACCTCCTTGCCACGGGCGAGGCCCGGGGCGAAGAGCATGTCCTCGAGGTAGGCCCCGTGGGCGCCGGTGGCGGCGTGGATGCGGTCCATGGCCGCGCAGACAGCCTCGGCCTCGGCCACGTTGCGGGCCAGGGGCTTCTCGCAGGCGATGCCCAGCAGCGGGGCCTTGCGCCGGGCGCAGCCGCGCTCGAGCGCCTCGATCACCTCGACGCGCGTGTCGTTGCGCGCGCAGATCCAGATCGCGTCGACCTCGTCGTGGGCCGCGAGCGCCTCGGCGCTGTCCAGGGCCTCGACCCCAGCGGCCGAGGCCACGCCCAATCGTGCGGCCGCTTCGAGGAATCCGGCCGCGCCGCCGGGGCTGAACACGGCCCGCACCTCGACATCACGGACGGCCTGCAGGCTCTCGAGGTGGAAGCCGGCGATGAAGCCGGCGCCGACGAAGCCGATTCGAAGGGGAGCTGCCATGGGTCAGTCGTCGAGGGCAGCCCTGCTGCCGGAGGGGTAGGCGGCCAGGAGCGCCAGGAGGCAGGCCACCGAGGCCCACATCGGGACGCTGAAGAGCTTCTCGTAGTCGCCGTCGGCCCAGTCCGCGACCCAGCCGGCGACCTTGCTGCCGACGATCACGCCGATGCCCACGATGACCAGGTTGAACAGGTTCTGGGCGCTGGCGCGGACGTCGCTGGAGGTCTCCTCGTCGACGACCATGAAGGCCACGAAGATGAAGCAGCCGAAGCACAGCCCGTGCAGGCCGACGCCCAGCAGCAGGAGCGTGCTGGAGTCGGGGAAGTAGGCGAACAGCGCCATCCGAAGGGCATAGGCGGCCAGGCCGACCGCCAGGATCGACTTGCGGCTGATCTTCGTGGCCACCAGCGGGATCATCGCCAGCACCAGCACCTCGACCATCTGCCCGATGGTCATGAAGCCGCCGCCACCGACCCCGAAGATCGTCTCGAAGAAGGCCGGCGCGTTCAGCTTGGCGTGCAGGAAGCCCTCGGTGTGCACGAAGTAGAACTGGTGGATGCAGGAGACCGGGATGGCCAGCAGGAAGAGCGTCAAGAGCGGCTGGCGCTTGACCTCGCCTAGGGCCTCGAAGGTCGCGTTGCGCTCGCCCTGCTCGGAGGGCGGGGTGTGCGGCAGGGTGAAGCAGTAGACGCCCATCAGCAGCCCAAGGGCCCCGCTCAGCTTGAAGGCGTCGGCCTTGCCGGCCACCTGGGCCAGCTTCAGGGCCTCCTCCGTAAGTCCTGCTGGGGAATGACCATAGGCCAGCCAGTGCCCCATCCCGATGCCCACCACGATCCAGCCGAAGGTGCCCCACAGGCGCACACGTCCGAAGTCTCGGTCGCGGTCCGGCAGGTGGTGGAAGGCCAGGCTGTTGGTCAGCGCCAAGGTCGGCGAGTAGACCAGCCCGTAGACCAGCGAGAAGACCAGGAAGCCGGTGAAGCTCTCGACGGTCGCCAGCTGCCAGATCAGGAGCGCCCCGATCAGGTGGCTGACCGCCAGGAAGCGCTCGGTCGAGAAGTAGCGGTCGGCGATCTGGCCGGCCAGGAAGGGCCCGAAGATGGCCCCCACCGCGCCGGCGGCGAACATGTAGCCGATCTCGTCCCCGCCCATGCCGCGGTAGTCCGACAGGAAGGACCACAGGAAGGGCAGCCAGGCCCCCCAGATCGCGTACTGGAGGAACATCATCACCGACAGCCGCGCGTTGAGGCTGCCGGACAGGGCGGGGGAGCTGGAGCTCACGCGGTTAGCCCTCGTGGCGCAGGACGCGCAGGTTGCGGAAGCGCACGGGCGAGCCGTCGTCGTGGTTCTGCAGGCCGACATGTCCCGCGGCGGAGCGCTCGCCGTCGAACTCGTTCACGACCTCGCCGTTGACCTTCACGGTGTAGTGCTGGTCCACGACGCTGATCTCGTAGGTGTTCCACTCGCCGGCCGGCTTGGTCGGGATGTGGGTCGAGCCCTGGAACGAGTAGACCGAGCCGGTGTTGTGCATCGCGTCGGCCGCGTCGCAGATCTGCAGCTCGTAGCCCTGGTTGACGGCGACCCAGGGGTCGTTGCCGGGGTCGGGGAAGCGCACGAAGACGCCGCTGTTGTCGCTGGCGTCCTCGGCGGCCCACTCGAGGGCGAGGGTGAAGTCCTGGAAGTCTGCGTCCGAGTACCAGAGCAGGCCCATGCCGCCGGTGGCCATCAGGCTGCCGTCGACGATCTGGAACTCGCCGGGGCCGGCCATGCTCCAGCCGGCGAGGCTCTCGCCATCCCACAGGTCGAGCCAGCCGCTGGTCGCGTCCGTGCAGCCGCAGGTGGGACCGGCCGCGGTGCAGCCGCAGTCCTCGCCGCAGCCGCAGTCCTGGTCGGAGGCCTCGGTGCTGCAGTCGGCGCAGTCGGCGCTGCCGCAGCAATCGCCGAGGCCCACGGCGCTGCAGGAGGCCAAGGCGAGAAGGGGGGCGGCGAACAGCAGGGAGAGCAGCTTCATGGGGCGATGGGGAGGAGTTCGGGGGGGGGAGGGCCGCGATCATGCGGCGTGCTGGGCCCGATTGCTAGCAGGCAGCGGGACCCCGCCGGCGCAGCGCGCCCGCGGGGTCCCGTCCTGGGCTACCGCTTCCGCGCCCATCGCGGGCCAACCGCCCCGCGAGGCCGCGTCACTTGCCCTTCTTCTTGGGCTTGCGCTGGATCGGCTCGAGGTCCAGCTTGGCGCGGATCGCGTCCTCGAGCTCGTCCGGCTCGAAGGCGTAGGGACCGGGGCCGCCCGCATAGGCCACCTTGCCCTTCTCGTCGACGAGGTACAGGCGGTCGGGCCAGGCCGCATAGGTATCGCCCACCTCGTTGTCGATGCCGTCGATCAGCATCGTCATCGGCGACATGTCGAGCGCCTGCATGCAGCGCTGGGCCACGTCCTTGCGCTCGCCATAGGTGACCGGGTCCTCGACGATCGGCGCCCCGTCCTTGCCCCCCATCGGCCAGGGGCTGTCGAGGGCGTGGGCCTCGCGGATGTAGACCATCAGGAACTCGACCTCGTCGCCGTAGGTGGCGTGCATGTCCTTGAGCCGGTCGACCGACCGGCGGAAGGGGGGTCAGGTGTAGCTGCCGAAGATCAGCGCGACCGGCCTCTTGCCGCGGAAGTCGGCCAGGGCGATCGTCTCGGGCTCCTTCGGTTTGGCGTCCTTGGCGTCCTTGGCGTCCTTCCCGTCCTTCTTCGGGTCCTTACCAGGCTCCTCCTCGCCGTCCGGCCGCTCCTCGGGCAGGTGCGCGGGGTCCGTCACGACCTCCAGCTCGAAGGTCGGTGCCTTGCGCCCGACCTTGGGCGCGGTGACCTTCTTCTTGTCCGGCCGCGGCTTGGCGACCCGGCCGCGCGACTCGACCTCTTCCTCGTCGATCCAGCCGTTGCCGTCCAGGTCCAAGAGCTTCCAGCGCTCGGAGATGCCGGTGTACTCCTTCTTCGTGATGCGCCCGTCCTCGTTGGCGTCGTACTTGTCGACGAGGAACTCCCAGACCGTCGCCTGGGGGGGCTCGGCGGGCGGCGGGGGCGGTTCGTCCGCCACGGGGGCGAGCGGGAGCAGCGCCAGCAAGGCCAGGGCTGCGGGGGTCAGATCGAGCATCGGGTCCTCCTTTAATGGAACGAGAGGGGGAACCTCCAGCCTAGCCCCCACGGGGGGGAACGAACAGGAAGCCGCATCCCCGGTGACGGTCCACCTAGGAAGTCCTCAGCCGGGAGTCGGGCTCCAGAGCCAGCTCGAAGCCACGGCCCTCCTCCTTCGAGACCCGATCGAAGACCGCGCAGTTGATGCAGCTCGAGAAGCTCGGCCTGGACCCAGCACCGCACCCTCGTAGCTGTCCGCAGAGGTTGTCCTCCGACGCCCAGCAGGCCCTCCCAGCCCCGGCCCCGCCGTTGGGACCTTCGATGCCATCCGCCGCGTGGGCCGCGACTGAACAAATCCCATACTCGGCCGAGCGGCGGCCTCCGGGCTCGAGGCCGCAGCGCAGGATCTCCCAACAGTTCTTCCTTTCCATGGCGAGTCTTGGGGCTCCTAGCCCCTCCTTCGGCCCCCAAAGGCCGGTTCTTTGGTCGGCGAGGCGAGATCCGCCGACCCAGCATTCCCCTTCGACCAAGGTCCCTGGGCGACATGAGGCGGACTCGAAGGACTTACCAGGCCATTGAACCGGGGAACCCGGGCCCCTCCTCGGAGGTCTCCAACGCCTGAATCCCCGCTCCTCGACTAGGATCGATCCGTCCCCCCAACTGGGTCCCCGGTCGCACCCGGCCGGCACCTCCCCACCCCCCCTGCCCCCCCATGAGCAACCTCTTCCTGAGGACGGCGCCCGTCGTCCTCCTCGCGGCCGGAGCCGCCAGCGCCCAGACCCTGGACCTGAGCCTCAACCAGGTCCACGTCACCCAGACGATCCAGACCGGCACCACGACCCTGGTCGCTGGCAAGTCGACCATGGTGCGCGTCCCCGTGTTCACGAACCAGGCGCTCGCACCCGGCGAGACGGTCGACGGCGTCCTGCGCATCTTCGACAACGGCGTCGAGCTGCCCGGCTCGCCGATCTACTCGACCAACGGCCCCTTGGCCCTGCCGCTGACGCCTTCGCCGCTGAACCTCGACGACACGCTGAACTTCATCTTCATCGCGCCGTCCTCGAGCAACATCACCCTCGACGTCGAGGTCAACCCGGCCGGCCCCGGGCAGCTCGCGGAGACCAGCTTCGCGAACAACACCCACGTCGAGGGCCCGCTCAGCTTCGTCTGCAAGGACACGCCCGAGGTCATCTACATCCCGATCGACTACCGCCCGAGCGGCGGCCCGACCCCGAACCTCCCGGACCCGGCGCTGATCGAGCCCGGCGTCGGCGACAACTTCATCCAGGGCATCTACCCCGGCTCGGACTGGGAGTACCGCCCGGCGGACGTGCCGAGCAAGCTCTGGACCTCGTCCCTCTCCGGGTCGGGCTCGGCGCTCTTGTCGTCGCTCAACGTCGACTACCAGATGCTGAACCCGAAGCCCGACTTCATCTACGGCTGGGTCAACGGCAGCCTGCCCTACAACGGCCAGGCGATCGGCATCCCCGGCACGGTCGGCATCGGCAACACCCAGCCGATCCGCCACCAGCGCACCTTCGCCCATGAGCTCGGGCACCTGTTCGGCCGCTCGCACAACAGCCAGAACATCGACACCATCGGCGTCGACATCGAGCACCACCTGGCGATCACCGAGTCCTTGCCTGTCATCAAGAACAAGAGCAAGAAGGACATCATGGCCGCCGGCCTCTTGACCAACCAGGCTTGGGTCTGGAGCACCAACTACAACTTCTTCCTCAACCACGCGGCCTTCCAGTGCGCGGCGGCCAAGGTCGGCCCCGCCATCGAGGATCGCCTGGTGATCGGCGGCGTGTTCAACCACGCCACCGGCACGGTCGAGCTGAACGATGTCGTCGCCTTCGACGGCACGACCCCGACCTTCCCCGAGGGCGGCACGGACCTGATCCTGGCCGCCTTCGCGGACGGCCGCCAGGTCGGCAAGGTCGGCGTCACCGCCAACGGCAACGTGGACTGCTCCGAGACCGGCGCGCTCGACCCGACCTCCGGCTTCGCCGCGGTCGTGGGCACCAGCGTCCCCGCCTCGGCGATCGAGCGCATCACCGTCACCGACGCCCGCACCGGCCAGGTCATCGGCACCCTGCTGCAGAGCTCGACCGCCCCGGCGGCGGCCCTCTCCAGCGTCCAGGTCGACGGCTCGGAGCTGCGCGCCGAGTGGTCCGGTAGCGACGCCGACGGCGACGCCGTCCGCTACTACCTGCGCTACAGCCCCGACGGCCAGCGCACCTTCCCGGTCGCGACCGGCACCGACGCCACCGAGCTGACCCTCGACCTGACCCGCGTCCAGCGCCCCGGCGCCGGCGCTTGGATCGAGCTCCTGGCCAGCGACGGCCTGAACACGACGCGTGACCGCCAGCCGATCGCCGCGCCCAAGTTCCTGATGGGCGCCGTCCCGACGACCTACATCCTGACCCCCGACAACAACACCACCTTCCAGAAGGGTGCGACCGTCGTCCTGCACAGCTCGGGCTGGGACCTCGAGGACCGCGGCCTGACCGGCGCCAGCATCACCTGGTCCTCGGACCTCGACGGCGCCATCGGCACCGGCCGCGTCACCTCGGTGAGCGACCTGTCCGTCGGCACCCACGTCCTGACCGTCTCCGCCGTGGACTCCGGCAGCCAGCTGGCCACCGACACCACGACGGTCACGATCAC
Source organism: Planctomycetota bacterium (assembly GCA_029212845.1). Lineage (GTDB taxonomy): Bacteria > Planctomycetota > UBA1135 > UBA1135 > JARGPD01. The sequence continues at coordinate 20,199 of JARGPD010000077.1, forward strand.
CGACCGCGTGCTGCCCGGCGGCGGCACCACGCCGACCTGCCAGCCCGACATCGGCCTGGCAGGTCCCGGCAGCGCCGTCCTCGCGATCTGCGGCGGCGACCTCTCCACCGGCACCTCGGTGACCGCGACCCTGACCGGCGCGGCACCCAGCCAGGTCCTGTGGGTCGGCGTCAGCAACTCCAGCAACCCGACGGCGATGTTCGGCGGCACCCTGGTCAGCTTCCCGGCGCAGTTCGTCTTCCCCGGCGCGACCGACGCCGGCGGCAGCTGGAGCATGGGTCCGATCGCCGGCGGCGGCGGCCCCTCGACCCTGTTCGTCCAGGCGGTCTACGTCGACCCGGCCCAGACGGCCGGCTTCGGCATCTCGAACGCCGTGCAGATGAACTACCTGCCCTAGGCAAGAGTCCAAGCCCGCATGGGCATCGACGCAGCGGCCCCGCACCGCCGCGGGGGGCCGGGCCCCGCGCGTGCCGGGGGCCCTCTTCCCCGCCCCCCCGTCCCCCACCGCCCTCCCGCACCCCCTCCCGTGGTGG
>JARGPD010000078.1:0-11300 GCA_029212845.1 Planctomycetota bacterium
CGGTCCTCGGCCCCCGGCGCCCCTGGGTGGGGGCCGCTCGCCCCTCGGCCGGTGCCCCCCCCGGCCGAGCCCCGCCGCGAAGAGGCCCCCCGCCTCCGTGGGGTGGGGGGGGGCCGGACTCTCTCCTTTTCGAGTCTAGGCGGCGAAGGGACCGATCGAGGTGTGGCGAAGGAAGGTCTCGCCCGGACGCCAGCCGTAGCCGTCGTCGTCTCCAGGGACGAAGATCTCGAAGGGGTCGGTGACCGCGAGGCTGCAGCCGAGCTTCTCGAGCTCTTCGCCGACCCGGCGGAGCTCCACGCGCTGGCGCGCCAGCTGGGTCCGCTTGCGATGGATCTCTTGCGCGTGGACACGTCGGCTGACGCCGAGCGCGCGGATCATCTCTTCGGTCGTGCGGATGGCCGTGCGGCGCTCTTGGATCTCGAGCGCAATGCCCTCGAGCAGCGGGATCAGGCGCATGGCCTCGACTCGGGTGTAGCTCTTGGTCTTCATGGGTGCCTCCTTGTCCCTCCAGGAGCCGGAACCGACGGGGCCCCCGCACGCGGATGCGACGAGATCACGTTAGATTCACCTTGTCGGTGGCCCCCTATCGGGCCCGGGAGTCCGGTTTCGGTGCCCGTCTTTCGCCACAGAGCGAGCCTCCAAGAGGCGTGTTCGGGTACCCTCTCGGCCCTCTGTCATGCCTACTCCAATCGCTGAAATCACCGTTCGGATCGAGTTCTCCGCCGCCCATCGCCTGCACGCGAAGGAGCTGAGCGACGAGGAGAACGCAGCGCTGTACGGGCCCTGCAACAACCCCAACAGCCACGGCCACAACTACGACCTGTTCGTGACCGTCCGCGGGCCGATCGACCCGGTGACGGGCATGGTCATGAACCTGAACGACCTCCACCGGATCGTGCAAGAGCGCATCTTCTCGGTGGTCGACCACAAGCACCTCGACGACGACCTCGACGTGCTCGGCGGCAGGGTCTCCACGGCGGAGAACCTCGCGGTCGCCTTCTGGGAGATCCTCGCGCCAGAGGTCCAGGCTTTCGGCCCGGAGCTCTCCCTGATCCGAATCCACGAGAGCCGAGCCAACATCGTCGAATACCGAGGAGCACAGCAGTGAAGGAGCTAATCGAGCAGATGCTCAGCGAGCTTGGGGAGGACCCGTCCCGTGAGGGGCTCCTGCGGACCCCCGCGAGGGTCGAGAAGAGCCTCACCGAGCTGACCCGGGGCTACCATCAGGAAGTCGCCGAGGTCGTGGGCCAGGGGGTCTTCAACGAGGACTTCTCGGAGATGGTCCTGGTGAAGGGCATCGAGTTCTACAGCATGTGCGAGCACCACATGCTGCCGTTCTTCGGCAAGGCCCACGTGGCCTACATCCCCGACGGCCGCATCCTGGGCCTGAGCAAGATCCCGCGCATCGTGGATATGTTCGCCCGGCGCCTCCAGGTCCAAGAGCGCATGACCGCCCAGATCGCTGACGCGATCCTCGAGGTGCTGGCGCCCAAGGGGGTCGGCGTCGTGATCAGCGCCTCGCACCTCTGCATGATGGCGCGCGGCGTCCAGAAGCAAGGCTCCCACACCGTCACCTCGAGCATGCAGGGCGTCTTCCGAGATGATGCCCGCACGCGCACCGAGTTCCTCGACCTCGTGCGCAGCGACGGCCACGGCTAGAGATCCCTCGCGGGTCCGCTAGGCGGGCATGTGCAGGTCGTCGGGTGCATCCGGCTCGATGGCCGAGGCGATCAGCGCGGCAACGTCCTCGGGGCGAGCCATCGTGCTGCGGTCCCAGTCACCGGCGACATCGTCGAAGATGCTGGTGTCGGTGCCACCGGGGTAGACCGTGCGCACCACGATGCCTTCGGGCTCGAGCTCGACGCGTAGTGCATCCGACAGTCCGCGGAGGCCGTACTTCGATGCGCAGTAGGCCGAGTTGTCCGGGAAGCCCTGCTCGCCAGCGATCGAGGAGACGTTGACCAGGGCCGGGGAGCCGCCCGCCGCTGCGCTGGCGCGCAGGCCAGGCAGGCAGGCCTTGGTCAGGAAGGTGGGCGCCGTCAGGTTGATCGCAAGCATGCGGTCCCAGAACGTGCGCTCTAGGCCGTCGAGCGGGCGCATGTCGAAGATGCCAGCGTTGTTGATCAGCACGTCCACGCGCCCCTCGAGCAGCTCGAGGGCCTGGCTCGCCGCAGCCTCCAGTTGGGCCGGGTCGGCGAGGTCGGCGGTGACGCAGTGGGCCTCGCCCCCGCGGGCCTCGACCCCGCTGGCCGTGGCGCGTAGCTCGTCGAGGCTGCGCGCCACGAGCACGAGTCGCATGGGTTCGGCGGCGAGGTGCAAGGCGACGTGGTGCCCGATGCCGCGGCCGGCGCCCGTGATGATGGCGTTCCTCATGGTCGTGCGAGCTCTTCGGCGAGCTTGGTGGGGTCGAGGATCGGGGCCTCGCAGGTGAACGAGCGGCACACGAAGGCACGCGCGGCGCCGCTCTCGGGTAGCTTGCCCTCGAGCAAGGGCATCGCCTTCGCATCCGCGTGCTGGTCGGCGAGGGCGACGACCTGGTGGGGTCGGAAGCCGTCGCGGAGGACAGCCAGGAGCGCGCGTGTCGAGTCCCAGTCAGCCTCGCCCGCGACGACGACCTCGCGCGGCCTGGCGCGCTGGAAGTCCAGGGCGACGAGGCTCATGCTGAAGGCTACGGGGAAGCGGTTGGCCATGGTGCCCACCGAGGCCAGCGCTCTCGAGCCGGCCTCGAGCAGCGCGGGGCTCCCGGTCAGCTCGCCGAGGCGAAGCAGGTTCAGGGCTTGCACACCGAGGCCCGAGGGCATCGAGCCATCCTGCCCGCTGCGCGAGCGAATTAGGAGCTCCTCATGAGAGTCGCCGGTGGTGAAGTAGCCGCCATCCTCGGCGCGGAACTCGGCCTCCAACACGGCGTTCAGGGCCAGGGCCTCACGCAGCCAGCGTGGGTCGAAGTCGGCTTGGTAGAGCTCGATGAGGCCAGCGATGACGAAGGCGTAGTCGTCCAGGTAGGCGTTCAGGTGGGAGCGTCCACCGCGCGAGGTCGCGAACAGGCGTCCGTCCGCCTGGCGCATGTCGACCAGCACGTGGTCCGCCGCACTACGTTCCAGGATGCCAGGACCTTGTCGTCCTTGCCGGGGCGCTCGCGCAGCTCCCGGGCGGCGAGCAGCCGCATCCGGGCGCTCTCCATCTGGCGCTCGAGCTCCTCGACCTCGACGCCCCACTCCTTGGCGACGTCGGCAGCGGGCTCGTTGCGCCACAGGGCGCTCTTGCCGTCCTCGAAGGTGCCTTCCTCGGTGACGCCGAAGTAGTCGGCGGCCATGGCGCCCAGCTCTTCACCGAGCACGGCCTCGAGGTCCTCGTGGTCCCAGACGTAGAAGCGCCCCTCCTCGCCCTCGGAGTCCGCGTCGAGGCTGCTGGCGAAGCCGCCACCCGGCGTGCTCATCTCGCGCAGGGTCCAGTCGAGGGTACCGCGTACGACGCGCGCGTAGGCGGCCTTGCCGGTGGCCTGGTAGGCCTCGAGGTAGACGCCGGCGAGCAGGCCGTTGTCGTAGAGCATCTTCTCGAAGTGGGGGATCAGCCACTTCTCGTCGGTGCTGTAGCGCGAGAAGCCCCCGGCGAGCTGGTCGAAGATGCCACCCTCGGCCATGCGGTCGAGGGTCGTGGTGGCCATGGCGAGGTCCGCAGGGTCGCCGGTCCGCTTCCAGTGGCGCAGGGTCAGCAGGAGGTCGGCCGTGTGCGGGAACTTGGGGGCCGCGCCGAAGCCGCCCCAGGTTGGATCGTAGCGCTCGCGCAGGTCTGCTAGCGACCGCTCGAGGATGTCGGGAGCGAGGGTCGCCGTGCCTTCGCCGCGGGCGGCAAGCTCGAGGTGCTCCACCAGCTTGGTCGCCTGGCCGAGCAGGGTGTCGCGCTCCTCGTTCCAGTAGCGGTTCATCGTGGTGAGGACGTCGTCGAACCCTGGGCGGCCGAAGCGCGCAGTCGGCGGGAAGTACGTGCCACCGTAGAAGGGCTCGAGGGCAGGCGTCAGGAAGACGCTCATGGGCCAGCCGCCCGAGCCGGTCATGGCCTGCACCGCGCCCATGTAGAGCTCGTCGAGGTCGGGGCGCTCCTCGCGGTCCACTTTGATGCAGACGAAGTGCTCGTTCATCAGGGCGGCGATGCGCTCGTCCTCGAAGGACTCCTTCTCCATGACGTGGCACCAGTGGCAGGCCGAGTAGCCGATCGACAGGAAGATCGGCCGGTCGGTCGACTTCGCCAGCTCCAGCGCCTCGGGGCCCCAGGGCATCCAGTCCACGGGGTTGTGGGCGTGCTGCAGCAGGTAGGGGCTGGTCTCGCCGATCAGCGCGTTGGTGTGGGCGTGCACTTCGATGGGGTCGTCCGTCACGGCGGGATCCTGGGCGAGGCAGAGGGCTAGGGTCAGGGCTAGGTGCATGGTGGGCTCGTGGGTGGGGCGCATTGTCCGTGATCGTGGCCGCCGGGTTGGAGCCCATTCGGAATGGATATGAAGAGACCCCGGGGGCCCTCCGACGCGCGGAGGGCCCCCCGGGCTCCTGTGGGTGTCCCGGGACGCGCCCGGGAGCGGCGGAACCTAGCGGGAGGCGCCGACGGTCAGACCGACCGCGATGACCTCGTCCGTGGAGAGGTCGTCGTCGATGTAGTTGATCTGCCACTTGGCGTTGTGGCCGTGGAGGTACCAGTTGAAGCCGAAGGTCGACTTGCTGTCGTCCGCGGCGTTGTCGTAGTCCTCGTAGCGGTACGCGGCCTCCATGTTGTCGGCGAACAGGTAGCCGAGGGTGAGGGCCAGGGGGTTGGTGCCCATGGAGGCGCCAATCACGTCGTCGCTGCCGTCGGCAAGCTCGAGGCTACCGCTGATCTGACCCATGGTCATGGCCAGGTCGATGGCGAGGACCGCGTCGACGGAGTCGTTCTCGAAGTCCATGTAGGAGACGCCGATGACGCCGTCGAGCTCGTCGCCGGACTTCATCGCGCCTTCGTTGCTGCTCAGGCCAGCACCGATGTTGTAGGAGGCGTGGCCGAAGAGGAGCAGGTCCTCGGTCGAGCCGTCACTTCCGTTCTGGGCGGCGAAGGTGTAGTTGAAACCCTCGAAGTTGCCCATGACGCCGGCGCCGGTGTCGTAGATGTCGTAGAGCGCGCCGAGGTTGCTGCGATCGATGAACAGCATGTTCTCGGAGTCCATGGTGCTGCTGCGCAGGACGGGGACCTTGAACTGGCCCCAGATGACGTCCATGTCGTCGCCGCAGTTCCAGGACACGTAGGCGTCCTCGAGGAGGGCGGTGCCGCTGGTGATGTCGAAGGAGACGCGGTAGGAGAACTCCTCGAGGGAGCCTTCGAACCACAGGTCCAGGTCGTCGCTGGTGAAGCCGCCGAGGGTGCCACCGTCACGGTAGCTGGTGCGGAGCAGGGCGCCGATGGTGGCGCCGTCCGCGGAGGCGACGTTGCTGGAGAGGGACGCGATGTCCTGGTCCAGCTCGAGCCAGTCGCTGTCGGTCGCGAAGCTCGTGGAGCTAGCGGCCGTCAAGGCGATGGCGGTGTAGAGGAACTTGTTCATTCTGGTTGCACTCCGAAATGCAGGGATATTGTTCCGTCAGGGATGGGGAACTTTTGAGGCGAAGAGGATGCCGTGGACTTGCGGGGTTGAAAAGACCCCGTGCACAATTCCTTGACCCGCCTCGCTCACGGTGTTGATCGGTGGACGGACGTTCTTTGCGTCCTACTAAAGCCGATCAGATCGACCTCGGTAGACGTAAGGCACTGCCATGCAATGGCTTGCGTCTCTGGGTCCGGTCGCGGCCCGCGGATTCGCACGCGGGAGTGCGCCGTCGGACTCGCCATAACCCTTTGGTTATGAAGGGATTGCGTGCACTTGGGTGGGGGCGGGTCGGGCCCTGGCGGGCCAGCTCAATTATAGGTAGGGATCCAGGGCCTTGTCGGCCGACTCGACCCGTTCCATGGCGCCTTCGGGCAGGGCAAACCCCAGATGCTCCGCTGCCTGAAATCGGCACGCCAGGTACTCGCGGGAGGCGAGCGTGTAGGTCATGTCGTAGTTCGGGAGCCCCAGGAAGCGCGGGTCGACGGAGCTGCAGAACTCGTCGGTGGCCAGGCGTAGCTCGTCCTCGACGGCCTTGGCCCAGGCTTCGTCGTCCGGGCGGGCGACACTCGAGAGCTGTTCGAGGGTCGGGGCCAGGCCGGCGAGGTCGCCCTCGAGGATCAGGGATCCGAGCGGCAGGAAGATGGCGCGCACGTCGAAGCGATCGGGTCCGCGCTTGCCGGCGAGGAGGTCGCCGAGGCCCTCGAGGGCGTTCGTGAGGTCGGCGGCCGGGTTGCTGCTGGGGTCGGTCATTGGGCTGGGCCGGGCTTAGGGGGTTCTGCGCATGCGCTTGGTCTCACCACGGCGGCGCTTGCCTTCGAGGCGACGCCGCTTGGCATTGCGACTGGGTTTGGTCTTCTTGCGAACCTTCTGGGGCGCGAGGGCGCCGGCGAGCAGGGCCAGGAGGCGGTCGAGGGCGTCCTGGCGGTTGCGGTCCTGGACGCGATGCCGGGAGGCGTGCAGGACCAGGTGGCCTTCGACGGTGAGGCGCTTGCCGAGGCGCTGCTCGAGGATCGCGTGCTGGGCATCCGTGAAGGAAGGGCTGGCCCTCAGGTCGAAGCGCAGGACCGCCTTGGTGGCGACCTTGTTCACGTTCTGGCCGCCAGGGCCGCCGGAGCAGGCGTAGGTGAACTGGACCTCGCCGGGGTCCAGGGAGACACCGGGCAGGATCTCCAGCCGCTCGGTCATCCCTCGTCCTCGGCCCACTTCCGCAGCAGGTTCCACGTGTACAGGCCGGTCTGGTGCCCGTCCCCGAAGCGCACGGTGATGGCGTAGTTGCCGACCAGCTTGAGCTCCCCTTGGGTCATGTCCTCGGGGATCGAGGCCGGATCCAGGGTGCGGACGCCGGTGAGCTCGTCCACGCAGCGCGCGCAGGGACACCTGCGGCGCAGGTCGGCGGCGGAGATGTCCGTCCGTGCGCCGTCGGCCCACTCGATCGCGAGGCGGGCCGGGTCGCTGCGGTGGATGACGCGGGGCTGGGGAACGGCCATGGTTCGTGGGGCCCGCGAGGGCGTTCCTGGGTGGTGGGCAGAGCCGGACTTGAACCGGCGACCCCTTGATTTTCAGTCAAGTGCTCTACCAACTGAGCTACCTGCCCGTTCCCAGAACTCCTCACTCCCGAGGGGGTGAGGTGGGGCGGAGTATTGTGCCGCCCCTCGCCTGTTCGTCAATAGGCGGGGGGGCTAATCCCCAAGGGTCTCGCGTGCCCTCCTGATGTCGGAAGCGATCGCCGCCTTGAGCTCGTCCAGGGAGTCGAAGCGCTGCTCGGAGCGCAGGAAGCGAACGAACTCCAGGCCTACGCGCTGGTCATAGAGGTCGCCTTCGAAGTCGAGGAGGTGCGCTTCGACCACGGGTGTGGCTCCGGCCGAAGGGGTCCCCGCGACGGTCGGCCGGTGGCCGACGTTGGTGACCGCCTGGATGACCCGCTGCGGCGAGCTGTCCAGGAGCCGGGCGCGGCAAGCCCAGACGCCCTCGGGCGGAGGCAGCTCGTGGTCGAGGTCGAGGTTGGCGGTCGGGAAGCCGAGCTGGCGGCCGCGCTTGTCGCCGTGCACGACCCGGCCGTGGAGCGTGACCGGCCGACCCAGCATGGCGCTCGCGGCCGCAAGGTCGCCCAGGCTGATCGCCTCCCGGATGGCGGTGCTCGAGACGGCTCGGCTGCCGGTCTGCACGGCCTCGACCACCTGCACGTCGAGGCCGAGCGAGCGCAGGTGTCCCGGCGTCCCGCTGCGGTCGCGGCCGAACTTGCTGTCGAAGCCCAGCACGAAGGCCTTCGCGCCCAGCCCCTCGAGCAGCACCGTGCGGGTGAAGTCCCCGGCGTCGAACGAGCGCAGCTCGGCCGTGAAGTCGAGCACCAGGCAGTGCTGGATCCCGGCCTCGGCGAAGAGCTCGAGCCGGTGGTCGATGCTCGTCAAGGTCAGCGGGGCGTGGCCGAGCAGCAGCTCCTTGGGGTGCCCACGAAAGGTCACCACGGTCGGCGTCGCGTCCAGGGCCCGGGCGCGGGCCAGGTTGGCCGTGAGGATCGCTTGGTGGCCCAGGTGGACGCCGTCGAAGACCCCGATCGAGATGACGGAGCTCTCCCGGGGTAGAGGAGCGGCCCGCAGGGCAGCGAGTCCGTCGGTGATGCGCATCGTCCTAGCGGCCGAAGAGGCGGCGCTTCGGCGCGGGGGCCTTGGAGGCCTTGTACTGGTAGATCAGCTCGTCGAGGGCGGCGCGGTGACGCAGCTTGTCGGCGGGCGACATGCGATCGACGAGGAGGATGCCCTGCAGGTGGTCGTACTCGTGCTGGATCACGCGGCTCGGGAAGCCCTCGAAGGTGAGCTCGAGCTCGTTGCCCTGGATGTCCTGGGCCTTGACCTTGCATCCCTCGGGCCGGGTGACCTCGGCGTAGATCTGGGGGAAGGACAGGCAGCCCTCCTCCATGGTGGTCTCGGCCCCGAACCGGTCCACGATGGTGGGGTTGACCAGGGTCAGCTCCTCGTCCTTGTTCTCGGCCTCGCCGGAGGGGTTGATGACCAGGATGCGCTGCTTGAGGCCGACCTGGGGCGCGGCCAGGCCGACCCCGCGGCTGGCGTACATGCGGCGGTACATGGCCTCGACGGTGGCGGCGAGTTGCTCGTCGAAGGTCTCGATCGGCGCGGCTTCCTTACGGAGCACGGGCTCGGGGTAGAGGGTGACGACGAAATCGAGTTCAGCGGTCATGGTGGGGGTCGGGTCGTGGCGGCGCCAGTGGGCTAGCCGAACATGATAGATTGTTCGGCCGATACCCTGGGCAGTCTCTCGGGGTAGGCATCGGTCCAGGCACCCCCGGTGCCGCTCCCCCCGAACCAGAAAGGCCCAGCAAGGACCCGTTTTGGACTTCTCGAAGCAACTCAACAAGGCCGAAGAGGCCATGCGCCGGCGAAACTACGACTTCGCGGCCGACCTGTACCGGCAGCTGATCGACATCGAGCCGGACCTCGGACCGGCCCGTGCGGGGCTGCGCCAGGCCCTCCGCAAGCGCGCCGAGCGCAAGAAGCGCGGGCTCTTCGGTCGCGCCGGGGGCACCGTGCCCCTCGGGCGGGCCAAGGCGATGGCCAAGGTGAAGAAGTTCGACTCGGCCGCCCGGGCCCTCGAGGACTACCTCGCCGGCAACCCCTTGGACGAGGCGGCCAACCTGATGCTGGGCCAGATGCTCGAGGCCTCGGGGCACGACAAGTCCGCCTTTGCGGTCTACGCCTTCCTGGCCGAGATCGCGCCGGGCAACGTCGAGGGCCTCAAGAACGCCGGGGCCCTCGCCGCACGCACCGGCGACGTTCCGGCCGCCCTCGGCTTCTATGAGCAGGCGCTCGCTGCCGATCCCCGGGACCAGGAGGCGATCAAGGCGCGCAAGAACCTCTCGGCCGAGGCGGCCATCACCCAGTCGCGTCTGGACGAGATCTCCCACAGTCGCGAGGTCGTCAAGGACCAGGTGCAGGTTGCCCGCTTGGAGCGCAACCAGCGCCGTCACCGGACGCCGGAAGATATTAAGGAGGAGATCGCCGTCATGGAGGACCGCCTGGCCGAGGCGCCCTCGGACCCCGAGCTGCTCGTGACGGTCGGGCGGCTCTATGGCGACCTGCGCGACTGGCCAGCGGCCCTGGAGTTCCTCGAGCGTGCCTCCGAGTACCGCCGGGACGACTTCGACCTGGCTTGCCAGGTCGGGGATGCCCGCGTGAAGGTCCTGAAGAAGCGCATCGCCAAGGCCGACAAGGGAGGGCGCTCCGAGGAGGCCGACCGCCTCGAGGCCGAACTCGTGGCCCTCGAGATCGACGAGTTCCAGAGGCGCAGCGAGCGCCGCCCGGGGGACATGCAGCTGCGCCTGGACCTGGGCAAGCGCCTCCTGAAGGCCGGCGAGGTCGACGCGGCCCTGGCCGCATTCCAGCGTGCGATCGGGGATGTGCGCCTCGGGGACGAGGCCCGCTTCCACATGGCGGGCTGCTTCCAGAAGAAGGGCATCCTGGACCTGGCCCGGAAGGAATACAGCCTGGCCTTGGACGGATGTCGGGGAGTCGACGACCGCGCGAAGGAAATCCTGTACAATCTTGGGCTCATTTCCGAGGCCGAAGGGGATCCGGGAGGCGCGCGAGACGCGTACATCCGCATCTACGAGGTCGATATCGGCTACCGAGACGTAGCCGACAAGATGGTTCAGCTCAGCTAGACATGCCGAACAACAAGCAAGCCCTGAAGCGCACTCGTCAGAACGAGACGCGTCGTCAGCAGAACAAGATCACTCGCTCCTCCATGCGTACCGCCATCCGCCGTGTCGTGGAAGCCGAGAACGCCGAGGTCGCAACCGCCGCCCTGCCGACCGCCATGAAGCGCATCGACAAGGCCGCCAAGCACAACATCATCCACGACAACGCGGCTGCTCGGTACAAGAGCCGCGTCGCCCGCGTTGCCGCGTCCAAATAGGACCAACGCATGGCCAGCAGCTTCGAGACCTCGGATTCGAATTCGGGCGAGTTTCAGCGCCCGTTGAAGGTCGCCTCCCGGCGCGAGCACATCTTTGTCGCCGCCAAGGAGATGGCCGTGGACATGAAGGGCTGGCAGCTCGACGGGAGTGACGAGGAAGCCATGGTGTTGCACTGCACCAAGAAGGGCGGCGCCCTCGGCGGCACCTCGAAGATCACCGTGACCGTCGAGGGCTCCGTCGAGGTCCCCTCGACCACGGTCAACTGCAAGTGCGAGACGCAGGGCGGGCTGATGGCTCGCCCCAAGGCCACGGTCGAGGAGTTCATGAAGCTCCTCTTCCGTCGCGTCTGCTAGAGGGACCGCGCTCCTCCCACGAAGTCGCCCCCGCCAGCTGGGCTGACGAGGGCGAGCGCGGTAGGCCTTTCCGAGACCTGGCGTCGTCCGCGCGTGCTCTTCGTTCTCAGCGACTGCCCGCGACGCGGCCGTAGCGGAAGTAGACCTCGGTGGTCAGCGCCATCATGGCCGTGCTGTAGACGCGCCCTCCGGCGAAGCCCCAGGGGCCGACTGGATCCCAGGAGCCCTTGGCGTCCCCGTCGGTGCGCTGGGTCTCGATGATCGTCGGCTTGAGCGCGTCCTCCCAGCGCTTCCAGTGCTTGCCCCCGAGCTGGTACATGGCATAGGAGCCGTAGTACCAGTAGTACATGTCGTTGCCGAAGCCATCCTCGTCCCACTCGGGCAGGGTGCGCAGCATCAGGTCGCCGTGCTTCTC
>JARGPD010000078.1:11310-19123 GCA_029212845.1 Planctomycetota bacterium
GAGGATCGGGTGCTTGTCGGGATCGCTCTGGCCCATGAACACGCGGCACAGCAGGCCGACCGCGGTCATGGCCTCGCCACGCTCGGAGGGGAAGTGGTCGTTGACCCCGGTGATGCGCGAGGAGCGCGAGCCGAACTCGTTGTAGCCCACGCGCCCGGTCTGCGGGTCGGTGACCTCTTCGAGCCAGGCCATGGCGCCGTCGTAGGCGCCCTCGTCGGTCTGAAGTCCGGCGTCCTCGGCGGCCTTGATCGCGAAGATCATCCAGCCCGTGACCGACGTGTCGTTGGTGCCCACCGGCGGCGACTCGTAGCGCCAGGCCCCGTAGGGATTGCGGGCGCGGTTGATGAAGTGGATCGCGCTCTGGGCCGGCCGCTTGAGGCGTGGGCTGTTGCTGGCGAGGTAGGCCTCGCACAGGGCGAGGGTCCCGATCGCGTGGTTGTACAGGTACTCGTGGGTCGAAGCGTCGCCGAGCAGACCGGTGTCCGGGTCCTGCTGCTCGCGCAGCCAGAAGATGCCCTTGCTGAGCACGTCGCCGTAGCGGCCCTCGCCGGGGACGCCGCCCTCGCCGAGGAAGGCCAAGAGGGCCAGGCCCGTGGCACCGACGTCGTGGCCCGCGCGACCGGGGCCGTCGCAGATCGTGTTGCCGGCTGCGCCACACTCCGCATCGAACCCGTCGCAGTCCCAGGACCCATCGGGCGACTGGTGCCGCGCGAGCCAGTCCAAGGCGTTCTCGAGGGCGTCCTCGATCGGCTTGCCGCCGCGCTTGCCGAGGCCTTGGCGACCGAGGCCGCGCCCGTTGATCCCACCGCCAGCGGCACCGCCAGCGATGCCGATCACCTGATTGCCCTCTTCGCCCGCGAAGTCGCTGCGGACCAGGCTGAACACGTCGCTGGGGGCGAAGTCGTCCGAGTCGACGTCCTCGTCGGTGTCGGCGTCCACGAGGGTCGCGTCGGAGATCACCGGCTCATCGATGGGGTCGTCGGGCAGCTCGATGGGCTCGAGCGGATCGACCGGGTCGTCCTCGAGGAGGTCGACGGGGTCCGGCATCGAGACGACGATCTGGGGAGGCGGTTCCTTCTGGAGCGACGACCACGGGAAGGCGGACAGGACGAAGAAGGCTAGGAGATGGGCCGCGCTGGAGAGGGCGAACCACGGAGCGGAGTCCATCCACTCACCCAGGTGTTCCTGGAAGGTCTGCTCTTGTTCCCACGGCCGCAGGGCCATGGCGTGGGGAGGTTGGGTTGTCATAGGTGTTGGGCATCGGGCCCCCGCTTGCTCGGCACCGCTCGGAATCGATGGCGAGATTGGGCGGGGGGACGGCTCGTGCGCGGGAGCTCGAGGAGCCCTCACGCAACACCTACAACGCGACCCCGCCCGGTTGGTTCACCGGGCGGGGCCTCGTGGTTCTCAGGCGCGCTTGGCTAGTCGGTCCCTTCGCCTTCGGTTCGGGCCCAGGCTTCGAGCGCGGCAAGGTCGGCGGCGCTGAGTTCGGCCTCGGGGTGCAGGGGCGTGTAGAACCAGAGAGGCATCTCGCCCTCCTCGACCTCCTCCCAGACCTCGCTGATCTTGTGGGCGCGCCGCTCGGGATCGTAGCGGTCCCACTCGGAGAAGTTCAGGTGCTCGCGGCCCTCTTCGACATCGTGGGCGACGAGGAAGTTGACCGGTGCGAGGTGGGTGTACCAGGGCCAGACCGTCTCGTTCGAGTGGCAGTCGTAGCAGGCTCTGCGCAGGATCTCGAGCACCTCGGTAGGGGCGTCGACCTCGGCCGTCACCTCGGGGTTCTCGGTGTCGACGGGCACCAGCTGGATCAGGACCAAGAGGGCGACGAGGGCGAGGGCGAACTTCTTCTTGCGCGACATGCAGTGAGGATGGGCGGTGGGTGGGGGAATCGCAAGGGGCCCCGCATCCGGGTCGGATGCGGGGCCCCTCGCTGTACGGTCTTGGGGCTCGCTAGCGAGCGCCGGCGACCTTGCCGTAGCGGAAGTAGACCTCGATGCACAGGGCCATCAGGGCGGTGGAGTAGATCCGGCCGCCGGCGAAGCCCCAGGGGCCGTTCGGGTCCCAGGACCCCTTCTCGTCGCCTTCCTTGCGCTGGGTCTCGACGATGGCCTTCTTCAGGGCCACCTCCCACTTCTTCCAGTGGTTGCCGCCGAGCTGGTACATGGCGTAGGAGCCGTAGTACCAGTAGTACATGTCGTTGCCGAAGCCGTCCGGATCCCATTCGGGCAGGGTGCGCAGCATCAGGTCGCCGTGCTTCTCGAGGATCGGGAAGTCCTTCGGGTCGTCCTGGCCCATGAACATGCGGCAGAGCAGGCCCACGGCGGTCATCGCCTCACCCTTCTCGGAGGGGTAGTGGTCGTTGACGCCGGTGATGCGCGAGGAGCGCGAGCCGAACTCGTTGTAGCCCATGCGCCCGGTCTGGGGGTCGGTGACCTCGTCGAACCAGGTCAGCGCGCCCTCGTAGGAGCCCTCGTCGATCTCGAGACCCGCGTCCTCGGCGGCCTTGATGGCGAAGATCATCCAGCCGGTGACCGACGTGTCGTTCTGACCCGTGGGCGGCTCGTTGTAGCGCCATGCACCGTAGGGGTTGCGGGCGCGGTTGATGTAGTAGATGGCCTCCTGGCAGACGCGCTTGAGGCGCGGGCTCTTGGAGGCGTAATACGCCTCGCAGAGGGCTAGGGTGGCGATCGCGTGGTTGTAGAGGAACTCGTGGCTCGACTTGTCGCCGATCAGGCCCGTGTCGGGATCCTGCATCGAGCGCAGCCACTTGATGCCCTTGGCGACCTGCTCCTTGTACTGGCCGGCGTCGCTGGTGTTGCCCTCGCCGAGGAAGGCGAGCAGCGCGAGGCCGGTGTTGCCGACGTCGTGGCCCGAGCGGCCGGGGCCGTCGCAGACCGTGTTGCCGATCTTGCCGCACTCGGCGTTGAAGCCATCGGTGTCCCAGGAGCCGTCCGGACCCTGGTGCTCCTTGAGCCACTCGAGCGCGTCACGCAGGGCCTGGTCCATGCCCTTGCCGCCGGCTGCGCGCAGGTTGCGACGACCACCGACCCGGCCACCGAACTTGCCACCGGCGCCGCCGCCGATGCCGATCACGTCGTTGGAGTTCTCCGAGTCGAAGGGCGAGTCGGAGTTCATGTCCGGGTCACCGACCATCGACTCGAACGGCTGGTCGACGTCCTCCTCGTTGTGGTCCGAGACCTCCGCGTCCTTGAGGATCGGCTCCTCGATGGGCTCGATCTCCTCCTCGATCTCCTCGATCTCCTCCTCCTCCGGCTCCTCGATGATGTCATCGGGGGTCGCCTCGACGCTGGCCTGGATGGCGCGCGGGGCCTTGCGGTTCAGGGAGTCCCAGGGGAACGCCGACAGCACGAAGAAGGCCAGCACGTGCGCGGCGGCGGAGATCGCCAGCCACGGGGCGCGGCCCATCCAGTCGTACAGGACGTCGTTGAAGGAGTGCTCCTCTTCCCAGGGCTTGGGCAGAGTGCTGTCGATGTGGATGTCGGAGTAGTCCTGGTTGCTCATGATCTCAGGGCCGGGCGGGAGGCATGCTCCCGGGATGGCGGGGGGGATGGGTCGGTCGGACCAAGGAGTGGTCGTCCGGCACCAACGGGGCCCGGTTCGGGGGGTTCAGAGTATATCGAGGGAAAGTGGCCGGACTACCGTCCGGCCCGGCGCTCCCACGGCATCTTCAGCTTCAGGGCGGGAGGAGTGCGGATGAATGCGGTGCGCCAGAGGTTGTCCGAGCTCGTCGTGAGGCGCGACTTGTCCCAGCTTGACTGCAGCTTGGTGGCGATGTCGACCTGCATGGCGGGGGATTCGAACTCAGGGGCCGGTTGACCGGCCGTACGGTTGACGATGCGGGCAATTTGAAAGCCCTGGGGCTCGCCGTCGGGGCCCAGGATCTCGAACACCTCAGACAGGGCGCCCTCTTTTGCTTCGGTCGCGAAGTCCTTCAAATGGGGGTCATCTACCCGCGTAATGGGTATCCTGGGGCTGATGCCCCGGGTCTCGCGGAGCGAGGCGCCGTACTCGTCGACCAGGGCTCCCATGTCGGCCCCGGCGAGGATCTCCGCGCGCAGGTCCTCGAGGGACTCCCGGGCGGTCTGGGCGTCCCCCCAGGCGGCCGTCGAGAGGGCCAGGAACTGGAAGATGACCGTCGGGGGCTGGGCGAGGCTGTCGACGTTGATCCGGTAGGCTTCGCGCAGCTGCCCGGGACGCACGAAGCGATCGCGCGACGCGCGCATGGCCCCGGCCGGCTCGCCGAGGGCCGTACTCTCCCAGAACTGCCGGTACAGCTCGTCGCGGGTCTTGTTGCGCAGCTGACCGAGGTCGCCGGCGCCGCGCTCGGCCATCCAGCTGGCCGTCTCCTGGGCGCTGCGGTCCCGGCGGTTGGCCGCGAGGAAGCGGTCGATGGTGCGCTCGACGTCGTCGCTGGGGATGCCGATGTTCCTGCCTGCTTGGGTCTGGAGCCGGCGGGCGACCGCGACCTCGGCGACCTGCTGGACGAGCTCGGCCGACTCGGCGTCGGTGGTCGTCTCGACCATGCCGCGGGCGTCCTTGAGCATCTTGTCGAGCTCGCGCAGGGTGATGATGTCGTCGTTGATGATCATCGCGACCCCGTCGAAGTCGCGCCACTGGTCCTCGGGGGTCAGCTGCGGCCCGAGGAGATCCTGGGCGCCATCCTGGGCAGGCAGGGGGGCGGCGAGGAGGCCCAGGGCGGGCAGGAGTCCGAGGAGCAGGGTGGCTTTGCGCATGGCGGGTCTCGCCGCGACCTAGCGGATGCGGGCGGCGGCGCTCATTCTCGCTGCCTTGGGCTCGCCCCGCAAGAGCGCTTCGATCCACCTTCGCGACTGGGCCAGGTCGAGTCCCGCTGGTGCCATCAGCAGCGCCCTTCCGCGGCCCTGGGGTCGCAGCTCGGGGATCGCGCCGCTGGCGGCGAAGGCTGCCTCGAGCAGGGCCCGGTCGCGGTACTCGACCAGCCACATGCCATCCCGCCAGGACAGGCGCGTCAGGCCGGCATCGGCAACGAGCTGCCGGAAGCGGAATTGGGCGACCAGCTCGGCGGCCTCCGGGGGCACGCGGCCGAAGCGGTCGGCCAGCATCCCGAGGGCTTCGGTGGCGTCCTCGTCGGTGCGGATCGCGTCGAGCGAGCGCAAGAGCTCCAGGCGCGTGTCGGCGCTGGGGATCCAGCTGTCGGGCAGGAAGGCGTCGATTCCCAGCTCGAGCTCGATCTCGGAGGGCTCGGGTCGCTCGTCGGGTAGGGCGGCGCCCGAACCGCCGCGCTGCAGGCGGTCGACGGTCTTCTTGAGCAGGCGGCAGTACAGGTCGTAGCCGACGGCGGTGATGTGCCCCGACTGCTCGGGCCCGAGCAGGTTGCCGGCCCCGCGCAGCTCGAGGTCCTTCATCGAGATCGCGAAGCCCGAGCCGAGGTGGTTGAGCTCCTCGAGCGCCTTGAGCCGCTCCTGGGCGATGTCCGACAGGGGCTTCTTGGAGTCGGTCAACAGGTAGCAGTAGGCCTTGTGGCTGCCGCGACCCACGCGGCCGCGCAGCTGGTGCAGCTCGGACAGGCCGAAGTGCCCGGCGCGGTCCATCAGGATCGTGCCGGCCAGCGGCACGTCGATGCCGTTCTCGACGATCGTCGTCGCGACCAGCACGTCGACCTCGCCGCGGATGAACTGGCCCATGACGGCCTCGATCGCCTTGCCCGACATCTGGCCGTGGCCGACGGCGAAGGTGCACTCGGGCACCAGCTGGGCCAGCTCGTAGGCGACGCGGTCGATCGACTGCACGCGGTTGTGCAGGAAGAAGCTCTGGCCGCCGCGGTTGTGCTCGCGCAGCAGCGCCTCGCGAACGACCTGCTTGTCGTCGGAGGCAGCCAGGATCGTCTCGATGTCTTGGCGCCCGGGCGGCGGCGTGGTCAGAGCCGAGATGTCGCGCAGGCCGGACATCGACATGTGCAGGGTGCGCGGGATCGGCGTGGCCGAGAGGGTCAGGATGTCGACCTCGCTGCGCAGCTTCTTGAAGTGCTCCTTGTGGGTCACGCCGAAGCGCTGCTCCTCGTCGATGATCAAGATGCCGAGCTTTGGCATCGCGACGTCCTTCGAGAGGATCCGGTGGGTGCCGATCAGGATGTCGACCTCGCCCCGCGTGGCGGCGGCGACGATCTCCTTGGCCTTCTTGCCGGTGACGTAGCGCGAGAGCACCTCGACGCGCACCGGGAAGTCAGCGAGGCGCGCCGCGAAGGTGCGGTAGTGCTGGGCGGCGAGCACCGTCGTCGGGACGAGGACCGCGGCCTGGCCGCCGCCGGCGACGACCCGGAAGGCGGCGCGGATCGCGATCTCGGTCTTGCCGAAGCCGACGTCTCCGCACAGGAGCCGGTCCATCGGCCGGCGCCCGGTCAGGTCCTCGGCGACCTCGCTGTCGGTCAGCCCTTGGTCGGGCGTGTCCTGGTAGGGGAACTCGTCGACCATCTCGCGCACGAGGGCGCGCGTCTCGTCGTCGCGGATCCAGGGCGTGCGCTCGCGCATCTCGCGCTTGGCCTGCACCTCGAGCAGCTCGGCGGCGAGGTCGGCGACGGCCTTCTCGACGCGCTCCTTGCGACGTGCGAAGGACTTGGCACCGATGCGGTCCAGGGTGACGGCGCTGCTGGAACCCGAGGAGATGTAGCGCTGGACCAGGTCGACCTTCGAGGCCGGCACGAAGAGCTGCACCTCGTCCTGGTACTCGATGCAGAGGTGCTCCTCCTCGCCCTCGCCGCGGGTCATGCGCTTGAGGCCGAGGTAGCGCCCGAGCCCGTGCACCGCGTGCACGACCAGATCACCGAGCTTGAGCTCGAAGAAGGACTGCAGGGCGCGCGCCTTGTGGATGCCGCGGCCAGCGCGCGCGCCGGCGGCGCGCCGGGTGCCCTCGATGCCGATCAGCTCGCGGTGGTTGACCACGAACAGCGGCGGTGACTTCAGCTGGAAGCCACGGCCGAGGCTGCCGAGGCAGGGCTCGACGCGCTCGTCCTCCACGAAGGCCCGCTGCATGCGCTCGAGCTCGGTGGGGTTGGCGGCCAGCACGATGGCGCGCGGCTCGGGCCCCTTCGGGTCCACAGCGGTGGCGCGGTCGAGGGCCTCGCCGAGCGCCTTGGCGGCCTCGCGCACGCCGACGGCGAGACCCTGGACGCTGCGCACCTCGAAGGTGCGGTCGCTCCCGGGCAGGGCGCCGAGCTCGAGCCGCGCGCGGCCGTCACGGCTGGCATGCCAGTCGATCAGGGCCTTGCCGTGGGAGCTCGACTGGATGCGCAGACCCTCGGCGGTGTCGGCGATGCGTAGCGGCTCGACCTCGACCAGGATCGCCCCCTTACCGAGCAGCTCGTCGATGCGTCGGCCGCGCCCCGCTTCGATGTCGCCGGCGTCGCTGGCGACGCACACCGAGACGCGCTCGAGGGCCTGGGTGCTGCGCTGGCTGTCGGGATCGAACAGGCGCAGGGCCTCGACCTCGTCGTCGAACAGCTCGATGCGCAGGGGCTCCTCGCTGGCGAAGGGGAATAGGTCCAGGATGTCGCCGCGCAGGCTCAGCTCGCCGGGGGCCTCGGCGAGCGGCTGGCGGGTGTAGCCAGCGTTGACGAGGCGCTCGACCGTGGCCTCGGCGTCGAGCTTCGCGCCGACGTTGAGGTGGATGAACTCCTCGCCAAGCCGCTGGCCCGAGGGCAGGGGCTGGAGGCAGGAGAGCAGGCTGGCGACGACAACGCTCGGGCGCTCTCCGGGGGCGCCGGCCATGAGGCCGGCCAGCTGCAGGCGGGCGCGCACGGCGGCGGGGTCGGCGGGCG
>JARGPD010000078.1:19133-20720 GCA_029212845.1 Planctomycetota bacterium
CCCCCGCCCGCCGGCCCCGCGGGGGCCCCGCCCCGGCCGCCGGCCCGCGCCCGGGGGGCGCCCCGGGCGCGGGGGTGGGCGGGCGCGCGCGCACGGCCGGTGGAGTAGGTCTCGCGCGCGGGCAGGTAGGTGCAGGCCACGCCGAGGGCGTCGAGGTCGGCGGTCAGGGCCTCGGCCTCGGGCTCGGTCGAGGTGACCACCAGCCAGGGGCCCGCGAGCAGCTCGGTCGCCGAGGCGAAGAGCAGCGCCTGGGACGAGCCCCAGAGCCCACCAGCGGAGACCACGCCGCCGCGCCCGAGGTCGCGCACGAGGCGTTGGAACAGGACCTCGCCACCGAAGGTCTTCGGCAGTGACGGGGTGATGCGCAGGATGGCTTCGCTCACGGCGAGGACTCCGCGCTGGCGTTCGCTTCGAGGCTGAGCTGCAGCATGGCCTCGCGCGCGGCGAAGGCCTCGGCCTCGCGGCGTGTGCGACCCCAGGCGGCGGGGAAGCTGCGGCCGTGGACGTCGGCGCGGATCTGGAACGACCGGCGGTGGTCGTCGCCGCGCTTCTGGAGCAGCTCGTAGGAGGGCGGCTGGCCGCCGCCGCTCTGGGCCCACTCCTGCAGGCGCTGCTTGTGGTTCTGGGTGTGGCCGGCCTGGGCGGCGCGAGCGAAGGAGTCGGCCAGGCTGGCCAGGGCGAAGCGGCGCGCGGCCTCGAGCCCGCCGTCGAGGTACACCGCCCCGAGCACGGCTTCGTAGAGGTTGGCGAGCACCGAGGTCGGCACGACAAGGCGTTCGAGGCCTGCGCCGAAGCGCGCCACCTCGGCCAGCTTCAGCTCGCGGGCCGCCGCCGCCAGGGTCTTGCGCGACACGAGCCAGGCCTTCGCGGCGGACAGGTCGCCCTCGCTCCCGTCCGGCAGCCGCTCGAACAGCTCCTCGGCCGCCACCAGGTCCAGCACGGTGTCCCCGAGGAACTCGAGGCGCTCGTTGTTCTGCTCGCGGTCCGCCGAGGCGTGGGTCAGCGCGAGCACCAGTAGCCCCGCGTCCCGGAACTCATGGCCGAGGTCCATCACCGGCGCATCCTAACCGCCGGACCCGGGCCCATGCCGCCACCCTTCCGTCGAACAAGCGCTAGCATGCAGGGGTGAGTGAAGAAGACTTCGAGCCGCGCCCCAACGACTTCCTGGTCGAGCCCCTGTTCGCCCCCTTCGAGCAGGAGGACGTGGAACCCGATGCTGGGGCCGAGTCGGGGTCGGATGCGCCCAAGCCGACGATCTGGGCTCGCTTGGTGGCCTTCCTTGGGCGGGGGTAGGGCGGGGCTCTGTTGCCGCCCGGCAAGCGCCTGCGGCTGGCTCTCGCTCGGCTCCCTGTTCGCGGCGTTCTCTCCCCGACCGCGGAAGCGCCAGGGGGTGCGGCGACCCGTCGGGCGGCTCGTCTTGGGCGGCTGGCGGTCGTGGGGCGGTCCCAGGGTTTAGGGGCTAGCAACCCGTTGAAGACGTCATCCGGCACCATGACGACACCCTCCACTCCGGTGCGGCACCTGAAAGCCTCGCCGAATCCACCGATTCGCCTGCGTTTCCAGGCACCACACCGGAGCGGATGCTGC
>JARGPD010000079.1:0-15810 GCA_029212845.1 Planctomycetota bacterium
TGACACGCCCGGAGCTGCCGTCCTCGAACGCCTGCGGATGCACACCCTGCGACTCCTCGTAGCTGCCTGACCAATTGTCCTGGCACCACTCCCAGACGTTTCCATGCATGTCGTACAAGCCGAACTTGTTCGGTGCCAGCTCACCGACGGCATGCAAGCGACCCTCCGAGTTCTCGTCAAACCAGCCGACCTTCGCGAGGTCCACTTCTTCGCTCCCATAGGGGGGATGGTAGGGGCCTGTGGAACCCGCCCGACACGCGTACTCCCACTGCGCTTCGCTCGGCAGCACGAGGCCGGCCCAGACACAGTAGGCATTGGCCTCATCCCAGGAGACCCCCACGACCGGCTGGACCGGCTTGTTGAAGCGGCCGTCGCCCCAAAACTTGGGCTCCCTTGCTGACGGGTTCTCTTTGAGGAAGCGCGCGTACTCCTGGTTCGTTACCGGGTGGATGCCCAGATAGAAGTCCGGCACAACAACTGTGTGCTCGGGGCCTTCGTTCGGGAAACGCCCTGCCTCCTGCTCGGACGACCCCATCAGGAACTCTTCGCCCGGGATCCGCACCAGCTCGTAGCCACCTCGCTGGGCGATGAAGCGTTCCTGTGAGGTCGTGCCAGGCAGTGTGCTTCTATCGCTTGTGCGCGAGTTCTCGACGGCCTCGACGGCCCTCACGATCTCAGGAGTCAGAACTGCCAGGCGCTCCCGCCTGTAGCACCTAGGGGCAAACGACTCGATCAGCCCTCTCGCCCGGAAGTGGCGCGCTAGGTCGTCCTCCTCATCCCCAAGAGGCTGCTTGATGAATTCCAGGAAGGCCAACGGGTCGAAGCGCTTGCTGTCGCCAATGGTGAGCCGAACGAGGCCACCGCTCTCCATGAAGCCAGCGGTTGGGATCAGCCTTCGAAAGAAGGGCGTGAACAGCTGGCCGCCTTTGACCGCGAGCAGCAGGTAGGTCACCTCGGCCCACCAGCTCGAGCCGAAGTTCTGGACGACGAGGTCGAGCTCGTCGGAGTCACCTTGGGCGCCATCGGCCACGATTCCGAGCGCGCGGTCGGTGAACCGCTTGTGGATCTCGAGGGCTGCTAGGTACTCCTGGAAGCCAAGGTGCAAGAAGCCGAACGTGTCGGCGCTGAAGCCGGTCAGGATGCCGCTCTCGTCACGGATCGTGGCCAGGAAGGACTCCGGGGTCATGTCGTACCAGCGCTCGCGCTCGAGGGCCTTCTCGAGGGCGTCGCGGATGTCCCGTATCCCCGCTCGGGCAAGGCCCTCCTTGTGCATCTCGAAGGCGACCGTCTGCAGGATGCGCTGAGCTGGACCGTCCTCGTAGCTCGAGAGCAGCCCTTTGTTCTCGCGCCAAAGGCGCAACAGCGAGTCAACGCACTCCTCGTACAGCTCCTCCCGGCGATCCGGCAGGTGGCGTCGGTCGTTGTTGACGAGGCAGAGGGCAGCCAGCAGGAGCGGCGTGACCGTCATCTCGTAGAACCCACTGTCACGGATGTGCGGAGCGCTGAGACGCTCGAGCAGCAGGTCGGCGTTCTCATCCGCTCGCTTTCGTGCGCGCTCGCGGTCGGCCTCGCTGGGATCCGAGAGCGCGCCGAGCTCGACGGCGCGGTGCCAGTTGCGCACGAACTGACCGACCATCTCGTTCGTGAGCTGCCTCAGCTCGAGGCGCAGGAAGTCGAGGTCCGTCACGCCGCGGTAGCCTTCGTGTCGGCACGTGACGATCACGTAGCCACGCTGGACGTTGTTTGCCGCAAGGTCGGCGACCCAGTCGCGCACCTCTTGGCGGCGCGGTGCCGAGACCTCGTCGAGACCGTCGATCAGCCAGAGCAGGTTGTCCTGCCCTAGCAAGTCCGTGGGGAAGTCTTCGTCGAGGGGATTCTGTTCGATGATCAGGCGCTTTGCCAGAGCAGCAAGCGAGTCGTCGCTGTCGCGGAGGCTTCGCAGCGTCAGGAAGATGGGCACGAGGCCTGGGGGCAGGCCCACGGACTTCGAACCTTCGCGGATGACCCCGAGCAGGATGCGCTGCAGCTCGGTCGTCTTGCCGGACCCGGGGTTCCCCAGGAGGACGAGACCCTTGCGCTTGTCGCTCTTGAGCTTCTCGAGGGCGTCGTGGAGCGAGACCTCTTCGGAATGGAACCACTTCGCGTCCTCGTCGCCCTCCACTTCCTTGGAAGTCGCGTGTTGCCCTTCGATCGAGGGGGCGAAGAGGTCAGCACGCAGTGGCAGGTACAACTGCTCGAGCTGGAGGTTGACCCGCAAGCGCTTCTTGAAGCCAGCGAGGCGAATCGAGCCGTACTCGCGGGCAAGGTCATCGAGATAGTCGCTCTCGCGCTTCCAGCGCGCGGAGTCCTCGTCGATCGAAACTGGTGGGCTCTCGTGTCCGTCCGAGGCTTGGGTCCAGTGGCGCTGCTTCCACTCGAACAGGGCTTGCATGGCCAGCTCGGGCAGCTCCTCGTCGGTGAACGGCCTTGGCGTCTCCGGGCTGGACCTGATCCGGTCCTTGAAGTCTTCGAGCTGCTCCTGCTTACGCCACTTGTCCGTCTCGTCGAAGTCGCGCATGGGGTTGACGCTCGAGAGGTCCTCCTCGATCAGGAACATCAGGCGGGGGATCCCGCAGCGCCACGCTTCCTCGTACTCGAGCTCGGTGATCGACTTGGTCTCGCCCGGCGGTGTCCAGCCGTAGCGCCATGCGATGAGGCCGAGGAACACATCGGCCTGGGAGACACGCTCCAGCGAGATCGTGCTGACCGAGCGCTCGTCGGCAGTCCAGGCCTCCATCGACAGTGGCGTGAAGCCAGCTCGAGCGGCCACACGGTTCAAGCGCTCGCGCCGCTTGGCGTTGTCGAGGTAGGTCGAGGAGATGAAGACCGTGGGACAGCTGGTCGTGCTGGGATTCCTGGGGGTGGGGGGCTCCGAGGCTGCGGTGAGGATGCTGCGTGGGATCGTCTCCATGAGCTTCAGGCGAGTGGCCTGGCTCAGACGCTGGCGCATGCCGGTGAGTAGCTTGGAGAGCGTCCCCTGGGAGATCCCGGACTCGCTCGACAGGGCAAGCTGGGTCAGCTTGTGGCTGGCCTTCCAGAGCTTGAGCGCCTGGATCAGCTCGTCGTTCGTTGGTTCGCGCTGGCTCATTCTTCGAGGAAGATGCGGACTTGGGCTTGCGGCGATGGGGTCATCGCGAACGTGTGCCGGTGCTGGCGCGTCGAGTCCTGGACGATGGTCAGGACCTGGCCCGCGTAGGCATCGGAGATCTGGTAGAGGCTGCGGGCATCAGGGCGGATGTCGGGACCGTTGGGCGGGACGATGAGAAGGTCGGGGAGGGGGCGTCCGCTCGCGCCTTGGATCGAGTACTGGGTGAAGGTCGCTGGAGCAGCCAGCGCGTCAGGGGGTCGCGCGAGCCAGGTCCAGAGGGTGCCAGCGGCGAAGATCAGCACGGTGGCCAGGAGCGCGGCGCGAGCCAGGGCGGAGTCGGACATCTCGGGGTTGGGTTCGAGCCTGCTCATCGGTTGATTGAGATTAGGCCGTATTGCTAGGTCGGCAAGCCCCCTTCATCGGAAACGGGAATATTCCTTCTGCGCTCCCGCTGGTCGACCTAGCGCCAGGGCCGCTTTGCCCGGTGCTGGGGGCAGCCTGCGGCGCACCCCCTTCGCCTCC
The DNA here is from genome assembly GCA_029212845.1 of Planctomycetota bacterium. Classification (GTDB taxonomy): domain Bacteria; phylum Planctomycetota; class UBA1135; order UBA1135; genus JARGPD01. The sequence continues at coordinate 3,650 of JARGPD010000079.1, forward strand.
AGGCGCGCCCGGCAAGATGTCCTGCCTTGCTGCTGCGGGTCTTGTAGGGGACAATCGGAGCCGTTCCCATGAGCCCTACCCAACGTCTGGACCCGTACCGCGAACCCCTCGCCCGCCTGTGCGAGCGCTTTGGGGTTCACTGGCTGGCCGCGTTCGGATCGGTCCTCCGGGACGATTTCGGCGAGGACAGCGATGTCGACCTGCTCGTGGAGTTCCTTCCCGAGACTCATGTCGGCCTGTTCCACCTGATCCGTCTGCAGAACGCGATCGAGGAGCTGCTGGGCCGCCCTGTGGACCTCGTGCCCAGGGATGGGCTCAAGCCGCTGATCCGCGACCAGGTCCTCGCGACCTCCGAGCAGGTGTATGCGGCCTGATCGCCTGTACCTGGTGGACATGGAGCAGGCCGCGCTGGCCATCGCCGAGTTTCTAACGGGCGTTGGGGAGCGGGACTTCCTGGCAAGCGATCTCCTTCAGAGCGCCATCCTTCAGAAGCTGTCTGTGATCGGTGAGGCGGCCGCTCGCATCTCGCTAACTGTTCGAGAGCAGAACCCCCAGGTTGAATGGGGCGTGATCGTCGGCCTGCGCAACATCGTCGTGCATGCCTACTTCTCCATCTCCTGGAGCGCGATCTGGGAGACGGCAAGGAGTGACGTGCCGGAGCTGCTTGAAGACATCAGCAGGATCCTCTCGGAGCTACCCGAATCCGACCCGCTCTAGCTGCATCGCCGAGGCCCACCAAAGAAGCCGCGTGGCACCGATTTCGAATCGGTGCCACGCGCTGCTTGCGGACTGGGTCAGGTGCCACGCGCGACTCGCGCACGGCCTTGGCCTCGGCTTGCTGGTCCTAGCCCTTGCGCAGGAAGTCGACCAGGTCGTTCTCGAGGTCGGCGAGGTCGTACTCGGGGACGACGAGGCAGCGGTAGACGATGCGCTCGAGGGCCTCGGGGGTGTTCGGGTTCAGCTCGCGCGGGGGCGGGTAGCTGAGGAAGTACGAGAGCGAGAGGCGCTCGACCTCGCCGCCGACCTCGCAGCCGGCGTACTGGTAGGGCACGTCGTCGAAGGGCAGGGTGCCGGTCAGGATCTCGTACAGCATCACGCCGATGCCGGTGACGTCGGCCTTGGACGACTGCAAGAGGAGCGGGTTGTAGTGCGGCGTGGTGGTGCGCAGGCCCTCGATGCCGCGCAGGGCGGGGTCGATCATGACCACGCTGCCCGACGGCTTGATGATGATGTTCTCGGGCTTGAGGTCGCCGTGGTAGAGGAAGCGGCCCTCCTCCTTCAGCTTCTGGACCGCGCGAACGATGGCCAGGAACCAGTTGAGGCGGATGCCCTCGAGGGCGCGGATCTTCTCGCGCAGCGTCTTGCCCTGGACGTAGTCGTAGACGAGCACCGGGCGGCCCTCGTGCTCGATCCAGTCGCGCAGGCGGACGACGTTGGCGTGCTCGGTGCCCTCCATGAGGGTGCCCTCGCGGCGCAGGATCTCGTCGACCTCGTGCAGGTCGAGGAAGTCCACGCGCAGGCCGTCGCGGCCGATGAAGATCGCCTCGGCGGGCGTCTCGTCAGGACTGATCCAGTCCTCCGAGCGCTCGGTGGTGATCTCGAGGCTGCGGGTCACGTAGCGACCGCCGCCGGCGACATCGCCGATCTTGAGGCAGACCTTCTTGCCGGTCTTGTCCTCCGCCAAGTAGGTGAAGGCAAAACCGCCGCGGGCCAAGAAGCGCTGGATCCGGTAGGTGCCGATCTGAACGCCGGTTTGGAGCTTGATCATTGGGTAGGGCTGGGAATTGGGGCGACGCATGGAGAGGCTCTGGTGTGCGCCGCTCGCTCACGAACCCTTTCGGGTCGGCAGCTCGGCGGAATTGAGGCAAAGTCGGTTCTTGATCGTGTCCAGATCGGCGGTCTGCAGGAGCACGTCGGAGCCGTCGTTCAGGATCGCCGAGATGCCCTCGGTGATGCTGCCGGTTCCGATCCAGTCCGGGTCGTGGACGTGGGGGCGGTAGCGCCAGGCGCGGCCGAGCTCGTCGACGAGCCCCAGCTCCTGGCCATGGGGGTTGCGCACGCTGAAGAAGGCGCGGGCGGTTGCCTGGGTCGGCATGATCTCCTCGAAGCGCACCACGAAGCCGAGCTCGGCTTCGGTGGCGTCCAGCACGGTCCACGCTTCGCCCGGCAGGCTGGCGATGGCGGGGGTCGGGTCGGCCGAGCTCGTGCGCTGCTCGACGAGCAGGCAGGCGGGCAGGCTGGCCGTCCAGAAGAGGAGGGCGATCAGGGTCGGGCGGCGTGTCATAGGAGGCGGGCCTCGGCCCGAGGCTCCCTATCGGACGCAGGCCTCGTTTCCTTCTGGGGTGAACCGCGAAACGCCCCGCCTCGACCCGACGATGGGCTACCCTATGGGCGCGAACCCCACTCCAAGCCCTTGCTCTACGACCTCGACCAGATCCGCCGGCACTATCGCGAGTTCCTCGACGACAAGCCGGACGACTACTACGAGCGCTTCGATCCATACATCCTGGACAAGCGCCCGCTGGTCTCCGGCCTGGTCAAAAAGGCCTTCGAGCGGCAGTTTCCGACCAAGGTCCCGCACCTGCTCGACGTGGGCTGCGGCACCTGCTTCTACTTCCCGCTGCTAGCGCCCCACGCCGAGAAGCTGACCGGCATCGACCTGTGTGTCCCAATGTTGGACCAGGCGCGGGAGCTGATCGTCGAGAAGGGCCTCACCAACGCCGAGGTCCACGAGAGCTCGGCCCTCGACCTGCCCTTCGAGGACGAGACCTTCGACGTGGTCCACTCCTGGGACTTCCTGCACCACGTGCCCGAGCCCCAGCGCGCCGCCGACGAGATCCACCGGGTGCTCAAGCCGGGCGGCCGCTACATCGCGGTCGAGCCGAACCTGCTGAACATCTCGATCGCCCACTACCACGCCCGCCGCCGGGTCGAGTGGGGCCTGTTCAGCAAGAACCAGTTCTCGAACAGCCGCAACTTCGGGCGCCACTTCGACGTCAGCGTGCGCTACGACAACACGATCATCAGCTTCCTGAACGAGAAGACCTGGAAGCTGTGGAAGGCGATCGACGGCTTCACCTCGATCTGGCCGACCAAGTACCTGTCCTTCCGCTACGTCATGGAATGTCGGAAGCCGGATCGAGCCAGCTGACGGGCGCATCCGCCCCCGAGCTCCCCGAGCCCTTCGACCGGCGCGGCTTCCTGCTGGCGCTCCTGGCTCTGGTGCTGGCCGCGGGCGTGCTCCTGTCCGACAGCCTCCTCTCGAGCCGCGTCCTGTCCCAGGCCGATGCGCTCGAGCAGTTCGCGCCGTGGAGCGATGACGGCGCGGAGGAGGGCGTGCCCTCGAACCCGGTGCTGCTCGACCAGGCGATCGTGATGCAGCCCTGGATGCACTTCGGAGCCGAGCGCATCCAGGCCGGCCAGGCGCCCTGGTGGAACCCGGACAACTACATGGGCCAGCCGATGGTCGGCACCTACCAGACGGCCTACTTCTGGCCGCTGAACTGGGTCTACTTCGCCGCGCCGGGCTGGTGGTTTTTGGAGTGGTCCGCGCTGCTGCGGCTCGTCGCCGCGGGGCTGTTCACCTACCTGTTCCTGCGCGCGCTGCGGCTCTCGGCCGGCCCGGCGATCCTCGGCGCGGTGACCTTCGCCCTGTGCGGCTTCCAGGTCGCCTGGCTCGGGCACATGCACACCCACGTGAGCCTGTTCCTGCCGGCCTTACTCTGGGGGGTCGAGCGCGTCGCGCGCAGGGCCTCGGGTCGCGACGCCGCGCTGCTCGCGCTGATGGTCGCGGGAGCCTTGCTGGCTGGCCACCTGCAGACGGCGCTGCACGTGGCCCTGGCGGTCGGGGCCTGGAGCCTGTTCCGCATGACGACGACGGTTGCGGGCACACGCCTGTCGCGGGCGGGGCTCGGACAGCTGGCACTCGGCGCGGGGCTCGGCGTGCTGGTCGCGATGCCGCAGCTGCTGCCCTTCTTCGAGTACCTCGGCGACTCGCGCGGCGCGGTGGTGCTCGAGCAGCTGCAGACCGTCGACCGGATCAGCCCGTCCGACGCGGGCATCCTGATGCTGGACCCGGGCCACCACGGCTCGCCGGCGGCGGCCCAGGGCTATGGCCCCTACGACGGGCCGAGCGGCCAGAACGTCAACTTCAACGAGCTGATCGGCGGCTACGTCGGGCGCCTCGCCCTGCTGCTGGCGCTGGTCGGCGTCTGGCTCGGTCGCCGCCGCCGCGAGGTCTGGTTCCTGGCCGGCGGGGCCGCCCTCGCCGCCGCGATCGCCTGGCAGGTGCCCGGCATCTACGACGCCGTCGCCGCCGTGCCGAAGCTCAAGAGCACCAAGCTGATGCGCTTCGCGGTGGTGCTGGCCTTCGCCCTCGCGTGCCTCGCGGCCTTCGGGCTCCAAGGCCTGGCGGCGCGGCTGGGGGGGCGCGCCCGCTCGCTCGTGGCCCCTGCCGCGACCCTGCTCGTGGCCCTCGAGCTGATCGCCTTCGGCCGCGGCTACAACCCGACGATCGAGCCCGCAGAGCTCGCGCCCGCGACCGCCGTCACGGACCTGCTGCAGGAGCGCGTCGCTAGCGAGCCGCCCTTCCGCGTGCTCTCGGTCGACAACACGGCCCTGATGCCCAGCGCGAACCTCTTCTATGGCGTCCCGATGCTGGCGGGCTACGACTCGATGGAGCTGGCTACGACCGCCGACCTGGTGCAGCAGCTCTCGACCGACGAGCGCGGCGCCTACTTCATCAAGGAGATCCGCAGCTTCGATCGCCAGGAGGCCCTGCCCCTCGCGCGCCTGCTCGGCGTGCGCTACCTGCTGTCACCGGCCGACCTGCCGCCGCCCTTCGAGCTGCTCCTCGACGGCCCGACCAAGGTCTATCGGGACCCCGGAGCGGCCCCGCGCTTCCTGGCGCCGACCAGCGCGCGCTACCTGCGCGACCCCGGCGCGCGCCTGGCCTACCTCGGCTCGGCCGAGTTCGATCCGCGGGTCGCCGTGCTCGAGACCCTGCCGACAACAGGCGGCGCGGCCAGCCTGGGCCCCGCCCTCCGCGCGGCCCTCGAGGCCGGCGAGCAGGTCCCGCTAGCGCCCCTGCAAGGCGGGCTCGAGTCCTATGGCGACACCGAGGTCAGCCTGCGCCTGGCCGCTGGCCCACCAGCCGTCGGCGCCGTCCCCGGCGACACGCACCCGGACCTCCAGGGCAGCCTGCCGGCCCTCGCGATCCTCACCGACGCCTGGGACGCGGGCTGGACCGCCGAGCTCGATGGCGAGCCCGTGGAGGTCGTCCGCGTGGACCACGGGCTGCGCGGTGTGTGGGTGCCGCCCGGCGACCACGAGCTGGTCTTCCGCTACGAGCCGCGTGGCCTCGCGATGGGGCTGCTGCTCGGCCTGCTGGGCCTGGTCGGCACCCTCGCCCTGCTCCTGCGCCGCCCGCGGACCTAGGCCCAGCGCACCCAAGTGCGGGATTCCCGGCCACCGACGACGGTTCCAGCCACCCCCGCGCCACCCGATCCCTTATCCTTTGCGCCGTGAACGCCGAAGACCTCGAGAAGCTGCGCAAAGCAGGCCGCATCGCCCGGGACTGCCGTGAGTGGGCCCGGGAGAACATCAAGCCCGGGGTGCGCCTGCGGCACATCCTCGAGACCGCCGAGGAGATGATGGCCGCCGAGGGGGCCGCGCCGGCCTTCCCCGCCCAGACCAGCCGCAACCACATCGCCGCGCACTACTGCAGCTCGCCCGACGACGACAGCGTCTACGAGGAGGGCGACTGCGTGAAGGTCGACATCGGCGTGCACGTCGACGGCTGGGTCGCCGACAACGCCTGCACGGTCGACCTGTCCGCGGACGGCCGCTGGGGCGAGCTGATCGGCGCCTCCGAGGACGCCCTGAACTCGGCCATCGCGACGATCGGCGTGGGCGTGCAGACGCGCGAGATCGGCGCCGTCGTCGAGAACGCGATCTGCCGCAAGGGCTTCGAGCCGATCCGCAACCTGACCGGCCACGGCGTCGCCCGCTGGACCGTCCACTGCCCGCCCCAGATCCCGAGCTACCCCGAGGGCCGCGAGCGCATCACCGACGGCATGGTCGTCGCGATCGAGCCCTTCTCGTCCACCGGCCGCGGTTGGATCGCGGAGAAGGGCAAGTCCGAGGTCTTCATGCTGGTGCGCCCGCCGCGCAACGCCAAGGGGGTCGACAAGGACGTGCTGCGCGCCATCCAGAGCTGGCACGGCCTGCCCGTGGCGCGCCGCTACTTCAAGCATCTGCCCACCGAGGCGGTCGAGGCGACCTTCTCGAAGCTGGCCCGCCAGGGCTCGCTCCTGCGCTTCCCGCCCCTGGTGGAAGAGCCCGGCCAGATGACCGCACAGACCGAGCACACGATGATCGTCACCAAGGACGGCGTCGAGGTGATCACGGCTTAACGAGCCAGGCTCCCTGCCTCCCATGCGCGTCGCCCTCGTCACGACCCCGCCCTCCGTTCGGTCGGGCATCGGTGACTACACCCGGCACCTGTTGCCGTACCTGCGCCAGCACTGCCAGGTCGACCTATTCGTGCGCCCCGAGGCCGCGCGGGCCCTCGCTGCGGGCGAGGACGAGTGGCCGGGCGAAGACCCAAAGAGCGTGCTCGAGCTCGACCCGAACGCCTACGACCAGGTGCTCTACCAGCTGGGCAACGAGCTCAACCACAACTTCATGCCGCGCATGATCCGCCACCTCGGCGGGGTCGTGATGCAGCACGACTGGGTGCTGTTCGACCTGGCCCTGGCCGCCTATCCGGGCCTCGTGCGCGGCGGCTGGAAGGGGCACCTGCAAGCCCTGCGCGAGGGCGGCTTCGCCCAGGCGCTGACCTACTTCAACTGCTGGCTCGACCGCCGGCGGGAGCGCAGCCAGCCAGCGCACCTGCCCGACTGCCACGGCGAGCTGGGCCAGCTGCTCGCGGGCTGGCATGGCCTCGAGCCGGCCGGCCGCTGGATCGCCGACCAGGCCCTCTTCCGGGTGCCCGCCGAGGGCGTCACCCGCATCGAGGTCGACCTCGGCTCCGAGCCCGGCCGCCACCTGAGCCTGGCGATCGAGGGCGGCCCGAGCACCGACTTCGCCTGCACCCAAGACTGCGCCGGCGCCGTCCTGGTGGTCGAGCTCGAGCCCACCGACGAGCCCTTCTGCACGATCGGCGTCTCCGGCATCGAGGTGACCGCCGAGCAGCGCAGCCACGGCGACAGCCGCCGCCTGGGCGCCTTCGTCAGCTCGGTCGTCTTCCACGACGCGGACGGGCGCCACGAGCTGGACCTGAGCCTGCCGCCCAAGTACCCGATCCGGCCCGTCGACCTGTCCCGGGACCGCTTCGACCTGCCGCTCAACCGATCCGTCGTCGACCACGCCGACGCCTTCATCGTCCACAGCAACTACGTCGGCGACCAGATCAAGGCACGGCGCGGCGCGCACATCCCGATGGGCCTCTTGCCCCACGGCTCGGAGAAGCGCTGGCTGACCGAGGACCGCGGCGACCGGCGCGCCCTGCGGGCCAAGCTCGACCTGCCCAAGGCCTGGTGCGACGGCTTCCTGGTGGTCAGCTTCGGCGGCGTGCAGCCCCACAAGCGCATCGACCGCCTGCTGGCCGGCCTGGCCCTGGCGCGCGAGACCCGCGACGACATCCACATGGTGCTGGCCGGCGGCTGGCACCCCGACAACATCGACCCGGAGGGCCTCGCGCGGATGCTGGGCGTCGAGGACGCGGTGCACTTCACCGGCTACGTCCCGGAAGAGGAGGCCTGGGACTGGATCCACGCCGGCGACGTCTCGGTCAACCTGCGCGGCCCGACCTCGGGCGGCACTTCGGGCGGCATCTACCAGTCGCTCTCCCTCGGTCGCGCGGTGATCGCTACGGGCGTGGCCGAGCAGGCAGAACTGCCCGCCGACTGCATCCCCAAGGTGCCGCTCGGCGAGGGCGAGGTCGAGGCGATCGCCGAGCTCTTGGTCGAGCTCAGCCAGGACCCTGCCCGGTGCGAGGCCCTCGAGGCCGCCGCCCGCCGCTACGTCGAAGAGGAGTGCGACTGGGCGCTCGTCGGCAGGCGCTACTTCGACAGCCTCGCCAGCTTCCCGCGCACGAACGTCAGCGCGACCAAGCTGGCCGCCATGCGCGCCGAGCTGACCGAGTTCTGCGGCACCTCCGACGCCGATTAGCCCAGCGACCGGAGCCCTTCCGATGACCACCGCCTTGCCGTCCGTCGCCGAGCACCCGCTCTACGCCGCCCTGACCGGGCCGGCCGAGCTGCGCACCTTCATGCGCTCGCACGTCTTCGCCGTGTGGGACTTCCAGTGCTTGCTGAAGACCCTTCAGCAGCGCCTGACCTCGGTCGGCTCGCCCTGGCTTCCGACCGACGACTTGGCCTCGCGCCGCTTGATCAACGAGATCGTGCTCGAGGAGGAGAGCGACGTGCACCCGACCCGCGGCCACGCCTCGCACTTCGAGCTGTACCTCGACGCGATGGCGGACGCGGGCGCGGACACGGGGCCGATCGAGGCGCTGATCGCCGGCATCCGTGCCGGCGGCGAGCCGCGCGAGCTGCTGGCCGCGGGCAGCTGGCCACCGGGTGTGGCGCGCTTCGTGACCTGGACCCTGGACGTGATCGCCACCGGCGAGCTGCACCGCATCGCGGCCGCCTTCACCCAGGGCCGCGAGGAGGTCATCCCGGCCATGTTCCAGGAGCTGGTCGCCCAGCTCGACGAGCGCGACGCCAAAGCCTGGGGGCTCTTCCGCTTCTACCTCGAGCGCCACATCGAGCTGGACGGCGGCGACCACGGCCCCGCGGCGCGCAAGCTGTTCACGCGGCTGCACCAAGGCGACGCGCGGCTCGAGGCCGAGGCCATGGACACGGCCCGCGAGGCCCTGAGCGAGCGCTGCATCCTGTGGGATTCCGTCCGCGCCGCCTTGTAAGCCGGGCTCCCCGCTCCTAAAGGGCCTTCCGGGGGGTGGCTGCGGACCCGGCGGACTTGGCGGGTACCACGTTGTCTTTCCCAGGATCCGCTCCGGCCCCGGATCGCTACAATCCCCGCTGGCTCCCTTGGCCCTTCCGCCGGTTCCAGCCAGACCCTTCCTGTCCCGAGAGACCCAGCACCCGCGAGCCCTTTGCAGCAGCACCACGTCAGACCCGAGAACCTCAAGATCGACAAGGTCAACACGACCTTCCTGGCCGTCGCCCACGTGCTCGCCGTGGCCACGATCTTCTACATGATCTTCGCCGAGGCCTTCAGCTGGTGGAGCTTCGCGCTGGGCCTCGTGTACTTCTGCTTCTGCGGCCTCTCGATCACCGGCGGCTACCACCGCCTGTTCTCGCACCCGACCTACCGCGCGCGCTGGTTCCTGCGGCTCTTCTACCTGTTCTTCGGCGCCGCCTCGATCCAGAACTCGGCGCTCAAGTGGTCGAGCGACCACCGCGTGCACCACGGCAAGGTCGACCAGGACGAGGACCCCTACAACATCAACGTCGGCTTCTGGTGGGCGCACGTCGGCTGGGTGCTGTTCAAGAACGAAGGCAAGGAGCTCAACAACGTCAAGGACCTCCAGAAGGACCCCTTGGTGATGCTGCAGCACAACCACTACCTGGCCTTCGCGATCGTGTCCGGCGCGGTGCTGCCCTTCTGCCTCGGGCTGATCTGGGGCGACCCGATCGGCGCGCTCCTGTGCGCTGGCTTCCTGCGCCTCGCGGTCCAGTGGCACGCGACCTTCGCGATCAACTCGGTCGCCCACAAGATCGGGGACCAGCCCTACTCGACCAAGAACTCGGCCCGCGACTCGGTCGTCACGGCCCTGATCACCTTCGGCGAGGGCTACCACAACTACCACCACGTCTTCCACGGCGACTACCGCAACGGCATCCGCTGGTGGCACTTCGACCCGACCAAGTGGTTCGTGTGGACCTGCAGCAAGCTCAAGATCACCTGGGACCTCAAGCGCGCCAGCACGGACGCCATCGAGCGCGCCAGGGCCGCCGTTCGAGCCGAGCGCGGCTTCCCCGCCGGCGCCTGAGCGGGGGCCGTAGGCAATATATCATGCCGCCCGCCGCTCCCAAACCGGGGGGGGCGGGCGGCTTCCATTTGCGGTGGGTGGGGCCTGGAACGCGGGATAATGCGCGTGCAATTCCCCCCGATTCCCGGGGCTGGAATGGGCGCTGTGGAGCGCCGTAAGTGATTGCCCTGTAGCTGGATGTGAGTCATGAACGGCGCGGTTCGTCGCGAATGGCCCGTTGCACGGCGGGCCTTGCGGCCCTTCCACGTGTCCTCTAGTGTTCGAGCTAGCAGAATGATTACACCTTGGTCTTCGAGGTCCATGTCTGCGCAACTCGGCGACCCAAACAATCAATCAGAACCCGATGGGGTCAACATGGTCATCGCTCGCTTTCCTTGGCTCTCTTCGGTCGCAGTGCTTGCCCTGCTGCCGGTATTCGTTGCGGCCGCCGGCACGGCCGAGCCCGCCGTGGACTGCTCGGGTTGCGAGGACCTCTTCGGCGCGCCGAGCTACGAGGACACCGTCTGGATCACCTCGTCGAACTACATCAAGATCACCGTGGTCAACCAGGGCGGGGAGTGCGAGGGCCTGTATGACCTGGAGGGCGGCCTGATCGCGTGCGAAGAGTCCGGCTGCAGCCTCTCGATCGTCAGGGAGTGGGACCTGCCCAGTGATCTCAACGGCTCGACCGCGGCCTTCTGCCAGGTCGTGGGTGGGGTGCGCAAGTGCAAGACCCCAGCGCCCACGGTCAGCGGCTTCGGCGAGGACGACGACTACCCGCTGATTCGCTGTGGCTCGGGCTCGACGAACTTCAGCTTCGGCCTGCCGGGAACCCAGTACTTGGCCTCGACCACTGCGGTCGAGTGCACAGCATGCGAGTGAAGTCTTCAGGCGTGCGGGCATCGTCGACCTGGGGCCAAGGCACTGGAAAGGACGCGATCAGCGGACCGCGAAGGTTCGGGCCAGGCAACACGGCGGGCAGCATCGCTACGGTCAAGGGGGGCGTCGTCGTCCTCGGAGTCTCGGCCCTTGGCCTGCTTCTGGCCCTCGGGTACGGGGGCCTCCTCAGCTCCTCGGCGACCGGCGAGACGGTCTCGCAAAGCGCCCTGACTTGGGGCGCAGGGCTCGAGCCCGAGGCCGCGGCGCCCGCGCTCGGACTGACGGACGAGCAGCGTCCCGAGGGAGCCGCCCTCGACTCGCGCATGGAGGCTCCCGAGGAGCCCGCGGACGCAGCCCCTCAGCCCTATGGTGGCGAGCGCTGGCAGCCGACCCGAGACGAGGTGCTCGAGCATGCGGAGAAGGAGTTCGGGCTGGACGAGCGCGAGCGCGAGCAGATGCGGCGGCAGTTCGCCCCCGTGGTCCACGGGCTCGGGCTCGAGCATGCTCGGACGATCTACGGCGAGCAGCTGACCCAGGCGGGCTACGAGCTGCTCAGCGCGGCCGAGCAGCCCTTCGCCCAGGACCTGGAAGCCCTCGCGGAGCTGTACGTCACCGACTACGACTACGCCCTCCGGGACATGTGGATCAGCCAGGTCTACAGCTTCGAAGAGGCCCCGCCCGGCCAGCCCAACCGCACCCAGCAGGCCGGCGAGAGCTCGATCCGCTACCCCGGCTACGCGATCTACTTCTCGATCTCGGAGCAGCGCTACCCGCACCTCTTCGAGACCTTGGAGACGGCCGAAGAGCTGAAGACCCAGCGCAAGTACGCCCTGTTCAAGGTGGCGCGCTCGCTGGATTGAAGCGCCCGGCACGCCCGACGGGCAGCTAGCTTCGAGAGGCCCTCGATGCGGGCCCCTGCACGAGCCCGATCCAGAAGTCGGGGATGCAGGCCTCCGGGGCTGGGGCGGCTGGTCGCGGCCTGAGCTGCCTTCGGACCTCTGCCTGGATTCCGTCGGGGAGTCCCGGGCGCCGGCGACTAGGGCACGAGCCCAGGGCAAGCCCGGGCAGGCGGGTCGTTGCGTGGTTCGAGTCCCCGCTTGTGCGCGCCGGCCGTCGGGCGAGCCTGGACCGCACCAGCTGGCGCGTGGGTCCCGCGCGGCAGCCGATCGCGCGACGGCAGGTCGCGACGGCTGCTGGTGCGGGGGCCAGGCCCGCTCCGGTTAGGACCTTGCCGTTCGAGCGCACCGCAAGGTGGACGGCCAGCCGGTGGACTTGCGCTGTTGCG
>JARGPD010000079.1:15910-20288 GCA_029212845.1 Planctomycetota bacterium
AGCTGCGCTCGGCGCCTGCGGCCGCCCCCGTGGTTCGCCCCGGCGGATGGCGTGGTCTCGCACCTCGCAAGGGTCGATCACCGACATCCAGCAGCGGCGGGACTCGAGGCCGACCACTTCAGGGCCTGCCAGGGATCCCAGTCAGGGCCCGCGCTCGGAGCGCAGGCCGACGTGGCGGTGCCCGTTGATCGTGCCGGCGAAGCTGCGCGGGCCCGGCAGTCGAGGTCGCGCTCGTGGTACTCGGCCACGACGACCGTCGATGGGGCTCGTTCCACCGCCGGCGTCGAGGGATGAGAGGCCGGCACCACACCCCGCAGCCCCGCTCGGGCATCTGGTCCTTGGCAGGCGGAGCCAACTCCTCGACCTGGGGGGGCGCTGGGCTCCGGCTCGGACGGCGGCTCCAGCCGGGTGCGGCGCCCGGCCACCAAGGGGGCAGCCCAGGGGGAAGGCCGGCCACCTTGGACCGGTGGCGGATCAGCCTCCACGGGCGGCGGAGCAAGAACCCAGCCTTTTGGGTGTCACCGTGTCGCGGGCCGAGCGTCCTCTTCTTGCCGAGGGGCTCCGCTGGGGAGTCCACGACACGCACGCCCCCGGATCCCGCTTCGCACGGGTGGGGGCCGACTCGAATCCAGGAAGAGTGATGATCGCAAGGATGACCATGGCGGCGGCCTGCTCCGCCCTATTGCTGCTCGGGGCCTGCAAGGCGGAGGCGAAGTACACGAACGCAGACGGGGAGGAGTACGCGGCCAGTGCCGAGATCGATCCCTTCGGCGGGAGCGAGGCGGACCCCGGTGCGGTCTCGATGGGCACCGGGACGGTCACGTTGGACGGTGGTGACGTCTACGAGGGCGACTTCTACGACCTCGACGGGGATGGCCAACCGGACAAGTTCAAGCCCAAGAAGGCTGGGGATGGCGAGGGCAGCGCGCGCAAGCCGGATGGCGAGACCTGGTTCGACCTCGATCGGGTCCAGGGCCACTCGAAGGCCTGCGGGACCGAGACCCCTGGGTCCGGGCCGTCCAAGGCCTGAGCCAAGCGGTCGCATCGAGTCCCGGGGCCAGGGTCGGCTCCGGGGCATCCCCCATCTAGAAGTGATCCCATGCAACGCAGCAGCCTGCCCCTCGTTCCCGTAGCGGCCCTCGTCCTCCTGTCCCTCTGGATCTGGGGGCGAGGCCCTGACGCTCACGATTCCCACGTGCCGATCCCGACTGCCAGGGCAGGGCCGGTCGCGACGCAGGCGCCTCCACCTCCGGCTGGGCTCGAGGCCGAGGTGCAGAGCTCTGTCCAAGGGGTCGCCGGCGAGGCGTCCCTACGCGGAGCCGTTCCCATCGCTCTGCCGGAGGAGGGCCCAGCTACGATCCGCGGACGCGTGGTCCGTGCCGATGGCAGCCCGGTGTCCGGTGCTTCGGTCGCCCTGGTCGAGGGCGCGGACCGGCCGGCCACCTGGTTCCTCATGACCGCATCCTCGTCGGTCGAGACCGGCGCGGACGGGCACTTCTCGCTCATCGCGCCCGAGCGCGGTGGCCCACGTCGCCTGGAGTTTCGAGCCAAGGGATTCGTACCGGCCGGAAGCAACCTGAACGAGGAGCTAGCGGCTGATGGTGGGGACCTAGGCGACACCACGCTGACCCCCGGCGTCCATGCGATCGGCCAGGCCCAGGGGGACGGGGGCATGGGGGGGGCGCTGGTGCGGCTCCAGCAGGCCGATTCGCCTGCCCACCATGCGCGACTGGCCCACGCTGCAGAGGTGAGGACCGACGCCAGTGGCGAGGCCGACTTCGGCTGGCTGCCGCCCGGTCGCTATCGCCTGGTTCCCAAGGACCACCTCCAGGAGGAAGCCACGATCGTCCTGCTCGAGACGGGTGCCGAGGAGCTGCGCTTCGGCTTCGAGCTGCTCGAGCCCGAGCAGTGGATCCATGGCTGGGTCGTCGACCGGCGTGCCGGGCTCGTGCCGGGTGCGCGGATCTCCGTCCGGGGAGCGGGCTGGGGCCATCGCGTGGTCGAGGCCGACGGACAGGGCCGCTTCGACGTGCCGCGGGTCGGCTTCAACAAGGACACCGTCGAGCTCTCTGCCCTGGCTCCAGGCTTCGACCTGACCCGCTTGGAACGCAAGGTCGAGTGGGGTGAGTCGGAGGTCGAGCTCGTGCTCGACGACAGCCACGAGCTGACCGTCAGGGTCACCGCCTCCGACGATGGGCTCGCGGTCGAGGACTACACGGTCTGGTTGGCCCCGACCGAACCCCATGCCCTGGCGCCACAGCCGCCGGGCAGCGTCATTCGCCCCGTGATGGAGGGCCCGCACCCCAATGGGACTCGGACCCTGGACGGTCTGCGCAGCTGCAGCTATCAGGTCTGCGTCGTGCCGGACGAGTCCCTCGGTCTCGTGCGAAGTGCCTACCGGATCTGGGAGCCGGGCCGCGACGGTGCGCTGGTCGAGTTCATGCTCGAGCGGGCGGTCCAACGTCGCGCCCGGGTCACCGACGATCGCGGCGAGCCGATCGCGGGCTGCCGTGTGGTGCTTCACGGGCTCGGCGAGCAGGCTGGGCAGCGGCCCAGCCTGGCCCGAACCGAGGCGTGGCCAGCTGCCGGGGGCGCGGGCTGGGGGCTGGTGCTGGATGAAGCGATCGCCGACGAGCACGGCGAGATCGTGCTGGAAGGGCCGGGTGGGATCCCACTCGGTGTCTGGCTCGATGGGCCCGGTTGCGAGCCGGCGGCGGTCAGGCTCGAGCGGCTCGACGCCCACGGCGAGCTGCGGCTCGTTGGTCAGCGCCCCGGGCAGCTCGAGCTCACCGTGCTTGGCGCAGACCTCGTCACTGGGCTGAACGAAGTCCTCGGTCGGGCCCCACGCCTCGTGCTCCGCCCGGTCGGTGCAGCCGCCCCTGCGAAGCGCGTCGTCCACATCCTGTCCGGGCCGGCCGCGTCGCTGGAGCTGGCCGAAGGCACCTGGTCGGCCTCCCTCGACCTGGGCTTCCAGGAGGTGGATCTGGGGCCAGCACTCACGATCCAGGGCGAGCCCGCACGCTTGACCCTGGACCTTCGCCCCTGGGAGCCCGCTCGGCTCGAGGCGACCGTGACCGAGGGCGGTCGACCCTTGGAGGGGGCGAGCTTCGAAGTCCAGCGCTGGATGAGCTCGCCGGGCTCGAGCGAGCCGTGGTGGAGGAGCGTCGGGCGCTATGAAGGCGGCGCGAGCGGGTTCGTCCATCACGGACTTCCGGGCCTCCATCGCCTGCTCGTGACCCATGGCGACAGGCCAGGGGATGGCGCGGTCGCGCGTCCTGGCGAGTGGTCAGCAGAGCCCGGTAGCGAGCAGAGCATCACCTTCTCGGTGGCCGTCGGCGACCTGGCGTTGACTTTCGTCGACGCGGCAGGGAGTCCGGTCGCTGGGGTCCAGGGCTTCCTGCTCTTCAGCGAGACGGACGAAGCGCCTGTGACCTTCCTCGACACCAGCGACGAGCACGGCCGGATCCACGTCCCTGGCCTTGGGGCCGGCACCCTGCGCTTGTCCGGCCATCCGCGTAGCCTCGGCACACGCAACGCCAAGATCGCCTTCGCCATGGAGTCCAAAAGTCGCGAGGCTCTCGATGCCAAGCGGCTCGACCTCGGCCAGGTCACGATCGGGGCCGGCGTGACGACCGAGCTCCGGATCGAGCTCCCCGAGACCTACTTCGACTAGCTTGACGAGTCCGGAGGCGCCAGCTGCTGCCCACCCGGGCTGCTCGAGCTCTCAGTCTCGCGCGGCGTCGCGCAGGCGGGCGAGCTCGACGAGGGCTTGGAGCGGCGTCATGGCTTCGACGTCGAGCTCGGAGAGCTCCGCGACGAGTGAGCTCGTGGGCGCCTGCACGCTCGCTGGTGGGGCATCCGCCCCCGATCTTGCGGTGGGCCTGCCATGGGGCTGCTCTGCGTGGGGCAGGCCGGTCGTGCTGTCGGCCTCGGTCTCGAGCTCCGCCAGGATCGACTTGGCGCGGGTCAGCACGGCGTGGGGGACGCCGGCGAGGCGGGCGACGTGGATGCCGTAGCTGCGGTCGGTGCCGCCCTCGACGATGCGGTGCAGGAAGGTGATGTCGTCGCCGCTCTCGCGCACCGCGACGTTGAGGTTGAAGACGCCGGGCAGGGTTTCGGGCAGGCTGGTCAGCTGGTGGTAGTGGGTCGCGAAGAGGGCACGGGCGCCGACCTTGCCGTAGAGGTGCTCGACCAGGGCCCAGGCGATGGCCAGGCCGTCGAAGGTGCTGGTGCCGCGGCCGACCTCGTCGAGGATCACGAGCGAGCGCGCCGTGGCGTTGTTCAGGATGTTCGCGATCTCGACCATCTCGACCATGAAGGTCGAAGCGCCGCGGCTGATGTCGTCGCCGCTGCCGAGGCGCGTGAAGATGCGGTCGCA
>JARGPD010000250.1 GCA_029212845.1 Planctomycetota bacterium
GCTGGAGTCGGTTCTCGTCAAGGTGTCCGCCGAGGGCGTGAGGGTGCTGGCCCTCGCCGACCGCGACACGCCCTTCCCGACCCTGCGCCTGCCCGACGTCGGCGACCACCGCGGGCTGGTGGCCCTCGCCGCCGGCTGGCGGCTCCTGCACGACCTCGCCCTCGCGACCGGCATCGACCCCGACAAGCCCCTGCGCGCCCGCAAGGTCGGCAACGAGCTGCGCGACTAGCCAAGCGCCAGAGCGAGTCGGCTACATGGCTCCTTCTAGAGCCCGGGCGGTCGCCCGCAAGGGGCGGCGGTTGATCCGGTGCACCTCACCAAGGAGCCTCCCGATCGCCCGCCGGTACCGCCAACGGTCCATGCGAGCGTCGGTGTGCGGCAACGACTCGCCCCGGCTCGCTCCCGCTTGCACCGCGAGGTCCGGGTAGGCCTCCGGAGTTCCTTGGATCCTGTGCGTGATCGGCGCGCCGACTTGGATGGAGAAGCGAGAGAGGTGCACCCGGTCGAGGTCCTCGGAGTGCTGTGCGAGGAAGCGCGTGCTCGCGTCCAGGTCGCTAGACCCTTCACCTGGGTAGCCGGTGAACATCGTCACGCGCACCGAGATGTCCGCCCTCCGCGCGTCGCTGACGAAGCGCGAGAGCTCGGAGACCCGGACGCCCTTGGCCATGCGATTCAGGAGCTCTTGGCTGCCGCTCTCGACACCGGTCGTGATGCGAACGAGTCCCGCCTCCCGGGCCTGCTTGAGGTCCTCGAACGAGAGTCCTTGGTCCCCCTGCCCGCCGAGGTGCACCGAGCAGGTCCACTGGGCTCCTGGAACGGTCGCTTGGAAGTGCTGGAGGAGGCCGCGCCAGAGCTCGACGTTGGAGTTGAGCTTGAGGTCGCTGAAGTGGAACAGCCGCACGCCGTGGCGCTCGCTCTGGTGGGCCAGCTCGCCCAGGACATGCTCCAGGCTGCGGGTCCGGAAGGTGCGCCCGTTCGAGGTGAGGACGTCCGAGCAGAAGGTGCAGACGCCCCACCCACAGCCACGGCCCGTGAGCATGGTGACGACCCTCGTCGGGTAGAGCTCCCAGGGGAAGCCGTCGTAGTCTGGGTACGGAAGCTGATCGAGGTCTCCGAGGGGCCGCGCGACCTGGAACGCGGAGCGACCCGGAGTCATGCACCCAGGAACCCCCGACAGATCCTCTCCCTTGGCCGCTAGCTCGACCAGGTGAACCAGCACGGGCTCGCACTCTCCGGCGAAGACCCCCGACATCCCCTCCATCGCGAGCCACTCGCCCACCGCCTCGGGGTCGGTGAAGCCTGGCCCTCCGGCGAGCACGGGGATGCCCGCCTCGACGCACAGCACGAGCAGGGCGCGCACCACGTCGGCATAGAGGAAGTACACCGAGAGCAGCACCACATCGGGCGGATCGAGCAGCGCAGCACGCAGCTGCCGGACGGACCTCTCGATAGCCTCGGCGCTCGATGGTCCACGCCTCGTAGCAAGGCGCTTGCGGAGCCCCTGGACGCCCGGCACCGCCGTCTTCGCGGTCCACCAACGCAGGCGCTCGTCCAAGAGCCCCCACGGCCTCGCGCGACGGTCACGCACCGCGCCCCGAACCCCAACAGCAAGTGGCGAGACGAGCCGCACGCGGACCTCCCCAGCGCGAAGGACCGCGGCCATCTGACCCACGGCGAGCGTCGGATAGCGCGCGTGGTTGTTCAGATCGACCAGCAGCACTCGCGGCCTGTTGCTCGACTCATCCGCTCGGCGCTCACGCTCCATGCAGGACTCAACGCGCTTGGTGCGAGGCGACAACCGGGATTCCGAGGATTCTGTCGGCTTCGGTCAGGCTCGGTGCGTTTTCGACCGGGCGCTAGCGCCCGGCCTGGTGCTCGTAGCGGCGCAGGGCCATGGCCTGCAGGGGGCGCAGGCCGAGGCCCTCGTAGAAAGGGCGCAGGGCCTCGTCGCAGACCAGGTCGATGGCGTAGAGCTCGCCGAAGCGCGCCAGCATGCGCTCGACCAGGCGCCGGGCGATGCCGCGGCCCTGGTGCGTCGGCAGCACCTCGAGCAGCGGGAGGTACAGGAACAGCACGCCGTCGGTCAGGCCGGTGAGCACGCCGACGAGGGGCGCGCCGGCTCGCGAGGTGTCCTGGCAGACCTCGACGGCCGCGCTCCCGGCGAGCAGCTCGGCGAAGCGCGCTGGGCTCGGGGGGCTCGGCCAGCCCACGAAGAAGCCCGCGAGCTGCTCCGGGGTCAGCTCGAGCGCCGAGCCTGGGTCGAGGGAGCGCAGGCGCAGCTCGGCCAGGGCCTCGTCGGCGAGCGGGCGGCCAGCGACGGTCACGGGCTAGGCCTTGGCCTTGCCGGCCTTGGGGGCGAGGTGCGACCAGACGGCCAGCTCGTTGCCGCTGGGGTCGACGAAGTGGAAGCGACGTCCCCCGGGGAACTCGAAGATCGGCATGCTGACCCGCCCACCGGCCTCGAGGACCTTGGTCTCGACGGCGTCGATGTCGACGGCGTAGATGACGACGAGGGCGCCGCCGGGCTCGGAAGGGACCTTGCGCTCGCCGTTGAGGCCGCCCTCGAGGCGCCCGTCGCTGAAGGCGGTGTAGGTCGGGCCGTAGTCGACGAACTCCCAGCCGAAGACCTTGCTGTAGAAGGCCTTGGCGGCGCCCACGTTGGTGGCGGGCAGCTCGACGTAGTCCACTCGCAGGTCGTGCTCGGTCGTGCTCATGTCGCGTTGGCTCAAGAGGGTGGTTGGGGGGCCGGCCCAAAGGTCCCTTTCGGCTTCGGCCCTCGACCTGTTATACCGAACGGACTCCCCAACTCCGCGTCCCTCTCCCTGCTCCCATGCGCGCCCCCCTCCAGCAGCTCCTCGCTTCGATCGCCCTCCTCGGACTCGCCGCTAGCGCCACGGCCGGGGACTTGGTCCCGACGGTGGAACGCACCGGGCTGAGCGGCACCGACCTCGCGCGCGCCGCCGGTCAACCGGCGGGCACCACGGGCCTGCGCCTCGGCCCGGGAGAGCGCGCGGTGCTCGAGCTCGAGGCCCCGCGCCCGGGGCGCTCCCTCGGCCTCTGGTGGCATGGCCAGCTCGGCGGCGTCGAGGCCACCCTGCGCTCGAACGACAACGACCTGGTGACCTGGCCGATGTTCGAGGACCACGACCAGGCACCCGAGCGCTTCGACGCCGCCGCGCTCGCCCTGCGCCCCGCGGGCGAGGCACACGTCGC
>JARGPD010000251.1 GCA_029212845.1 Planctomycetota bacterium
TCTCGATGCCCGAGCTGGATCCCTACCGGCGCCTGCGCGAGCGACTCGGCTGGGCCAGCGGGGTGCCCGGCGAAGCGAGCCCCTCGTCCTCGGCGCCGCCCACGGCCGACCCGCGGCACCTGAAAGGCGGCTCCTTCTAGGCTGTCGCTTCCGGCTCGGCCGGCGTAGCCCTGGCTGCGTCGTCGACGATCCGACCGTCGACCATGGTCAGGACCCGGTCGCAGCCCTCGGCCACATGGGCGTCGTGGGTCACGAGCAGCAGCGCGAGCCCGCGACGGCGCTGCTCCTCGAGCAGCAGCTCGAGGATGTTGCCGCTCGTGGTCGAGTCGAGGTTGCCCGTCGGCTCGTCGGCGATCAGCACCGGCGGGTCCAGGATCAGGGCGCGGGTGATGGCCACACGCTGGCGCTCACCGCCGGAGAGGCGCGCCGGACGGTGCTTGAGCCGGTCACCCAGGCCGAACACGCTGAGCAGGTTCGACGCGCGCTCGACCAGGTCCTTCTTGCGGCGCCGTGCGCCGAAGCCGCGCGCCTCGATCATGCCGGGCAGGATCACGTTCTCGACCGAGTTCAGCTCAGGCAGGAGGTGGTAGGTCTGGAAGACGAAGCCCAGCTTCTGGTTGCGCATGGCGGCGCGTGCCACCGGCGGCAGGTCCCAGGCGGAGACGCCCTCCACGTGCACGCTGCCCTCGGTGGGGCGCTCGAGCAGGCCGAGCGAGTGCAGCAAGGTCGACTTGCCGGCGCCAGATGCGCCCACGAGGCCGAGCCGCTCGCCGGGCACGAGGTCGAGGTCGATGCCGTGCAGGATCATCAGCTCGCGGCTGCCGATCTGGAACGACTTGACGATGCCGCGGGCGGTGACGACAGGCTCCGGCGCCGTGCTGTGCTCGGCGAAGGGGCCGCTGCTGAGGGCCGAGTTGCTAGCGTCCATCACTCGTACCTCAGGGCTTGCAGCGGGTCGGTGCGCGCCGCGTTCCAGGCCGGGATGGCCGCGAACAGGAGCGTGCAGAGGAAGGCGCCGACGACGATCATGGCGACCGCGATCGGGTCGACCCGCGAGGGGATGTGGTCGAACAGGTAGACGTCGCGGTTGAAGATCTCGATGCCGAAGTTCTCGCTCAGCCAGCGCTCGATCGGGTCGACGCGAACGGCCAGCCAGACGCCGACGATCGTGCCGAGAATCGTGCCGACGAGGGCGTCCCAGAAGGCGACCATCAGGAACATCACCAGCACGCCGCCGCGGGTCGCGCCGAGGGCGGTCAGGATGCCGATGTCGCGCTTCTTCTCGATCACCATCATGGAGAGGATCGCGAAGATGCAGAAGCCGGCCACGACCAGCACCAGGCTGAGCATGATGCCCATCAGGCTGCGCTCGTTCTCGATCGCGCCGAGCAGGGTCTGGTTGAACTCCTCCCAGGTGCGCACCTCGTTGGGGTGCCCACGGACGAGCCCGAGCAGGGCCAGCGAGTGCCGCAGCTCGTCGCGCACGGCGACCGCGTCCCGGTCGTAGTCCTTGAGCTGGATCAGGACCTCGCTGTACTCGTGCACGCCGCCGAGCAGGTCGGTCAGGGCCGCGCGGTCCATGTAGACCCGCTCGCCGTCGAGCTCGTTCGCGCCGCTGCGGAAGGTCCCGCCGACCACGAACTTGCCGTTGTTGGTCGCGGTCTCGCCCTCGCCGGGGACGATCGTCGCGATCTCCACCAGCTGACCGCGCTGCAGCTGCATGCGGTGGTAGAGCTGCTCGCCGACCAGCACCACGGGCTTGGGAGCGCCGCGACGGCGGTACTCGGGCGGGTCCGCGAAGGGGTCGTCGGGGTTCTCGACCCGGCGGCCCTTGGGCGAGCCCAGCTTGTCCAGGGTCGGCTCGACGGTCAGGGCCTCGCGCAGCTCGGTCGCCGCGAACTCGAGCTCGTGGTCGATCCCGACCAGCTGCACCAGCGGCAGGTCGCCGACCTGGGAGCTGCCCAGGAAGACCGTCGCGAGGTTGGAGTCGCGACCGGTGGGGGTCAGCATGCCCGCCCAGGAGAGGTGCGGCGCGATGCCCTCGATGCGGTCGTCGGCGGCCAGGACCTCGAGCAGGCGGTCCGGGGTGCGCGGCACCACGCGCCCGTCGCCGGCCTTGCGCGGCAGGGTGATCGGGCTGACCAGCATGTCGGACATGCTGCCGCGCACCTGGGCGCGCGCCTCGTCCAGGAACCCGGTCATGATCGAGAGGATCAGGATCAGGGCTCCGACGGCCACGAAGATGCCGGTGATGCCGATCAGGTTCGTGCGCCGTGAGACGAGGTAGCGCCAGCTGAGGAACGAGCGGTACACGGTTGCTTGGGGGCCCAGGCCGAAGCCTAGGCGGGCGCCTCGGTGGGGGTGTCGCTGCTGGCCTCGGGGGACTCCTCGACCTCGCCCTGCTGGCGGCGCATGGTCGGGAACAGCAGCACGTCCCGGATCGAGTCCTGGCCGGTGAGCACCATGACCAGGCGGTCGATGCCGATGCCCAGGCCGCCGGCGGGCGGCATGCCGTACTCGAGCGCCTGCACGTAGTCGACGTCGACCTCGCCGGGGGTCTCGGGGTCCTTCTGGGCGACCTGCTCCTCGAAGCGCTCCATCTGCACGATCGGGTCGTTCAGCTCGGAGAAGGCGTTGGAGAGCTCCATGCCGCCGAGGAACAGCTCGAAGCGCTCGGCGAAGCGGGGATCGGCCGGGTCGGGCTTGGCGAGCGGGCAGATGGCCGAGGGGTAGTGGGTCACGAAGATCGGGCCCTCGAGGCTCTCCTCGACGGTCTCCTCGAAGACCTCGGAGGCCAGCTTCCAGTAGCCCCAGTCGTCCGGGATCTTGATGCCGAGCTCGGCGGCGCGGGCGCGCACGGCGGGCTCGTCGTCGATCGCGCAGCCGTTGGCCTGCTCGAACAGCTCGTCGTAGCGCGCGCGCTGGAAGGGCGCGCCGAGGTCGTAGCTCTTGCCGCGGAATTCGACGGTGGTCTTGCCGAGCACCTCCTTGGCCGCGCCCGCCATGATCGCCTCCATGATCTCCATCATGTGGGTGAAGTCCGCCTGGGCCTGGTACAGCTCGAGCATCGTGAACTCGGGGTTGTGCCGGTTGGAGAGCCCCTCGTTGCGGAAGTTGCGGCTGAACTCGAAGACCTTCTCGAGGCCACCGACGATCAGGCGCTTGAGGTACAGCTCCGGCGCGATGCGCAGGAACAGGTCCATGT
>JARGPD010000080.1 GCA_029212845.1 Planctomycetota bacterium
TGGCGAGGTGCAGGCTTACAGCTCCAAGGACCCAGAAGTTGTCCAAGGTATTGTGGATGCCATTAGTCAGTCTTTGGTTGATCGTGGCTAGATCAAGATGCGACTTGGTCACCTAGCTAGCTGGCCTCCAGATA
This sequence comes from Planctomycetota bacterium, assembly GCA_029212845.1. Taxonomy (GTDB): domain Bacteria; phylum Planctomycetota; class UBA1135; order UBA1135; genus JARGPD01. Next base: position 135 of record JARGPD010000080.1, read on the forward strand.
CAGCTTGCTTCTTTGGCTCTCAACCCGGCCTGCAGCTGCGCCGCCGCCGCTGATCAGCCCAACCGCTACCCGCCCCCCCTTCCCCCTCACATCACACTTCGAGCTCGGCGTCGCCGGTGCTGTGGACTAGCAGGACGGTGTCTAGGCCGGACAGCATGACGTCGCGGGCGGCTAGGTAGACCATGGGGTCCTCCTCTTCCTTGGGGAGCTCTAGGCCTAGGATCACGACGGCCGAGTCGCGGGACTCGGCGGTGATGGTGGCGACCGGGTCGTCCCCCACCATCACGCGGACGGAAGCTGTGATGCGGGCGCCGGCTAGCAGGCCGCGCAGGTGGTCCTCGGTCTCTTCGCGGGCGGCTTCCTTGGGGACCATGCGCAACAGGCGCAGCTGGCGGCCGCGCCACTCGGGGTTCTGGACCAGCAGGTGGGCCAGCATGACCATCAGCTGGCCGTTGTGCTTGCCGCGCCACCAGACGTCGACGCGGCCCTCGGGGGCGTTCCAGGTCGGCTCGTCCCGGGCGCGCTCGGACTGGTGCAACAGCACCAGGCTCATGCCTAGGTGCGAGGCCGTGACGAGCGTGTCCAGGAACTCCTCGGCGTGCTCGGGGTCCCGGGACCAGCCGGCCAGGACCGTGTTCGCGCGGAAGGCGCCCAGCCCGTGGCACTGCACCAGGGCCTCGACGCCCGCGTGGCGATCCTCGGCGACCACGACCGCGGGGAAGGCCTCGAGCCCCTCCTCGGCGATGTAGGCGCGCAGGGCGCGGCGCTGGGCGCGCAGGCGCTCGACCAGGTCCTCGACGTTGCCGCTGATCACCTGGCCCAGGCTTAGCAGGCCGCGGCCGGCGCACAGCCAGTGGCCCCAGACGGCCAGGTTGTCACGCACTCCGGCCCCACCCGACAGGGCCAGGATCGAGGGGCGCCAGTTCTTCGGGTGGTAGCGCTCCTCCTCCAGGCGCAAGAGGTCCCGGCGGGCGCGGTCGAAGGCCGCGCCGCTGCGCACGTCGCCCCAGGCGGTCTCGATCCGGCGCCGCGTCAAGAGCCAGTGCAGCCCGCCCATCAACAGCATCGCGAGGGCCGCCCACAGGGGCGAGATCAAGAGCATCACCGCGCCGCACAGGATCGTGCCCAGCAGCGCCATCGACCAGTGGGTCCAGCGGAAGGTCGGGCGGTAGGAGGGGTTCTGGGTGTAAGCCTCGGAGAAGGTGGCCAGGTTCAGGTAGCCGTAGGTCACCATGAAGAACATGGTGATGATCGGCGCGATCACGTCCAGGGTGCCCAGCATCAGGGCGGCCTGGGCCAGAAGGAAGGTGACCACGATCGCGCGGCGCGGCTCGCCCCCGCTGGCGACGGAGAAGGGCCGCAGGGTCGCGAAGACGCGGTCGCGGGCCAGGGCCTGCAGGATGCGCGGGGCCCCCATCATCGAGCCGATCGCCGACGACAGGGTCGCGGCGAAGATGCCCAGGGTGATCGCGGGCCCGAAGAAGGCCACGTCGCGCACGATCATGTTGCCGCCGACCAGGTCCGCGCGCGAGGCCGCCCCCGCCAAGAGGAAGGCCATCAGCAGGTAGACCGCCGCCGTGGCGGCGATCGAACCCAGGGTGCCGCGCGGGATCGAGCGGCCCGGATCGGCCAGGTCGCCGGACATGTTCGCGCCGGCCATGATGCCCGTCGCCGCCGGGAAGAACAGCGCGAAGGCCGGCAGCAGGCCGAGCCAGCCCAGGCCCGAGATGCGCGGCATCAGGTTCGCCTCCAGGATCGCCGAGTCGAAGCGCATCACGCCGCCGATCCCGAACGACACCAGCGACAGGACCAGCACCGCGAGGATCCCGTACTGCACCTTGATCGTCCAGCCGGCGCCGATGAACACGCACACGAAGACCAGCGCGTTGACGCTGCTGGCCACCAGCTGCGCGTGCGCCGCCAGGGCCGGGAAGGTCGCCACGGCGGCCTCGGTGAAGCCGATCACGTACATGGCCACCGAGATGGCCTGGGCCAGGTAGAAGACCACGCCGATCGAGCCCCCGAACTCGGCCCCCAGGCTGCGGCTGATCATGAAGTACGCGCCGCCCCCGCGCACGCGCGTGTTCGACGAGATCGCCGACAGCGACAGGGCCGTCAAGGTCGTGATGACCTTGGCCGCGACCACGATCGCCAGCGCCCCCCACAGCCCCGCCTCGCCCACGACGTAGCCGAAGCGCAGGAACATGATCACGCCGAGGATGGTCAGCGTGCAGGGCGTGAAGACCCCCCCGAAGGTGCCGAAGCGAGGGGCGGTCGTCCGAGAGTCGGGCATGCGAGCGGTGGAACTTGGGGAGGCGGCGGAGGGCAGAGGCCCGGGATCCTAAGCTCCTGGGGGCCGCTTTCGACGCGCCAGCCTTGCTCGCCCTTGGCTCCCCGGCAGGCGGCGGGGCGGCGGCGGACGGCGGCGCGGCGGCGGCGGGGCGCCACGCCGCGTCCAGAATCTGGACGGCCGGGCCGGCCCAAGGCCACCTCCTGGGTCCTGCAAGCCGCATCGGCCCAGGGCATGGGCCTTGCTGTAGGGTGGCTCTGCTCCCTCCCGCCCGCTGCCACCCCTGCCCCCTGCTTGCCATGCGCAGAAGCCTGCTGCTCACGCGCCTCGTCCTGGCCGCCCTGGCCCTCGCGGCCGCCCCCGCCACGGCCCAGTACCTGTCCCCGCCCAAGACCCTGCCCGGCGACGCCGTCACGGGCACCGCCGCCGGCCGCCAGAGCACCCCCGCCATCGCCGCGGGTGGACCCGGCTACCTGGTCGCCTGGGAGGAGCAGCGCACCAACCTGTCGAACTTCTCCGGCGCGGGCGGCAGCCCGGGGCTCGGCAACCTGATCGACATCTACGCGGCGCGCTACGACGAGTCCGGCAACCTGCTCGACACGACTCCGATCCTGGTCGCCACGGCCGGCATGTCCCAAGAGACGCCCCAGGTCGCGTGGAACGGCAGCAGCTGGCTGGTGGTCTTCGTCACCCAGCGCCCCGACTGGTACTTCTTCGAGGACATCGTCGGGGTGCGAGTCGCCGCCGACGGCACGGTGCTGGACGCGGACCCGATCATGATCCGGCCCGAGTCGACCCTGGTCTCCAACGACTACGGCGAGAACCCGTGCGTCACCAGCGACGGCAACAACTGGATGGTCGCCTGGGAGTCGATCGACTTCACCGACAACAAGGCCATGCTGCAAGGCACCCGGGTCGCGCCCGACGGGACCGTGCTGGACCCGAACTACCGCACCCTCTACAAGTTCACGAGCCTGGTCTTCGGCCCCGAGTTCCCCGAGGCCGCCTACCTCGGCGGCGAGTACCTGCTGGTCTGGAACGACTTCGGTCCGGTCCGCACGCGCCGCTTCGACGCCGCGCTCAACCCGCTCGGACCGGTGCAGACCGTGCCCGGCCTGCTCGGCCGCACCCAGGTCGCCGCCAGCCCGGGCGGCTACCTCTTGGTGGCGACCCTCGAGGCCCTGCGCCTCTCGCCCAGCGGCGTGCCCCTCGACGCGAGCCCGATCCAGATCCCCAAGGCCGCGCCCATCTTCGCCCAGAGCGCGACCGTCGACCGCAGCGACGTCGCCTGGAGCGGCAGCGAGTGGGCGGTGACCTACGACATCCCGATCTCGGGCTCGATCTTCGACGACGCCGACATCTTCCTGATCCGCATCGACACCGCCGGCACCGTGCTGGACCCCGTGCCCCAGAACATCGATCCGAGCCCGGCCGGGGATCGCGACCCGGTCCTCGCCGGCTCGAACGGCGGCCTGCTGGTCAGCTACACCTCGGACCCGACGCCCAACCAGGACTGGGACGACATCCGCAGCACCTTCGTCGGCCCGACGGGGACGGTCAGCTCGGGCCTCGAGACCTCGGTCGGCCTGCCGCGCCAGGAGCACCTCGCCTGGGTGCGCGGACCCGGCGAGCACCTGGCGATCTTCGTCAGCCGCACCGACGGCGTCAGCCGCATCCTGGCCCAGCGCGTCAGCGACGCGGGCATCGCCATCGATGCGGCACCGGCCCTGATCCACCAGGGCTTCGAGGCGCTCGACTACGCGCCCGCCGGCGCGTTCAACGGCAGCCACTACCTGATCACCTGGCTGGATGCGACCGGCCTCGTGCTCAGCCGCCGGGTCACGCCCAGCCTGCAGGTCCTGGGCTTCGGCGCCACGTCGCTGATGACCTCGATGACCGGCGCCCCGAGCGTCGCCGCCGTGGGCAACGACTTCCTGGTGGCCAGCCGCGACATCTACTCCGGCGACAAGAGCAAGGTCACCGGCATCCGCGTCGACGGCTCCACCGGCGCGCCGATCGAGGCCGCGCCCTTCGACATCTCGGCCAACTACTCCTTCGACCCCGTCGTGACCACGCTCGGCAGCAACTGGCTGGTGACCTACACCAACCGCGGCTGCCACGACTGCAACACCGACCGCATCACCGGGCGCATCTATGCGCCCAGCGGTGCGCCCCTTGGCCCCGCCTTCGTGATCAACGGCCCCGGCGAAGGGGCCGGTGCCGCCGTCGCCGTGGCGCCCGATCGCGTGCTGGTCGCCTACTCCGACCCGACCGCCTTCAACAACGACCGCATCGAAGCGCGCATCATGCTCAACGACGGCACCCTCGTCGGCAACGAGCTCGTGCTGGCGGACTTCCCCAACCGCGCGATCTTCGCCTCGGCCGCCTTCGACGGCACCGACTTCGTCGTCGCCTGGACCGACTACCGCAGCGTCACCGGCGTCGAGCAGCTGCGCGGCGACATCTATGCGGCGCGGGTCACGACGAGCGGAACCGTGATCGACCAAGGCGGAGGCCTGCAGGTCAGCTCGGGCCCGCAACCCGAGGACTACCCCGCGGTCGGTGCGGCCAGCGGCCTGGCGCTGATCGGCTACCTGGCCCTCGACGGCGTCGGCGGCTCGCCCGAGGTCCAGCGCGTGCGCTACCGCCAGCTGGGCGGCACGCCGATCTGCCAGCCCGACCTCGGCTTCGGCGGACCGGGGACCGCGACCCTCAGCGTCTGCGGCGAGCTGCTCACCGGCGGCGGCCAGGCCGACCTGTTGGTCGACTCGGACAAGCCCTCCTCGGTGGCCTTCGTGGCCCTCGGCGCGTCGCTCAACCCGACGCCCCTGTTCGGCGGCACCGTCGTCACCGTGCCGATCGCCGGCGTGCTGACCCTGCTGACCGACGCGTCCGGCGACGCCATGCTGCCCGGCATCCAGTCGGGTTCGATCCCGATGACGATCTTCGCCCAGGCGGCTGTGTTCGACCCGATCCAGCCCGGCGGGTTCCAGCTGACCAACGCCATCCAAGTCACCCTGGCTCCCTAGAGCTCCGAACCCATGCGATTCACCACACTGAAGAGTCCCCTGCGACGTGCCCTGCGAAGCCTTGGCAGCCCATGGAAGGTCGGCCTTGGACTCGCTCCTGGCCTGCTCGGCATGGCGCTTGTCGCCGGCTCGGCCCCGGCCCAAGCGCCCGCACTGCGCGCCGGCTGGACCGGCCATCCCGTCATCGGCTACCCGACCGGCTTCGGGGTCACCGGCGGCTTCCTCGCCGACCTCGATGGCGACGGCCACGCCGACCTGGTGGCGTCGGTCGTGACGGGCCTGCTCGTGACGGGCAAGGTCTCGCTCAGCTTCGGCGACGGCATCGGCGGCTTCGGGACCGCCCAGCTGATCGATGTCCCCAACGACGTGGGGGTCGGCCGCGCCGGCGACGTAGACGGGGATGGAGACCTGGACCTGGTGCTGGTGAACACGGGCTTCGGCGCGGTCTCCCAGCGCTTCACGGTGGTCGAGAACCTCGGCGGCGGCAGCTTCGGACCCGGGGTCGAGTGGCCGGCGGGCGACAAGCCCTATGGGCTCGACCTGGCCGACATCGACGGGGACGGCAAGCACGACGTGGTGCTGGCCCTGAACCAGTCGGTCGGGCTGGCCCTGTCGAACGGGGACGGCAGCTTCCAGGCGCCGACGGTGTTCGTGCTGCCCAGTGGCGTGCGCGCGGTGCGCGCCGGGGACCTGGACGGCGACGGCGACCAGGACCTGGTCGTCGGCCACAGCTCGAAGGTGGTCTCGGTGCTGATCAACATCGGCATCGGCTTCGCGCCGGCGGTGCAGTACGACAGCATCGCCAGCGGCTTCTTCAACGACGACGCCAACCTGCGCCTGGGCGACGTCGACCTCGACGGGGACCTCGACGTGATGTTCTCGAGCAGCTCGACCGGGGACATCGGGATCGGCCTGGGGTATGGGGCGATCGCGCTCCTGCGCAACACCGGCAGCGGCAGCTTCACGCCGGCCGAGACCCTCGGGCTCGTGCCCCAGAACCCCGGCGCGGTCGGCATCGCCCTGGCGGACCTGACCCTCGACGGCTGGCCGGACGTGGTGGCGACGACCGCGTCTGGGGCCTTCGCCGTGCTACCTGGCGATGGGCTCGGCGGGTTCCAGCCTGCGGTCGCCCACCGCACCTCGCCCGGGTCCGTGGCCATGGACCTCGGCGACCTCGACGGCGACGGCGAGCTGGACCTGGTGTCCTTCTCCTCGACCGGGCTGTCCGCCTCTGTGCACCGCAACCCGGGGCTCGGCGCCTTCGCCGCGCCCGCGGCCACGGACCTGGTCAGCCCGCTGCTGGCGCCGGCCTCGGCCTCGAAGCTCGTCGCGTCGGACTTCGACCACGACGGGGACCTCGATGTGGTCGTCGGGTGGAGCGAGAACTTTGGCAGCCAGTACGGGCTGGTCGTGATGCGCAACCTGGGGGACGGCAGCTTCGGGCCCGGCGAGGTCTACCCGGAGGGCCAGTTCCCCGAGTGGGTCACGACCGGGGACGTGAACGGCGATGGGTTCGACGACCTGGTGTGGCTCGACGGCTGGGGCGCGTTCAGCGCCAAGGTGCGCGTGCGCTTGAACCTGGGCACGGGGTCCTTCGGCCCGAGCCAAGAGCTGCCCGGCAGCACCTGCGAGCAGGACGCCACGATCCTGGTGGCCGACGCCAACGGGGACGGTCAGCCCGAGATCCTGACCTACTCGTGCTTCGACAAGGTCAACGTGTGGCCGAACCTGGGCGGCGGCGTCTTTGGCAGCCCCTTGCAGACCTCGGTGCCCGGCGGCACGGGGGCCCTCGCGGCCGGTGACCTCGACGGCGACGGGGTGCTCGACATCGCGACCAACAGCGGCATCCAGGGCTACGTCGAGGTGCGGCTCGGCCTGGGCAACGGCAGCTTCGGCTCGGCCTTCACCCTGACCACCGGGCGCGGGGTCGAGGCGATCGTGATCGGCGACCTGAACCTCGACGGGGTCAACGACGTGGTGGCCGCCTACTCCTTGGACGGCGACGGCGTCAGCGTCGCGCTCGGCCAGGGCGGCGGCGCCTTCGCGACGCCGGTCCAGTACCCGGGCACCTACTCTGGCGTGACCTCGAACGTGACCCTCGAGGACCTCGACGGGGACGCTCAGCCCGACGTGCTGGTGGCCGATGGGACGACGGGCGAGGTCTCGCTCTGGCGCAACGGCGGCGCAGGCGTGCTGGTCGGAGCCGAGCGCTACGGCACTGGCTTCCCGCCGACCTCCCTGGCGGTCGGGGACTTCGACCACGACGGCCGCCGCGACGTCTTGGCGCTGGTCGAGCCCGAGGGCCCGAACGGCTGGTACTACCCGGCGGTCGCCCTGCTCGAGGGCCTCGCCGACCCCTGGAGCAACATCGGCATGGGCCTCTCCGGAGCCACCGGCGCACCGATCCTGAACGGCTCGGGTCCCGCGCTCCCGAAGGCCAACGTCCAGCTCGAGCTGCTAGGGGCCGCGCCCTCGTCGGCCGCCTTCCTGGTGGCCGGCCTGACCCCGCTCAGCCTGCCGCTCCTCGGCGGCACCCTGGTGCCCGCGCCCGACTTCATCCTGGCCCACTCCACGGACGCCAGCGGCGAGGCATCGCTGCTACTGCCCTGGCCCGACCTGGCCCCCACCGGCCTGCAGGTGATCTTCCAGACCTGGGTGCTCGACGCTACCGGCCCCGCCGGCGTCACGGCCTCCAACGCGACAAGCGCCCAGCAGCCCTAGGCCGGACCGGGTCGGCATGGGCTCAACGAAGAGCCAGCCGCCGGGGTCCGGCCGCGTGGGAACTACCTCGTCGTGAGCGGCTTGCGGTACAGGTGCACGAAGCGCGAGGTCGCGTCGCGGCCGGGGCCCTCGCGGTTGAAGATGTTCCAGTCGAGGGTGTCGCCGGGATCGGTGAGCACGAAGGACTCGGCCTCGAGCACGAAGCCCGCGGCCTCGAGCTCCTTGCGCACGAGCGCCGCTTCGACGCGGTGCAGGCGCTTGCCCTCGGTGATGCCCGCGCCGTCCTTGGCGTGGTGGTCGACGACACCGAGCAGGCCGCCGGGCTTGAGGTGCTCGAAGACCATCGCGTTGAAGGCCGGGCGGTCGACCTCCTGCCACGCGAAGTCGTGGTAGAAGCGCACGAGGATCGCGGCGTCGAGGGTCTTGGGGAAGCTGACCTCGTCGAACTCCTCGTCGTGGCGCTCGACGTTGGGCAGGCGGTCGTCGGCGAGGCGCGCGGTCAGGGGCCCATCGGCGAAGACCCGCAGGGGGACCTCGGTGTTCTGGCAGTGCACGACGCCGTCCGGTCCGACCGCGCGCGACAGCAGCTCGGTGTAGTAGCCGTCGCCCGCCATCAGGTCCGCGACGCGCATGCCGCGCTTGATGTCGAAGAAGTCGAGGATGCGCTGGGGCTGGCGCTCGGCGTCGCGCTCGTGGTCGCTGGCGAGGCGCTCGGGGTGGGCGATGGACTCGGCGACGGGGTCGTCGAGCTTGGTGCCTGGGGCCGCCGCGAAGGCGACCACGGCGAGCAGGGAGGCAAGCGGTAGGAGGGTGTTCATGGGGCTCATTCTGCGCCATCGCACGGCCCGGCCAAAGCCCCCCAGGGCGCCACGCTCCGAGTCCTTACCCGTCGAGTACGGCCACAGCCCCTGGGAGTCCCCGTGGCCTGCGCTTTGGCAAGACTCTTCCATGCAGCCTCGGCCCCGCGCTATGCTCCCCCCATCGGCAAGTCCCTCACCCACCTCCTGCTCGTCGCCCTCCTGATCCCGCAGCTCTGCCTCGCGGGCCTCGGGATGGGGCTCGTCGTGTGCATCGCCCCGGGCGGCCACCTCGAGCTCGAGCTGAGCGAAACCGGCATCTGCTGCGACGAAGAGCAGGCGCCCCGGGAAGACCTGGGCCACGGGGACCAGTGCAACGCCTGCACCGACGTCGAGGTCCGCTTCGAGCTGCCCGCCGACCGCCCGGTCGAGGTCGCCAACCTGGCAGGCCTGCCCCTAGAGCTGCCGGCCTGCCTGGCGCCGCTCGCCCCCGCCCCGCAGCGCCGCGCCTGCCTCCAGGCGCCCCTGCGCGAGCCCCCGCACCTCGGCCGCCTGGCCGTCGTGCGCCTGCGCTGCTAGGCCAGGGAACCGGTCCGTCGTAGGCCCTTCGGGGCCTGACCCGTGTTCCTGCGCGCCCACCCGCGCGCCCCCTCGGCCACCTCCAGGAGGTGCCACCATGGCCCGAGCTCTCTCCCGACTCCCGGACTCTGCCCAGTCCGAACGACCCGCCCGCATGCAGGGCCGCAGCGCTCCCGCCCTGCTGCTCGGCGCGCTCGCCACCCTCGGCGCCTGCGCCACCTACACCCCAGCACCGGTCGACCCCGACGCGGTCCTCGCCGCGCTCGAAGCGGTCCACCTGCCGCCGCCCACCGAGGGCGGCCTGGGCGCGACGTCCTTCGAGCTGGCGCGCTTCGCCCTCGAGCACAACCCCGAGCTCGGCGCCGCGCGCGCCCGGCTGGCCGTTTCGGAGGCCCTGCTCGGCGGCGCCGGGCTGCTCGACGCACCGACCCTCGGCTGGGACGGCATGGGCGCCCTGGCCGCCGAGCTGGCCGGCGACGGCGCGACCTCGGTCGACTTCCTCGCCGGCCTCGAGCTGAGCATCGAGCTGCCCCTGACCGGCGAGCGTGAGGTCGAGCGGCGGCTCGCGAAGAGCCAGCGCCTGGCCGCCGAGCAGCGCGTCGCCCTAGCCGAGTGGCGGCTCCTGGTCGAGGTGCACCTGGCCGTGGAGGACGTGCTCGAAGCGCGCGCGCACCTGCAGAGCAACGCCGCGCTCCAGGACATCGCACGCGCCACCGACGACTACTTCGCCACCGCGCGCGAGGCCGGGGCGGCGACCTCGATCCAGGCCAACCTGGCCCACGGCGAGCTGCTGTCGATCCAGAGCGAGCGCTTGAGCCTCGAGGACGACCTGGCCCGGGCGCGCCGCCGGCTGAACGTGCTGCTGGGCCTGCGACCGGGTTACGTGGTGCCCCTCGGGCAGGTGCAGCAGCAGTCAGGCGAGCGTCGGAGCGAAGGCCTCGAGCAGCTCGTGCAGCGCGCCCTCGTGCAGCGGCCGGACCTGGCCCTGGCCCTGGCCGCCTACGCGGCGGCCGAGGAGGAGCTGCACCTCGCGGTCCTGCGCCAGGTCCCGCGCCTGACCGTCGGCACGGCCTTCGGGATCGCGCCGCGGCTCTGGACCGGCACGGCCCAGGCCGAGCTCGATGCGCGGGCGCGCGCCCGCGACGTGGCGAGCGCCTCCCTGACCGCCGCGGTCCACCACCTACGCGCCGAGCTCCACGAGGCGCGCACCGCCGAAGCCGCCGCCGCGCGCATCGTGGCCGACCTGGAGGGCGCCGTGCTGCCCAACGCCGAAGAGAGCCTGCGCCTCGTGCGCGAGGCCCTCGATGCCGGCGAGGTCACCCTCGCCGAGCTGCTGCCGCTGCAGCGCTCGCTCGTCGCCGCGCGCACGCGGCACACCGAGGCCGTCGCCGAGCAGAGGCGCGCCACCTGGCGCCTCTTCGCCGCCGACGGAACCCTGCTCAACAACCACCAGCCCACCACCTTTCGATGATTGCCTCCCTGCACCAGCGCCGCGCGCTCGCGGCCTTCGCCCTGACGCCCCTTTTGTGGTTCGCCACCGGCTGCTCCGACCACGCCGAAGAGCCCGGGCACCTCTCCGGCCCCAACGGCGGTGAGCTGCACCATGACGAGGACGGCAACGAGCACGGCGACGAGCATGCCGACGACCACGACGAAGCTGACCACGACGAAGCCGGGCATGTCGAGGGCGAGCTCGACCTGACGCCGACCCAGCTGAAGGCGATCGGGGTGGTCACCACCACGGTCGGCCCGGGCACCCTCGCGGAGCGCCTGACCCTGCGGGCGGCGGTGGTCGACAACCTCGACACGATCAGCCACGTGACGGCCAAGGCGCCGGGCATCGTGCGCTCGGCCAGCGGGCGCCTCGGCGACCAGGTGGCGGCCGGCGACGTGCTCTGCGTGATCGACTCGGCCGAGCTCGGCCGCGAGATCTCGGCCCACTACAGCGCGCGCTCCCAGGCCGACGCGACCGAGGGCACGATCGCCCTCGAGCGCGAGCTGTACGCCGAGCGCATCGCCACCACCGAGGCCGTGCTGCAGGGCGCCATCGACCTCGAGAAGCGCCTCTTCGAGCGCGAACAGAGCCTGCAGGCCAAGGGCGTCTCGACCCTGCGCTCCTTGATGGAGGCCGAGCGCGCCCTGGCCATGGCCGAGTTCGAGAAGCGCCAGGGCCTGGCCGACCTGAAGGGCGAGCGCGACAAGCGCATGCTCGAGCTCGCGGTGCAGCTCGAGGAGCAGCGCATCGCCGCGGAAGCTGCCCACGGCCGCCTGCACGCCCTCGGCCTGGACGCCGACGAGCTCGACGAGACCGACCTCGACGCGCCGATCGCCAGCGGCACCTACCCGATCGCGGCCGCCCAGTCCGGCATCCTGATGGACCGCAGCATCTCCGTCGGCCAGTTCGTCGACGCCCAGACGCGGCTCTACACGATCGAGGACCTCTCGCGGGTCTGGGTGCTGGCCTCGGCCTTCGAGGGGCAGCTGCGCCACGTGCGCACCGGCCAGCCGGTCACGGTCAAGCTCGACGCCTTCCCCGGCCGCGGCTTCCCCGCCAAGGTCTCGCGCATCGACTACGAGGTCGACCGGGCCACCCGCACCCTCGGGGTGCGGGTCGAGCTCGACAACCCCCAGATCGAGGAGTGGCCCGAGCGCTTCCCGCTGCGGCCGGGCATGTATGGCTCGATCGACGTGACGGTGTCCGAGCGCGAGGTCGCGCTGCTCTTGCCCGAGTCCGCCCTGGTGCACGAGGACTCCGGCGACTACGTCTTCGTGCGCAGGTCCGAGCACGAGTTCCTGCGCCGCGACGTCCAGGTGCGCGCGACCGGCGGCCCCAACGTCGAGGTGCTCAGCGGCCTCGAGGCCGGCGACGTGGTCGTCACCTCGGGCACCTTCAAGCTCAAGTCGATGCTGCGCGCGGGCGAGCTCGGCGGCGGCCACAGCCACTAGGGCCACGCCATGATCCAGCGCATCATCGACTTCTCCCTCGACAACCGCCTCCTGGTGGTCGTCGCCTGGGTGCTCGCGGCCGTGCTCGGCCTGGCCTCGCTCCGCAGCCTGCCGATCGACGCCGTGCCCGACGTCACCAACGTGCAGGTGCAGGTCCTGACCAGCACGCCTGGACTCGCTCCCCAGGAGATCGAGTCCTTCGTCACCTTCCCGGTCGAGTCAGCCATGGGCGGCCTGCCGGCGGTCGAGGAGATCCGCTCGGTGTCGAAGTTCGGCCTGTCGGTCGTGACCGTCGTGTTCGAGGAGGGCACCGACATCTACTGGGCCCGACAGCTGGTCTCCGAGCGGCTCGTCGAGGCCCGCGAGGCGATCCCCGAGGGCTACGGCGAGCCGGCCATGGGGCCGATCTCGAGCGGCCTGGGCGAGATCTACCAGTTCGAGCTGAAGGGCGACGGACACACCCCGATGGAGCTGCGGACCTTGCTCGACTGGGTCGTCAACTACCAGCTGCGCTCGGTCAAGGGCGTGGTCGAGGTCAACGCCTTCGGGGGCGAGCTGCAGACCTACCAGCTGACCCTGGACCCGGCCGCGCTGACCGCCCACGGCGTCAGCCTGGCCCAGGTCTTCGAGGCGGTCGAGGGCAACAACCGCAGCGTCGGCGGCGGCTACATCGTGCACGCCGACGAGCAGTACCTGATCCGCGGCGAGGCGCTGATCGAGGAGCTCGGTCACCTCGGCGCGATCGTCGTCCAGAGCGGCGAGCGCGGCTCGCCCCTCTTGGTCGAGAACCTCGGCCGCGTCGAGCTGCAGCCGATGATTCGGCAAGGCGCAGTCACGCGCGACGGAGAGGGCGAGGCGGTCGTCGGCATCGTGATGATGCTGATGGGCGCCAACTCGCGGGAGGTGTCCGAGGCCGTGCACGAGAAGATCGGAGAGATCCAGAAGACCCTGCCCGAAGGGGTCACGATCGACACCTTCTACAACCGCACCGACCTCGTCGACCGCACGATCCGGACGGTGGGCAAGAACCTGCTCGAGGGCGGGCTCCTGGTCGTCGTCGTGCTGCTCTTGCTGCTCGGCAACCTGCGCGGCGGCCTGATGGTCGCCCTCGCGATCCCGCTGTCGATGCTGGTGGCCCTGATGGCCATGGGCCGGCTGGGGATCTCGGGCAACCTGATGTCGCTGGGCGCGATCGACTTCGGCCTGATCGTCGACGGCTCGGTGGTGATGATCGAGAACATCGTGCGCTACCTGCACAAGCACAAGGGCGACTCGGGCCGCTCGCACCTCGAGAAGGTGCGCAGCGCGGCCCACGAGATCGCGCGGCCGGTGGTCTTCGCGGTGGCGATCATCATGGTCGTCTACATCCCCCTGCTCGCCCTGCGCGGCATCGAGGGCAAGATGTTCCGACCCATGGCGACGACCGTGGTGCTGGCCCTCGCGGGCTCCTTGGTCTGCGCCCTGACGCTGATGCCGGTGCTCGCCTCGCTGCTCCTGAAGAACGTGCGCGAGACCACGCCGCTGCTCTTCCGGGCCGCCCAGGCGGCCTATCGGCCCCTGCTGGCCTTCTGCACCTCGCGCCCGAAGCTGACCGTCGCGGCCACGGCGCTCGTGGCCCTCGGCAGCCTGGCCTTCGTGCCCAGGCTCGGAGCCGAGTTCATCCCGCGCCTCGACGAGGGCGCCGTCGCGATGCAGATCTGGCGCCTGCCGAGCGTCTCGCTCGAGTCGTCGAACGCGATCAGCACCGAGGTCGAGAAGGTCGTGATGGAGTTCCCCGAGGTGCGCACCGTGGTCTCGCGCACCGGGCGTGCGGAGATCGCGACCGACCCGATGGGCGTCGAGATCAGCGACACGTACCTGATCCTGGAGGACCCCAGCAGCTGGCGCTTCGACACCAAGGCCGAGCTGCTCGAGGCGCTCGACGAGCAGCTCGCCGAGCGGGTGCCTGGGGTCATGTTCAGCTACTCCCAGCCGATCGAGCTGCGCGTGGCCGAGCTGATCAGCGGCGTGCGCTCGGACATCGGCATCCAGGTCTTTGCCGGCGGCGGCACCCTCGACGACATGCGCGAGGTGGCCGAGGAGATCGCTGCTGTGGTCGCCGAGGTGCCCGGCATGGTCGAGGTCAAGGCCGAGCAGATCATCGGCCTGCCGACCTTGACCGTGCGCGTCGACCGCGAGGCCATCGCGCGCCTCGGGGTCAACGCCGAGGCCGTGCTCGACGTGGTCGAGACCCTCGGCGGGCGCAGTCTTGGAACGGTGATCGAGGGCCAGCGGCGCTTCGCCCTGCAGGCGCGCTTCGACCCGTCGGTGCGCGAGGACCGCGACGCCCTCGGCGACCTGCCGGTCTCGCTCGGCGAGGGCCGCGGCTGGGTGCCCCTGGACCAGGTGGCTGACCTCACCATCGCCACCGGGCCAGCCCAGATCAGCCGCGAGAAGGTGCAGCGCAAGATCACGGTCGAGGCCAACGTGCGCGGGCGCGACCTGGCGTCGGCGGTGGCCGAGGCCCAGGCCCGGGTGGAGGCCGAGATCGACCTGCCGCCCGGCTGGTTCATCGAGTGGGGCGGCCAGTTCGAGAACCTGCAGGAGGCGTCCAAGCGCCTGGCGCTGCTGGTGCCCCTGGCCTTGCTGCTGATCCTGGTGCTGCTCTTCACGACCTTCGACTCCCTGCGCCTGGCCTCGTTGATCTTCCTCAACGTGCCCATCGCGGCGACCGGCGGCCTGGTGGCGCTCTTGCTGCGCGGCTACCCCTTCTCGATCTCGGCCGCGGTCGGCTTCATCGCGCTCTTCGGGGTCGCGGTCTTGAACGGGGTCGTGCTCCTGTCCAGCGTCGTGCAGCAGGAGGCCGGTGGCTTGACTCCATTGGAAGCGGTCCGCGAGGCCGCACGCCTGCGCCTGCGGCCGGTGCTGATGACCGCGCTGGTCGCCAGCCTGGGCTTCGTGCCGATGGCGCTCGCCACCAGCGCGGGCGCCGAGGTGCAGCGGCCCCTCGCCACGGTCGTGATCGGCGGGCTGGTCACGTCGACCCTGTTGACGCTGCTGGTCCTGCCGGCCATGTACCCCTGGTTCGCCAAGCGCCGCCAGGCTGCCAGCTGACCGAAGCGCAGCCGGCAGCCATCGGAGTTCACTCCGATGGCGGCCGGTGTCGCGCGTGGCGTACGGACCCAGCGGAGCCCGGGGTTCGGGTCGCGGGGTTCGGCCTAGGCCCTCACGAGCTGCAGGACAGCATCGAGCAGCCCGGGCGGCTGCGCGCCCACTCGGGCCGGCGCTGGGCGAGGTGCTCGCGGCCCGGCTGCTCGTCGTAGGGCCGGCGCAGGGTATCGAGCAGCTCGAGCACCTTCGAGTTGTCGCCCTCGTCGGCCGCGTCGATCGCGACCTGGGCCAGGTAGTTGCGCAGCACGAAGCGCGGGTTGACCGCGTCCATGCGCGCGCGGCGGCGCAGGTCGGCGCCCTCGCCGGACAGGTCGGGCTCGGTGGCGAGGCGTGCTGCGTAGCGCTGCATCCAGGCCAGGCAGGCGGCGCGGTGCTCGTCGGTCGGCTCCTCGGCGCCCTCTTCGGTCCCATGCCAGGCGGCCTCGAAGGCGGCGAGGTGCACGAGCGGATCGAGCGTCGCGACCTCCGCGAGCGGCACGCGCGCGAGCTCGCGGAAGAGCAGCGTCATGTCCGTCTCGTGCCCCGACATCAGGCGCAAGAGGTCCTGGACCAGCTCTAGGTCGGCGTCATCGCGCAGCTCTTCGAGCCCCAGCTTGGTCGCCATCATCGCGCGCCAGCCGGCAGAGTAGCGCGCGCCGTAGCCATCGATCGCCGCCTGCAGGGGCGCGGTGTCCCCCACCAAGGGGTGCAGGGCGTGCGCCAGCCGCACCAGGTTCCAGATCCCGATCTGGGACTGCTTGCCGAAGGCGTAGCGCCGCCCGCCCGCGTCGGTCGTGTTCGGGGTCCAGTCCGGGTCGTAGTCCTCGAGCCAGCCGTAGGGCCCGTAGTCGATCGTCTCGCCCAGGATCGACATGTTGTCGGTGTTCATCACGCCGTGCACGAAGCCGACGCGGCCCCAGTGCACCATCAGGTCGGCGGTGCGGTTGGCGACCTCGGCGAACCAGGCCGCGTAGACGCCTGCGTCGATCACGCCGCTGGCGGGCACGAGCTCGGCGAAGCACTCGGTGATCGTGTGGTCGGCCAGCTTCTTCAGCAGCTCGTTGTCGCCCCGCGACGCGGGCAGCTCGAAGGACCCGAAGCGCGTGAACGAGCGCGACACGCGGCACACGACCGCGCCCTTTTCCCACTGGGGGTTGCCGTCGTAGAACATGTCGCGCATGACCTCCTCGCCGGTGGTCACGAGCGAGAGGGCGCGCGTCGTCGGCACGCCCAGGTGGAACATCGCCTCGCTGCACAGGAACTCGCGCACACTCGAGCGCAGCACCGCCAGCCCGTCGGCGGTGCGCGAGTAGGGCGTCGGTCCCGCGCCCTTGAGTTGCAGGTACCAGGGCTTGCCATCGGTCGCGATCGCCTGGCCGAGGTTGATCGCGCGCCCGTCGCCGAGCTGCCCGGCCCAGTGCCCGAACTGGTGTCCGCCGTAGCACATGGCGAAGGGCGCCATGCCGGGTAGCACCTCGCTGCCGGCGAAGACCGCGGTGAAGCGCGCGGAGGCGACCGCCTTGTCCGACAGGCCGAGCAGCGCCGCCACCTCGGCCGAGTGCGCGACCAGCTTCGGCGCCGCCATGCCCTTCGGCCGCACCCACGAGAAGCTGGCCCCCTCCACCGGCCGCGTCAGGTTCATCCGCTGGGGATCGGCGGGCAGGGAGTCCGAGAAGCGGTTGTCGAAGCGCAGCTCCGCGAGGTCGTCGATCAGCATGGGGCTGATTCTAACAGCTCGTCCAGCGGCCGGCGCGGGCCGCCGCGACGCGCCGAGGGTCCGCGCCTCTTCCTTATCCATCGATGCCTGCTGGAGCAGGCTCCAAGCCGCACGACCGCCTACCGACGACGAGGTATCCCAAACTCCTCGCCCACGTCCAGCCAGAACTCGCTATAGTGTTCGCCGCGTTCGCGTACATGCGGGCGCAACATCGACGCGTGGCTTCTCATCAGGTTTGTGGTGAACGAGGGCCGTGCCCCTCTACCTGCTGAAACCCCCGACGAAAGGCCCGGCCCACCAGCCGGGGTCTAGCCATGTCTACGATGAATCCCTGGGAGCGCGCCAAGGCCGCTGCCGCCACCGAGTACAAGCCGAACAGCCCCCAAGTCGCCCTCGAGCCCTTCGAGGACGCCGAGGCTGCCAACGCCGCCGGCGCTGCTGCGACCGAGGTCGCGGACGAGCCGATGGACGACGAGATGGCCGCGCGCATGAGCGCGGCCGCCGAATTCGAGCCCGCCGAAGCCCCCCTCGCGAAGCTGCCCGAGCTCGAGTCGAGCGACAAGGCACCGACCTCCGACGACGCACCTAGCGCCGAAGCCCCCGCCGCCCCGGTCGAAGAGCCCGTCAACCTCTTCGCCGCCCTCGGGCTGTCCGACAACGTGCTCGCCGCCCTCGAGCGGGTCGGCTACGAGACCCCCTCGCCGATCCAGACCGCGACGATCCCGACGCTGCTCGCCGGCAAGGACGTGCTGGGCCAGGCCCAGACCGGCACCGGCAAGACGGCCGCCTTCGCGCTGCCGATCATCGACCTGTTGACGCCCGGCCCCGCGCGCCCCCACGCGCCCCAGGCGATCGTCTTGGCCCCCACCCGCGAGCTCGCGATCCAGGTCGCCGAGGCCTTCCAGAAGTACGCCTCCCACGTGCCCGGCTTCCACGTGCTGCCGATCTACGGCGGCCAGGCCTACCACCACCAGCTGCGTCCCCTCGAGCGCGGCGTGCACGTCGTCGTCGGCACGCCCGGCCGCGTGATCGACCACCTCGAGCGCGGCAGCCTGAAGCTGACCGACGTGCGCCAGTTCGTGCTCGACGAGGCCGACGAGATGCTCAAGATGGGCTTCGTGGAAGAGGTCGACAAGATCCTCGCCCGCGCGCCCGACGAGCGCCAGATCGTCCTGTTCTCGGCCACCATGCCGCGCCAGGTCCAGACCCTGGCCGAGACCTACATGCGCGAGCCCGAGGTGATCCGGCTCGAGACCCACACCAAGGTCGCCGACACGATCCGCCAGCGCTACCTGATCCTGCGCGGCAACCTCAAGCTGGACGCGCTGACGCGAATCCTCGAGACTGAGACCTACGACGCGATGCTGATCTTCGCGCGCACCAAGAACGACACCGTCGAGCTGGCCGACAAGCTCGAGGCGCGCGGCCACGCCGTCTCGCCGCTCAACGGCGACATGCCCCAGTCCCTGCGCGAGAAGACCGTCGAGCGCCTCAAGGCGGGCAAGCTCGACATCATCGTCGCCACCGACGTCGCCGCCCGCGGCCTAGACGTCGAGCGCATCACCCACGTGCTCAACTACGACCTGCCGACCGGCGTCGAGGCCTACACCCACCGCATCGGCCGCACCGGCCGCGCCGGGCGCAAGGGCGAGGCGATCCTCTTCGTCAAGCCCCAGGAGCGTCGCATGCTGAACGGCATCGAGCGCGCCACCAGCGCGCCGCTCGAGATGTACAAGGTGCCCAGCAACGACGAGGTCAACGCCTCGCGCATCGAGCGCTTCAAGGAGCGCATCGTCGAGACGATCAAGTCCGAGCGCACCGACGGCACCAAGAAGCTCTTCAGCCGCATCGTGGTCGAGATCCTCGAGTCCGTCGACGCCGAGCCCGAGGACGTCTTCGCGGCGCTCGCCGAGATGGCCCAGGGTGACCAGCCGCTACTCTTCGAGGGCGAGGGTCGCCAGAACGGCCGCGAGCGTAGCGAGGACGAGCGCCAGTCCTTCCGCGAGAACGGCTTCCGCCCCGGTGGCAACCGCGGCGATCGCCAGCAGCGCGGCGGCAACGACCGCGGCCGCTTCGGCGGCAACGACCGTGGCCGCAGCAACGAGCGCTTCGGGCGCGACGATCGCGGGCGCGGCAACGACCGCTTCTCGCGCGACGATCGCGGCCGCGGCAACGCCGGCGGCTTCCCGCGCGACGACCGCGGCCCGAGCCGCTTCAGCGGCGGCCCGGCGCCCGCGCCCGTCCCCACCGACGAGGCCGGCAAGGTGCGCTACCGCGTCGAGGTCGGCCACGAGCACGGCCTGCGCCCCGGCAACCTCGTCGGCGCGCTCGCCAACGAAGGCGGCGTCGAGGGCGGCGGCATCGGTCGCATCGAGATCTACGACACGTTCACCACCGTCGACCTGCCGGTCGGCATGCCCCCAGAGATCTACCAGCGCCTGCAGAAGTCCCGCGTCCGCGGCCAGGCCCTGCGCATCTCCGAGGTCGGCGCCGACCCCCCCCCGTCCCCCGGCCGCGGCCGCGACACCACCCCCACCGACCCCGAGGAGAATCCAATGAGCACCATCATACTTTGCCCCGG
>JARGPD010000081.1 GCA_029212845.1 Planctomycetota bacterium
TGCCGATCAGCTACGCCGGCCGCGACTACTCCGAGGGCAAGAAGATCGGCCCCAAGGACGCCTTCATCGCCATCTACGCGATCGTGAAGTGGTCGCTGTTCGGCAGCGTCAAGCCGGCGAAGTAGGCCCGCGGGCGCGCGGTCGGTAGCATGGGCTCGGCCCCCTCCTCCGACCCCCTGCGACCATGCTCACCAGCGCCGTCCTCGCCCTCGTCCTCGCCAACCTCGCCCCGCTCGAGGAGCCGCTGCTGTCGCCGGCGGGTCCCGGCGGTGCCTGGCCCGCTTCGATGGGCTCGCGGCTCCTGGACGCCGGGGAGGCCGGCACCTTCGTGAGCTGGGTCGAGACCCGAGGCCAGGAGGCGCGCCTGTGCTTCGCGCCGCTCGGGGAGGCCGGGCTCGGTGAGGCGCGGGTCGCTGCGAGCGGCACGGGCTGGATGATCAACTGGGCCGACTACCCGGTGCTGGCCGCCGGCGCCGATGGCTCGATGGCGGCCGCCTGGCTCGAGCGCACGAGCCAGGACGGCGGCTGGGACTACTCCGCGTGGGTCGCGACCTCGGAGGACGGCCAGCTGTGGTCCGACGGCGTGCAGCTGCACGAGGACGCGAGCGGGCCGGAGTACGGCTTCGTCTCGCTGGTGGCCCAGGGCAGGCCGGGGAGCTTCGGCGCGGTCTGGCTCGACTCGCGCAACATGACCAGCGGCCACGATGGACATGACGGGCACGGCGGCGGCGACATGGCGCTGATGCTGCGCAGCGTCACCGCCGATGGGGCGGGAACTCCGGTGCTCGGGCCGGAGCTGGTGCTGGACGACAGGACCTGCGAGTGCTGCGCGACGAGCGCGATCGCGGCTCCCGATGGAGGGCTCGAGGTCGCCTTTCGCGATCGCTCGGCCGAGGAGGTGCGCGACATCGTCGTGCTCGGCCTCGGGGGCGGTGGCCTGTTCGAGCGCGGCGGGCCGGCCTCGGACCGCTGGCAGATCGCCGGCTGCCCGGTGAACGGACCCAGCCTGGTGGCGAGCGAGGGGCTGCGCGGGCTGGCCTGGTTCACCATGGACCAGGGCCTGGGGGCCGAGGCGGGCGGCGGGCCGGGCACGCCCACGGTCAAGGCGGCCGTGGCGCAGGACGGGCTGGGCTTCAGCCCGGTGGTGCGCGTCGACGAGGGCCAGCCCCTCGGGCGGGCCGCTGCGGCCTTCGACGGAGCGGGCGCCCTGCACGTGGCCTGGCTCGAGGGGGCCAGCGAGGGCGGTGGGAGCGCGCGCTGGCTCTTGCGTAGGGTGACCGGTCCGGGCGGCGCGGCCCTCGCGGACCTACCCGCGGCCCGCACCCTGGCCGAGACCAGCGGCTCGCGCTCGAGCGGCTTCACGAGCCTGGCCTGGCGCGGCGGTGAGCGCCCGGGCTTCCACTTCGCCTTCACCGAGATCCAAGCCGCGGTCAGCGAAGCGGAACCGGGCAGCCGCGTGCGGGTCGGATTCGTCGCGCAGTAGCCCAGCTACTCCGAGCTCGACTTGCGCTGGACCAGGCGGCCGGTCTTCTTGCTGCGCCTGCCGTTCAGGTACGAGCGTCCCGGATCAACGACGCACTGACCCCGCACGGCCTGCCTGCCGAGCAGCATGCGGAAGCCCATGGCGTCGCGCCGGGTGAGGGTCAGCTCGATCTGCCAGCTCTCGCCGAACATCTCGATCGGGGTCAGGATCACCGGGCGCAGCTCGGCCTCGCCGGTAGACGGCCGCACGTTGCGCCACTCGTGGACCTCGGCCTCGACGATCCGCTCGCGCTTGGAGCTGCGCTGCTCGGGATGGATCCCGAAGCGCACCATGTCGCGCGACCCCGCTCGGAACTCCTCCAGGTCGAAGGCGTGCAGGGACGACGTGCGCGCCCCCGTGTCGACCTTGGCCTTGATCGCCTTGACGCCGAATGCGGGCAGGGCGAGCCACTCGCGCCAGCCAATGACGCGTCGGTCTTCGGGCTTGCGGGACTTCATGGGCGGGGCGAGTCGATGCTGCGTGGTCCTGGCAAGCTCAGGACTGGTTCGTCGGGACCTCGGTCTCGAGGTCCTTCAGCTTGCGCTTGCGGATGCGCCGGCGCCGCTCGGGCAAGAGGTCCTTCATCGACTCGCGCTTGCCGAAGCAGAGCAGGCGATCCTCGGCCTGGAGCACGCGATCGAGCCGCGGGTTCGGGATGACCTTCATCTCGCGGTGCAGGCTCAGGACGACGATGTCCTTCTCGCGCAGGCCCGAGCTCGTGATCGTCTTGCCGATGAAGTCGGAGCCATCGGGAATGTGCAGCTCGCAGACGCCGTAGCCGCGGCTGACCGTGAGCTTCTGGCGGATGTCGAGCTCGGGGAAGCGCACGTGCTCCTGGGCGTAGTCGATGATCGAGCCGGCGATGTCGAGGTGCGTGGAGCCCTCGATGCCTTCGAGTCCAGGCGAGGAGTTGACCTCCATGATCTGGGGGCCGGAGCTGCTCTCGAGCATGTCCACACCCGCGACCTGCAGGTTCATGATCTGCGCCGCCCGGACGGCGGCCTGTTCGTACTCGGGCTCGAGCTGGACGCTCTCGGTGCGACCGCCGCGGTGCACGTTGCTGCGGAACTCGGCGCCCTGGGCGACGCGGCGCATGGCGCCCACGACGCGGTCACCGACGACGAAGGCGCGGATGTCCTTGCCCTTGCTCTCGGCGACGAAGCGCTGGATCAGCACGTTCTGCTTGGTGCTCTGCAGGGTCTCGATGATCGCCTCGGCGATGTTCTCGCTGTCGGCCAGGATGACGCCGACGCCCTGGGTGCCCTCGAGCAGCTTGATGATGATCGGCGCGCCACCGACGCGCTCGATCGCGGGCAGCACGTCGGCGCGGTTCTTGACGAACTCGGTGGCCGGGATGCCGATGTCGTGGCGCGACAGGATCTGCATCGAGCGCAGCTTGTCGCGCGAGTTGACGATGCCGTCGGCGCCGTTCATGCAGTAGACCTCCATCTGCTCGAACTGCCGGACGACCGCCGTACCGAAGAAGGTGATCGACGCGCCGATGCGCGGGATGATCACGTCGTAGTTCGCGAGCGGCTTGTTCTTGTAGAAGAGGTC
Source organism: Planctomycetota bacterium (assembly GCA_029212845.1). Classification (GTDB taxonomy): domain Bacteria; phylum Planctomycetota; class UBA1135; order UBA1135; genus JARGPD01. Next base: position 3,080 of record JARGPD010000081.1, read on the forward strand.
CGGTCGCCCCTTGTCGAGGTCGATGGCGAACTTGAGCGTGTTCAGCACGGTGACCTTGTGACCCCGCGACAGCGCGGCCTCACGTAGGCGGCGCGTGCTGTAGCACTTCGGATTGCAGGACAGGATTCCAATCTTCATTGCAGGGTCGGGTAGGGGGAGCGGGTCTGGAGCAGGGGAGGGTAGCGAAGTGGAGCTCGATCAGAGGGTCGGATCCAGGTTGCCTTGGAAGAGCTCGACCTCTTCGGCGGCGGTGGCGAGGCTCTCGAAGACGCCGATGTGGAAGAGCGCGTCGCCCTCGTTCATCAGGGGCAGGTTGGTGCCGCCGATCAGGACCCCGTCGGTCGGCGAGAGGATCGGGATCTCCTCCTCAGCCAGGGGGTCCGAGATCAGGCCCAGGGTCTCGCCCTTCTTGACGCGCGCGCCGAGCTTCAGGTGCGAGACCAGGATTCCGCTCTCGGGGGCGCGCACCCAGGTGCTGCCGCGGGCGACGAAGGGCTCGATGCGACGGCCCTTGGCCTTGATGGGGGGCAGCATCTCGAGGTCGCGCATGACCGAGACCACGCCCTGCAGGCCCGCGCGGATCGAGATCTCGTCGAAGCGCAGGGCCTCGCCGGCCTCGTACACGATGATCGGGATGCCGAGCTTCTGCACGGCCTCGCGCAGGGAGCCGGGGCGCGTGGCGGCATCCATGATGACGGGCGCGCCGAAGCTCTGGGCCATGGTCTCGCTACCGGGAAAGTCGAGGTTGGCGCGGATCTGGGGCAGGTTGGCGCGGTGCAGGGAGCCCGTGTGCAGGTCCACGCCGTGGGTCGCCTTGCTGGCGATCTCGGTCATGAAGGTGTTGGCGAGGCGCGCTGCCAAGGAGCCCTTCGGCGAGCCCGGGAAGCTGCGGTTGAGGTCGCGCCGGTCGGGCAGGTAGCGCGACTGGGCGACGAAGCCGTAGATGTTCACCACGGGCACGGCGATCAGGGTGCCGCGCAGCTTCGAGTAGCCGGTGCGCTTGAGCAGACGGCGCACGATCTCGACGCCGTTGATCTCGTCGCCGTGGATGGCGGCGCTGACGAACAGCCGCGGGCCGGGCCTGCGGCCGTGGATCACGCTGACCGGCAGGGAGACCTCGCCAGCGGTGTAGCGTCGCGAGACGGGGATCCAGATCGTCTTCCGGGTTCCGGGAGCGACGATCTCCCCGTTGAGCTCGAAGGGTGCGTTGGACAAGGTCGGACGGGGCAGGGGGCCGGGGAGGGGGGGGCAGGGCGTATTGGGACGAATCGCGGGGCTTCACGGTACTCCTTTTCATGGGGTGCCGCGAAGTCGTGGCGGCTGGCCCGCCCACCGGACTCAGTCCAGCACCGCGCCCTTGCTCCGGTAGTAGCCGGCCAGCTGCTCGCGCATCGGCCGCGAGTTGCGCCGCACCAGGCCGCCGGTCCAGGTGTGCCCGGCCTTGCCGCGCGCGGCGTAGTGGGCCTCCATGACGGCGTCGTGCTCGTCCATGGCGGCGAGGGTCGTCGCGTCGTCCGGCAGGCGAGCCTCGAAGAGCACCCCGTGGACGGGCAGGCGCGGGCGGGGCACCGGCTTGGCGGGGTGCCCGTCGGGGAGCTCGGCGGGGACGCCGGCGCACAGGCCGAAGAGCGGGAAGACGTCGTCCGGGAGCTCGAGCAGCTCGTCGACCGCCTCGATGTTGGTGCGCAGGCCGCCGATGAAGCAGACGCCATAGCCGAGGGCTTCGAGGGCCACGGCGAGGTTCTGGGCGAAGAGCGAGGCGTCGATGACGGTCAGCAGGAAGGACTCGAGGTTGCGGGCGAGGGGCTGGCCCTGGCGGTCGGCGGCGAGGCGGTGGCGGCGGACCTCTCCCGAGATGACGAGGAAGGCGCCGGCCTCGGCCACCTGGCGCTGGCCGCCGCACAGCTCGGCGAGGCGCGCGCGCTCGGCGGTGTCGGTGACTCGCAGGACGGAGTAGGCCTGGACGTGGCTCGAGGTCGAGGCCTTCTGGGCGGCGGCGACGGCGCGCTCGAGGTCCACGGTGGGCAGCTCGTCGGTGGTGAAGCGGCGGACGCTGGTGTGGGCGGCGAGGTGGGCGAGGATCGGATCGGGGTCGGTGGGCATGGGCCCAGGGTAGCGCGGCGGGAGTGCCTGCTCCTAGGACCGGGAGACAGGGCGTTGCCCATGGCTGGACTGGGGCCGGACGGTGAGCAGTTCTTTTGGGCAAAGCCGGACTCGGCGTGGCGAAGGCACTTGATCCGAACGGCTCACCGGGCACGATGCACCCCCTATGGCTCCCACGGCTCCCATGACGTCTTCCGCTCGCTCTCCTCGACTTGCCCCTCGGCTCTGGACCGGTCCGCGCGCTGCCCGGGAGGCCGAGCTCCAAAGGGTGCTGGCCGAGCGCATCCGGGCCGATCACTTGGCGCGCACGACCGTGCTCGTGCCCAACGGGGCCACGGCGGCACGGGTCCTGGAACTGGTTCTGGGGGCAGCCGGAGAGCGGGCGGTGGTCGGGCTCGAGGTGCAGACCCTCGAGGGTTTTGCCGAGCGCCTGGCGGAGCGCGGCGAGCCCCGGCCAGGCGTGGGCCTGCCGGCCGGGAGTGAGCGGCTCTTGGTTCGCGAGCTGCTCGGACGTCCCGGGGTTCCCGAGGCCTACGGCAAGCTGCGCGAGCGGCCGGGCTTCCTAGCGGCGGTGGCCGCGGGCCTGCGGGACCTGCTCGATGCGGGCCTTGGGCCCGGGGACCTGCCCGCGGACGGCGGCACAGCGGCGCGGCCTGGCTTGGCCGTGCTGCACCGCCACCACCTCGAGCGCCGGGCCGAGCTCGGGCTCGACGACGACAGCGCGCGCTTTGCGGCGGCGGCCGACTTGGCTGCGACCCACGGGGAGTCCCTGCTGGTGCTGTTCGGGGTGTACGACGCGACCGGCCTGCAGGAGCGGCTCCTGCAGGCCGCCCTCGGGGCTGCCGCCGAGGCCCTGGTGCTGCTGCCCGGCCACGACTTCGCGGGCGCCTTCCGGGGACGGCTCGAGACCAAGCTCGGGGCGCGCTTCGCGGCCCTGGGCACCGGGGCTGACCAGCCGGCCACCAGCCTCGCTGCCCTGCGCCAGGCGGGCGTCGGTGGGCGGGTCGAAGCTGGCACGCCCCTGGCCGACGACGGCAGCGTCGAGGTCCTGCGACTGCCAGGTGGCGTGGTCGGCGCGCGGCTCCTGGCGCGCCACGTGCGGGACCTGCTTGCGGACTCGGACCTGGCCCCCGAGGAGCTGCTGCTTGTGCACCGTGGCGAAGGTGGCGTGCCGGCGGCGGCCCTGGGTCTCGAGCTCGCTGCCCTGGGCGTGCCCGTGGCCCTGGGCGGCGCCCTGGCCGACGGCCCGACCGGCGCCGCCGTGCTCTCCCTGGTGCGGCTCCTGGCCGCCGACCGCGTCTCGCGCACGCGGCTCCTGGACACCCTGGCCCTGTTCGACCTGGGCCAGGCGAAGGACGGCCTGGACACCGCGTGGATCGCACGCTACGAGCGCCTGACCCGTGACGCAGGCCTTCGGCTCGTGATCGGCAGTGACCCCCCCGGCAGCCTCTCCACGGACACGCGCCTGGCCCTCGATGGGCTGCGGCGCCAGGCCCGGCGTTGGACCACGAAGCTCGCCGAGGATCCCGTGCGTTACCCCGAAGCGGCCGGGCTGGTCGCAGCGGCCGAGCAGCTAGGCACCCGGCTGAAGACCCTCGCCGGGCTGCACGCGCGCCTGCGCGGTGGCCTGGCCTGGCCCGAGCTGGGCCGCCGCCTGGTCGAGCTGCTCGACGAGCTGGGACTCGGCGCGCGCCCCGACGGCGAGGCCTGGAAGAAGCAGCTCGCGGGCCTCGGCGCCCTCGAGCTCTTCGGGGAGTCGGCCGAGCCCGCCGCCCTGGTCTGGTTCGTCGAGGCGGTCGGTGGCCGGCCGGGTGCGGAGCGGCCGGCCGGCGAGCGCGGCGTGACGATCGCCCCCCTGGCCCGCAATCGCGGTGGCCACGCTCGCCGGGTGGTGCTGCTCGACGGCGACGAGGGCAGCTTCCCGCGGCTCGCGCCGGTCGAGCCCCTGCTCGGCGAGCTCGAGGCCGGGATCCTGGCCGAGCGCGGTGCCAAGCTGGAGCTCGGCGACGACGCCGAGGAGCGCGCCCTGTTCCAGGAGCTGCTCGACCTCGCCGGCGAGGGGCTCGTGCTCTGCACGACCACCCCGGGCATCGAGGCCAGCGCCGGGGCGACGCCCAGTCGCTACCTGCTCGACGTGCTCGGTCGCCTGGCCGGCGGTCGCCCGCCCCGCCTCGAGGACCTCACCAAGCAGACCGTCGAGCGGGTCCACGACCTGGACCTCGCCGCGGTCTGGACCGGCGATCCGTCCACGGCCCGCAGCGCCGAGGAAGGCCTCCTGTTCGCAGCGGCGGGCCTCGAGGCCGACCCGGGCCACCGGCTCCTGGCGGAGTCTCGCCCAGGCGCGGGCCCCAGGGTCGCGCTCGAGGTTGCACGGGCGGGCGCACCGGGCAGGACGTCCTTCGACGGCGCCCTCGCGGGCACCCCGGCCCTCGCCGAAGCCCTCGTCCGCGGAGCCTTCCGGGGCGGTGACCCCAGCCAGGACGGCGTGCCCACCAGCGCCTCGGCGCTCGAGTCCTATGCCACCTGTGGCATGCGCTACTTCCTCCAGCGTCAGCTCGGGGTCGGCGAGCACGAAGCGCCCGAGGCCCGGCGCGGCATCGACGTGCGCGACCGCGGCAAGATCGCCCACCGCATCCTCGAGCGCTTCGGCCTCGCCTCGGAGTCCGAGGGGCTGCTGCCCTGGAGCGGCGCCGACCCCGCGCGCCTGCGCGAGGTGCTGGGCAAGGCGGTCGAGGAGACCATGCACGCCGTGCGCGAGGAGGCGGCCCCCGAGCTGCGCAGCCTGTGGGACGCCGAGGCGGTGCGCTTCCGGGGCCTCTTCCGGCGCTGGCTGGCCCAGCAGATCAACGAGCCGGCCGGGCCGAGCGGGACCTGGAAGCCGCTGGCCTTCGAGTGGGCCTTCGACGGCGAGACCTATCCCTTGGAGGCGGGCAGCCCGCTCTGGCTGCGCGGGGTGGTCGACCGCGTCGACCTGGCCGAGGGCCCCGATGGGACCCGCAGCCTGCGCATCGTCGACTACAAGACCGGCTCGCCGAAGGACTACAGCGACGACAGCACCGCCGCGGGCACGCGCCTGCAGCTGCACTTGTACGGGGCCGTGGCCCGGCGCTCTTATGGCGGCGCCGCGGGCGAGGGCCTGTACGACTTCGTGCTGCACGGCGAGCGCACGCGCTGGACGGGACGCGACGGCATCAAGAAGAGCTCGGCCGGCACGAAGGCCGTTGGGGATGCCGCGGCCGCGCGCGAGGTGGCTGCCTTGGTGCAGGGCATGGAGGCTGGACACTTCGGCCCCCTGCCCCGCAAGGACGGTCGCAGCGAGTCCAAGGTCTGCGACTACTGTCCCGTCACCGAGGCCTGCGGACCCTGGCGCGAGGCCGTGCGCGAGGCCGCAGCCGAGGACGACCCGGTGCGAGACGCCCTCTTCGCTGCGGTCGAGGTCTCCGAGGAGGAGCTGTGATGGAACAACCCAAGCGCATGCCCGCGGACCAGCCCGTCCGCGATCGCTTCCTGACCGAGCTCGACCGCAACGCCGTGGTCGAAGCCGGGGCGGGCACCGGCAAGACCACCCTGCTGGTCGATCGCATCGTGGCCCAGGTCACCGGCGGGCGCGTGCCCGACGGCCAAGGCCGCCGCCAGGACCACCCCCCGCGCGAGCTGGTGCCGGTCACGGCGCTGGTGGCGATGACCTTCACCGAGCTGGCGGCCGCCGAGCTGGGCGAGCGCCTGCGGGACCGCCTGGTTGCCGCCGCGGACTTCGCCCGCGAGGAAGGCGACACCCAGCTGCTCGGGCACCTCGAGCGCGCCGTGCTCGAGCTGCCCTCGGCCGCCATCTCCACGATCCATGGCTTCTCCAGCCGCGTGCTGCGCGAGCATGCCCTCGCGGCCGGGCTCGACCCCGCCTTCGAGGTGCTCGAAGCGGCCGGCTCGCGGCGCCTGATCCAGGAGGTCTTCGACCTGTGGTTCGAGGAGGTCAGTCGCGGGCCGGCGGTGCGTGCGACCCTCTCCCACGGCATCTCGCTCGAGCGCATCGAGGCCTGTGCCCGCGACCTGATGGACCTCGGCCCGGCCGCGCTCGATGCGCCGGCCCTCGAGGCCGGGGCCGGCATCCGCGACGGCGGTGCGCGCGAGCTGTTCGAGGTCCTGCAGACCTGGCTGGCCGAGCGGTCGGACTGGCTCGATGACGGGTTCGTTCCGCCGGAAGATGGCTACGCCAGCATCCTCGAGCGCGCCGAGGGGCTGCTCGCCAGCCACGTCGGGCTGCTCGAGGACGAGCCCAGCGACGAAGACTACGTGGCCTTCGAGCTCGAGCTGATGCAGGAGCGCTGGAAGAACCCCAAGAAGGGGCGCGTGTACCACGGCCAGTGGGAGAAGGCCGTCAAGGATCTCGGCGGCCCGAGCGGTGCGGAGTTCAAGGCGCGCGGGGAGCTCTACGTGCAGGCCATCGCCGACCTGCGCGCGGCCATCGCGCGCCAGCTCTTGGCCGGTCTCGAGCCGGTGTTGCTCAGCTTCCGCCAGCACTACCAGGAGGAGAAGCTGCGCCGCTCGGTGCTCGACTTCGACGACCTCCTGGCCCTGGTCGAGGAGCTCGTGCGCACCCAGCCCGAGGTGCGCCTGCAGCTGCTCGAGCGCTACCGAACGATCTACGTCGACGAGTTCCAGGACACCAACCCGGTGCAGGCGCGGCTGGTCTTCTTCCTGGCCGGTGGGCCCGAGTCCTGCGTCGAAGAGGACTGGAGCCAGGTGCCGCCCGAGCCCGGGCGACTGGTGATGGTGGGGGATCCCAAGCAGTCGATCTACCGCTTCCGCCAGGCGGACGTCGAGATCTACCGGGACTGCTGCGACCTGGCGCTGGCCGCCGACCCCGGCGCGGGCTACGCGATCACCACCAACTTCCGCACCGACGGCCCCCTGGTGGCCTGGGTCAATCACCGCTTCGAGGACGGCGCGGCCAAGATGGCAGCGCCCAAGCACGGCAACTACCAGGCTGACTTCGTGCCGCTGGTGGCCCACCACCTAGAAGAAGGAGCCGAGTCGCCGGTGCTCGTGCTGCGCCAGCCCGAGCAGGAGCGCGCCCGGGGTGCCGACGCCAACCGGCCCGCCGAAGGTCGCGCCCTGGCTGCCTGGCTGCGCTCGACCTTCCTCGACGACTCGGGCCAGCCTCAGAAGGCGTGCTTGGTCCCAGGAGGTCCCGAGCTGGCCCTGGACGATGTGGCGGTCCTGGCACGGACCGACAAGGTGCTGCAGGCCTATGCCTCGGCCCTCTCCGAGGCTGGCCTGCCCTACGTGCGCGAGGGGGGCGGCAAGCTCTTCCAGCGCGAGGAGGTCTGCACGGCCATGACCGTCCTGCTCGCGGTGGTCGAGCCCGGCCGGCAGCCGGCCGTGGTCGGTGCCCTGCGCTCGGTCTGGTTCGGGCTCTCCGACGACCAGCTGCTCGAACATCGCTTGGCGGGTGGTGGCTTCGATCCGCTCGAGTCCGCGAGCGTTTCCGGGGTCGGGTCCGAGCCCGTGGCCGCGGCCCTCGCGCGGCTGGGCTCCTGGTCGCGGCGGGTGGCCAGTGCCCCGCTCGAGGTGCTGGCCGAGGTGCTGCGGGACCCCGAGCTCAGCTACCTGCTCAGCCTGCGCCCGGGTGGAGTGCAGGCGCCGATGAACCTGCTGCGGCTCGAGTGCTTCCTGCGAGACGCCCTGTCCGAGCTCGGCCTCGCAGGGGCCGTGCGATCGGCCGCGGACCTCTCGAAGGGCGGCTCCGACGAGAAGGGCGCGCGCCTGGCCCTGCCCGGTGCGGTGCGGCTGCTGACGATCCACGGCTCGAAGGGCCTCGAGTTCCCGGTCGTGGTCCTGGCCGGCATCGACGGGCAGCCCAACAACAGCCCTGACAGCTCGGCCTGGTTGACCGACGACGGCCTGGTCTGGCGCCTCAGCGCGAGCGTGGCCCTACCCAGCTACGACGAGCGCAAGGACTGGGACAAGCCGCGCGCCGCCGCGGAGAAGCTGCGCCACTTCTACGTGGCCTTGACCCGCGCCAAGCACCACCTGGTGCTGCCGCTCTTCGGTGCCGCCAATGCCAGCGGCACCCCGCTGATGGGGGTCGTCGGCAAGGGCGTCCTCGGCGGACTCCTGGGCAAGGACTTCGCCGAGCCGGGGGAGGACCCGGCCCTCTTCGAGGTCGAGCCAGTCGCCCTGCTCCCACGACCGAGCGTGGCCGTGGACCCGGGCCTGGCCGAGCACCTCGGCCCGGACGCACCGGCAGCTTCGGCCCCCGCACGCCTAGCCGAACAGCTGGCTCAGCGTGGAAAGCAGCCGCCCGAGTCCCTGGCGCCGAGCCTGTTCGCGGCCGGCGACGAGCCAGCCGCAGAGGTCGCCCCGGAGCTCGGCACGGATCCCGGGGTCGACGTGGACGGTGCCCGCGCCCGGACCATCGGCACCCTAACCCACCTGTGCCTCGAGCTCGGGCTCGAGCGCGACGCGGCCCACCGGCGCGCGCAGCTCGCGGGCCTGGACGCGGCCGACGCGACCTTCGTGGCCGACTGCGTGGCCGCCGCCGCCGGCTTCGACTCGACCGAGCGCGCGCGCACGGCGGCCCGCGTGCACGACGAGCCCCCGGTGCACTGGCGCACCCGGCGGAGCGATGGCACCGAGCTGCACATGCGCGGCTACATCGACCGCCTGATCGAGTTCGAGGACGGCAGCGTCGAGGTGCTCGACTACAAGACCGACCGCATCGACCCGGCCGATGGTGCTGCCCTCGCCGAGCGCGCCGCGCACCACCGCCTGCAGCTCGGCCTGTACGGCGGGGCGCGCGCGGCCGCCGGGCTGACGGGCGCCCGCCTGACGGGGGCCTCCCTGCCCGCGGGGGTCGAGGTCGTGTTCCACCTCGACGACGCCGTTCGTGCCGAGGTCCAGGCCGCCCTCGAGGCCGCCCCAAGGCACCAAGCTGGCTCGCCAGGGTAAGGGGCCACGTGCCGGGACCCGGGCAAGCCTCGCCACGCGGCACCCGGCCCTTGCGCCTAGACCTCGAGCGCCTCGGTGACCTCGTCCTGGGCGGCGATCAGCACGCGCACGTGCCCGAGCCCGAGTTTCGCTAGGGTCTCCCGGGCGATGCCGAGGGCCAGCTCGGGGCGGTTGTTCTTCTCCGACAGGTGCGCCAGCACGAGGGTGTGCAGGTCGGGCCCCGCGAGGTGCTCCAGCACGGCCGCAGCCTGGACGTTGGAGAGGTGCCCACCGCGGCCGGCGACGCGCCGCTTCAGGTTCGGCGGGTAGGGCCCGCTGCGCAGCATGTCGGCGCAGTGGTTGAACTCGAGCACCAGCACATGGGCGTTGCCCAAGGTGGCGCCGAGGGTCGGGACCGGTTCGCCCATGTCGGTCAGGATCACGGCGCGACGGCCCTCGTGCTCGAGCCGGAAGGCGACCGTGGGGTCGGCGTCGTGGGGGATCTTGATCGCGAACAGCTCGAGCGGGCTGCCGGACTCGGGGGCGCGGCTCGAGACCAGGCTAGAGGTCGAGCCGATGCGCAGGGTCTCCATGCGGGCCGCGCGCTCGACCGAGCGGTTGCGCATCAGCCGCTCGCACAGGTGCAGGCTGGCGCCGGTGCGCTTGGAGAGGGCCCCCGAGCTGCGCGCATGGTCCAGGTGCCCGTGGCTGAGGGCGATGTGGTCGACGTTGCGACCCTCGAAGGACGCCGCTTCGAAGCGGGTCTCGAGCTCGCGCAGGCTGAGGCCCACGTCGACCAAGAGGTTGGTCTCACCGGCACGCACCAGGGTCGCGTTGCCGCGGCTGCCGCTCGAGAGGACTTGGAGTCGCATCAGGCTCGTGCTCGCTCGGGGTCGTGGGGGAGAGGGGCAGGAGAGCTGTCGCCGGCGGACGCATCGGATCGCCGGGAGGGCGGCTGTCGCGGGCCGAATCGGCCAGCCAGGCCGCTGCCCAGGAGCAGGGCCAGGCCGAGGGCCATCAGGCTCGCGCCGTAGCGCAGGCTCCAGGGCTCGTACCAGGTGCGGACCAGGTGCTCGCCCGGCGGGATCCAGAGCGCGCGCAGGGCGTGGTTCGCGCGCAGCAGCTGGGCGTCGACTCCATCGAGGTTGCACTTCCAGTCGGGGTAGAACTGCTCGCCGATCACCAGCCAGGCCCCGGCTTCGGTGGTGACCGAGGCGTCGAAGCGGAAGGCCGCGGGGCGCCACCAGCTGACCTGATCGCGGGTCTGCTGGGGCAGCTCGGTGGGGCTCGCTTCGCCGCTGGAGCCGACCGTCGCGCGGGCCGCGAGCTGCCCGCGGGTGACCGAGCGGGCGGACGTGGGCACCTGGCTGTTCGGCGCCAGGACCAGGACGGCGCGCGGGTCGAAGCTCGGGTCGGTCAGGAGTCCGAGGGCCTCGCCGTCGTCGTGGGCCAGGAGGGCGGCCTCGGCCAGCCAGGCGGTTGGCAGGGCGCCCGCGCGGTGGGTGACGTGGAAGCCGGGCAGGGCGAGCTCGGGCTCGAGCCGCGGGTGTGCCGGCAGGGCTTCGGTGCTGAGGATCGTGTTGACGCGCAGCATGTCGAGCACCGGCGAGGCCAGCAGGGCCGGATCGGTCAGGGCGGCGATGCCCGAGCGGTAGGTGGAGCTCGGGTCGAGCGCTTCGATGAGCTCGACCAGGGTGCGCGGGGTGAAGACCATGTAGGGCGTCAGGTCCTTGACGCCAAAGAGCTCGAGCAGGTTCGGCCGCGCGAGCTGGATCGTCTCGCCGACGCCGCTCGGGGACAGGTCGAGCCGCAGGGTGCGGCCGTCGAGCTCGTCCCGCCGAGCGCTGCGCTGCACCGCCCCGAGCGCCGCGGAGCTCGGGGCCAGGGACGGGGCCAGGGACGGACCTGCCGCGCCAGCCGGCGCGTCGACGGTGAGCCGCTGGGGCCGAAGGTGGCGCGGCGCGACGTCGAGGGTCTCGACGGCCAGGCCGATGACCAGCAGCAGCGACAGGGCGCTGCCGAGGGCACCGAGTCGCTCGCGGGCCTCGATCAGCTCGCCCCGGCGGCGGGTCGGCACGCTCTGCTGGGCGACCCGGCGAATGCGGTCGAGGCGCGCGAGGGCCAGGCCCAGGACGACGGTCGCGGAGGCCGCGAGCACCAGGGCTTCGATGCCGGGCAGCTCGATCGCGCTGGTGATCGCGCGCGGCACGAGGGCGACCGAGAGTCCGAGGGCGGCGACCATCGGGATCACGTGTCGGCCTCCGAGGTGTCCACGGAGCAGCACGACGACCAGGCCGAGGGCTCCGACCGCCGCCAGGGTCAGGGCACTCGCGAGCACGCCGCCGTAGGCCGCGTAGAGACGCAGGAACTCGGACACCATGTGCTCGTCCCGGATCCAGGCCTGAAGGTCCTCGGCAGGCATGCCGTGGCGACCGATGAGGGTCTGGAACAGCATCGCGCTGTCCTCACCGGCGTCCTCGATTCCGTAGAGCAGGAAGGTGAATCCGGCGAGCAGGCCTCCTCCGACGAGCGCCAGCCAGGCAGCGCCCAGGCCGCGGCGTCCATCAGGCGCCAGTAGGGCATCGGCACCAAGCGCGGCGAGCCAGGCCATCATCGGCCAGGCGCAGGCGAGCGCGCGGCTGGGCGCACCGAGGTTCAGACCTGGCACGTGGTAGAGCAGGCGCAGCCCGGGCCAGGCCTGGGCGAAGCCGAGCCACAGGACGAGGATCGCGGCGGGCAAGAGCGCCTGGCGCGGGCGGCAGAGCAGCGCGACCAGGGCCAGCAGCAAGGCCAGGCTGCCTAGGTGCGTGTTCCACTCGAGCTCGTTGTGCGCCAGCAGCTTCTCGCCGTCGGCCTCGGACGTGAGCCAGGCGGCGAGGGGGTTGATGCTGTCGAACATCGCCACGTCGGGAGCGCCGAACAGGTCCGGGATCAAAAGCCCGGCGGTGGTCGAGGTCGGCAGGGCTTCGGCGACCATTGTCTCGGCCGTGCGTGGGATGCGCCGCGACTGCCCGCTGGCCTCGAGCGTGGGCAGCACCTGCCAAGCGCCGATGCACAGGCCGACCAGGACGAAGGCGGCGGCGCGGGCGAGGGCCGGCAGGCCGGGGCTCGGGGTGACGGTCGCGGTCTTGCGTCCGTCTTCGGCGCCGATGGACTCGCTTCCCAAGAGGCCCGGTGCGAAGCAGCGCACCAGCGCGTACAGGCCGGCGGTCGCGATGGCGAACAGGGCGATCGGCGGGAAGCCGGCCAGGAGCGACAGGCCGACCGCGAGGGCCAGGGTGCGCCCGCCGCGGCGGCGCTCGGCCCGGTCCTCGCTCGCGAGGCCCTCGATGCCCAGCAGCATCCACGGCAGCCACAGCGCCGCGTCGACCTTCATGAAGTAGTGCAGGTTGGCGAGGACCCAGGTGCTCGACTGCAGGGCCAGGGCGCCGACCAGGACGGCACCCTCGGCGAGTCCGCGTCGGCGCAGGAAGAGCGCCATGCCGAGGCCGGCCAGGAACAGGCTCAGGATCGCCAGGGGCGCGGCGGCGAGGTCCGGCGGCAAGACCAGGGCCAGCCAGTTGGGCGGGTAGGCCAGGGCGGCGATGGTGGCGCCGAACAGCGGCACGCCGGCGCCGAGGCCTGGGTCCCAGGTGGGCAGCTCGCCGGAGAGCACCTGCCGGCGCGCCTCGAGCTGGTCCGTGAGCACCGGGAAGAGCCGGTCCGCGGTCGAGTAGTTGGAGCCCGCGAGGGCGGCCGCGGCGGCGGCCGGGGACTCGGTGGCGAGCGGCGCCGAGGCCACCGGGGCCTGGGGCAGGAGCCGTGCGCCGGGAAGCAGCGCCGGGCCGATCGCGATCAGCGGCACCACGAGCAGGACCACGGCCAGGAGCCATCCGGACAAGCGCACCCGCGCGGGGCCGCGAGATGCACGGGAAGGGGGTGGGCTCGCAGCGCTCATCTTCGGCATCATAGCCGAGCCTGGGGGCCCATCCGCGCGTGCGCTGCCCGGTTACCACCACGTGACCGCCCGCGGACGCCCCGGCCCGACCCGCCGCACCACCCGACGATCCCTGCCATGCGCCCGTCCCACCTCGCTCCGATCCTGTTGACCATAGCCGCATGCTCGGCCCCCGCGGGCGCTCCCCCGGGTGGCACCGGCGCCCAGATGGGAGCCTCCTCCGCGTCATCCCGGGCCGTGGTCCTTCGGGCCGAGGCTCCGCGGCTGGCGGCCGATGTGGCCTGGCTCGCCGACGATGCGCGCTACGGCCGCCGCGCCGGGACGCCGGGAGAGGACGCCGCGCGCGACTTCCTGGTGGCACGCTTCCTTGCCCTCGGGCTCGAGCCGGCCGGCGAGCAGGGCTACCTGCAGGCCTTCGAGGTGCCCCTGCCCGCGGTCGACGGCGGCGCCTCGCGGCTCGAGTGGAGCACCCATGCCGAGGGCGTGGACGATCCGCAGCTGGGTCGCGCGAAGCAGGCGACCGACCTCGTCCCGCTGTTCTGCTCCGGAGGCGGCGAGGCCGTCGGCGAGCTGGTCTGGGTCGGCTTCGGGATCGTCGACGAGGAGCTCGGTCGCGACGACTTCGCGGACCTCGACGTGACCGGCCGGATCGTGATGATCGCCCGCGGCCTGCCGCCATTCCCCGAGGCCGCACCGGTCGAGGAGCAGCCCGCGGCAGGCGGCTACTCCCATGGCCCGCGCACCAGCTGGGGCACCGCGGGCTCGATCTTCACCAAGGTCATGAATGCCAAGCACCGCGGGGCGGCTGGCGTCGTGCTGGCCCAGGATCCCGGGCGCGCTGGCGAGGCGCTCCTGCGCTTCGACGCGGGCCAGGAGGCGCGCGCCGGCATCCCGGCGGTGATGGCTGGCCTCGAGCTGGCCGAGGGGCTGCTCGATGGCGAGTACGCGAGCTACGTGGAGCGCCTGCGCGCCGGCGACCTGCGCGTCGGAGCGCATGAGCGCAACGTGTTCGTGCGCTTGTCGGCCGACGTTCAGCGCGGCATGGGCTCGGCCGAGAACGTGCTGGCCCGGCTGGAGGGCGCGGACTCGAGCCGAGTCGTCGTGATCGGCGCGCACTACGACCACCTGGGCCTGGGCGGCACGGGGTCGCTCTCCTCCTCGTCGATCGGCGAGGTGCACAATGGCGCCGACGACAACGCGAGCGGCACGGCGGCGGTGCTCGAGCTGGCGCGCCTGTTCGCCGCCGAGGCCGCGCTCGGCAAGCCGCCCGCCTGCGACCTCTACTTCGCCCTGTGGTCGGGCGAAGAGCTGGGCCTGCTGGGTAGCAAGCACTGGGTCGCGAACCCGACCGCTTCCGGGGTCACGGTCAACCTGAACATGGACATGGTCGGGCGCGAGCGCTCGAACGGGCTGCAGGTGATGGGGGCCGGGACCTCGGACGCCTTCGTGGACTGGCTGCCCGAGGCCGCCTCGCGCGCCGAACTGGATCCGATCGTGACCCTCTCGGGCCATGGCATCGGCGGCAGCGACCACCAGAGCTTCCTCGAGGTCGGCACGCCGGCCCTGCACCTGTTCACCGGCGTGCACGGCGACTACCACCGGCCGAGCGACGACTTCGAGGGCTTCGAGAGCGAGGGCGCGCGGCGGGTGACCGAGTACGCGCGCTACCTCACCAAGCGGGCCAGCGCGGCGACCGAGCTGGCCTTCATCGAGCCCGAGCTCGGCGAACAGGACGACCGCGCCCAGAAGGATCGCAGCTGGAGCGCGTGGTTCGGCTCGATCCCGGACTACGCCGGCGGGGGCGGCGGCCTCCTGCTGTCCGGCGTGCAGGAGGACAGCCCGGCGGCGCGCGCGGGACTCTTGCGCGGCGACGTGCTGGTGGAGGTCGGCGGCGTCGCGATCGACACGATCCACGACTTCGTCTACACCCTGCAGAGGCACAAGCCCGGTGACGTCGTGCTCGTGCGCTACGAGCGCCGCGGCTCCGTCGAAGAGGTGCGCCTGACCCTCGGCACGCGCGCGATCGAGTAGGACCTTGGCGCACCCTGAGCCCGACCTGCAGCCGCGACCGAGCGGGCTGGTGCCCGCCACGGCCCAGCCCAGGGACGGGCGCGTGCGCCTGCTCCTCTTCCTGGTGCTGGCGGTCGCGCTAGCCCTACGGCTGCTCTCGATCGGTGACCCGTGGAGCGGTCTGGCTCAGGACTTCCACAACCACTTCGGCGCCTTCGCGACCGGTGGCCAGGCGGCGCGCTTCCACCACGACGGCTTCGGCGAGCTGCACTACCTCCTGACCTCGTGGCGCGTCGTGTTCGAGGACGGCACCGCGGTGTCCCAGGTCTACTCGCACCACCCGCCCCTGTTCATCTACCTAGAGGCCCTGGCGCTGGACCTGTTCGGCGTGCACGAGTGGGCCCTGCGGTTGGTGCCCCTGTGCTTCTCGATGCTGTCGGTCCTGGGTGCGTTCCGGCTCGGTCGCCTGGTGTGGGGGGCGCGCGCCGGACTCCTGATGGCGGCGGTGCTCGCGGTGGTGCCCTGGTCGGCCTGGTACGGGGTGCAGACCTTCACGGAAGGCACGCTGATCTGGATCGCCTGCGAGGAGGTGCGGCGCTACGTCCTGTGGCTGCGCACAGGGGAGCGGTCCCACCTCTGGATCGCGGCGCTCTGGCAGCTGTTGGCAGGGCTGATGGACTGGCCGGGCGGATTCCTGCTGCTTGGGCTGGGCTTCCACGGGCTGCTGGTGGCGACGCGCACGCGTGGCTGGCGCGGGCTCTTGTCGCTGCTCGTGCTGCCGGGGGCCTTCCTGCTGGCGGCGCTCGCGCACTGGGTGCACCTGGGGTTGGTGATGGGCGAAGCCGGTCGCGGCGAGGACACGGCTGCGACGATCGCCACGGTGACGACCCTGACGACGAGCCTCGAGCACTTCCTGGTGCTGCAGGGCCGCTTCCTGTGGCGCTTCTTGGGGGCCGGCTTCTGCGTGCTGTTCGTGCTCGGCGGCGTGCGGGCGCTCGGGCTTGGGCTTCGGCGCAGGCTCTCGGCCGAGGACTGGCTCTGGCCCGCGCTGCTGGTGCCGGGGATCCTGTACGTGGTGCTCTTTCCCCAGCGCTCGGTCAACCACGACTTCTTCTTCATGCTGGCCCTGCCGGGGGTGGCGGTGCTCTCGAGCGGCCTGCTGCTTGGCGTGCTGGATCGGCTGCGCGCTCGGCTGGGCGCTGGCCGTGGAGGCGCGCTCGGGGGTCTGCTGGTCGTGCTGCTCCTGGGCTCGGCCGCCTGGCGGACGGTCGAGGTCTGGCAGGCACGTCGCTCGGTGCAGCTGGTCGGGCTCGTCGAGTCGGAGTGGCTGGCCCCCGAGCTGGCCGACCCGCGGGGGGTCATCCTGACCCACTTCGGGCGCGGCATGAGCCTGCCCTTCTACTCGACCGCCCAGCTGATCCACAGCGTGGACGACCGCGCGCGGTTCGAGGCGATCGAGGCCAGGGTGCTCGATCGCCTGAAGCCAGGCCGTCCGGCGTGGTTCCTGTTCGACCTGGCGAGCGCGGAGAAGCTGGACAGCGGGCCCGCGTCGGAGCTGCTCGATGCGGCGGGACTTCTGGCGACAGGGGGAGAGCAGCGCGCGCGCGCCATCGAGCAGCTGCTGGCCAGCCTGCCAGCGGACGCCCGGGATAGCTTGATGGCCGCCCTGTTGACGCCCGAGCTGGCCGCCCTGCATGCCGCCGTCACCGCCCAGCACCCCTCGACCCTGCATGTGGTCGAAGGCACCGGCCTCTTCGAGCTGGTCGACCTGTCGAAGTAGGCCCCCGCAGCTGGTGGGAACGCGCCAACGGTACCGCATCAAAACGGCGGGTCCGGCCGCCCAACGCGTC
>JARGPD010000252.1 GCA_029212845.1 Planctomycetota bacterium
GGGGTGTTGTTATTTCGTGTCTTCGAAAAACCTACCCCCGGGGTTTTCGACCTATTTCAGAAGGGGCCCCCCCCGAGCTCGGGCGGGGGGGGCCCGCTTCTTCGTTGCTCGATCGAACGGCTGGCCTCAGCCGAGCACGCTGCTCCACATGTCTTCGTTGAAGCCGACGAGGAAGGTCTTGCCGACCCGGGCGACCGGTGCCCGCAGGTTGCCGCTCGGACCGATCACGGCCTTCTGCAGCGCGGCGGGGTCGGCGTCTTCTAGGACGAACTCGAGCACCTTCTTGCCGCGCGCGGCCAGCACCTTCGTCGCGCTGCCGAGCACCTCCCCGAGCTCGTCCGGGCCGAAGCGGGTCTTCTTGGCATCGATCGTCTCCTTGACGCCGATGCCGTGGTTTCCGATGAACTCATCGGAGCGCTTGCAGCTGGTTCAGCCCTTGCGGTGGTAGTACCACTGGATGTTCATGTCGTGCTCCTTGGAGGGGGTCGAGGCGAGAGGCCGGAGGAGCGAGAGCCTAGCCCGGATGGCCCCCGCGGTGCGCGACAGGGTTTCGAATCCTGCCGCCCTGGGACCCAACTCAGGGCGTTTGGACCAGCAGCGTCAGCAGCCGCTCGACGACGCGTCGCTGCTCGTCGAGCGGGACACGATCGAGGGGCGGCACGTGCAGGAACAACGCCGGCACGCCGAGTCGCTCGCCGTGCTGCAGCAGGTGCTGGTAGGTCCAGTCACAGACGTAGCCGCCTGCGTCCTCGGAGACGCGCACGCCACCCGAGCCGGCCGCGACCTCCGCCAGCCCCTCGGCCAAGCGCTCGAGATCCAGGTCCGTGCTGCGCACCCGATCGGCACCGACGAGCTCACCGGTGAGTCCCGAGCCCCCCGCCTCGTCCGGCTTCTCCGAGGTCGGCCGGGCTCGAGCATGGCGCTCCAGCCGGAAGCCCTCGCCGGGATGCACCCCCATCGAGAGCAGCAGTGCGGGCCGTGGCTCCTCCTGGGCCTCGACGAAGGCGCCGAGGGCCCCCGGCGAGTCGGCGAAGGTCACGGGGAGCACCGTGGACACCACCGCCAACCCCGGAGGAGGCTCGGCTGCCAGGAGCTCGGCGAGCGCTCCCGAGGGATTCTCGGTCACGCCGGGGAAGGGGCCGAAGCCTGTCAGGAGGACGCGGTTCATGGCACCGATCCTAGTGGCGCGGGCGCCTCTCCTCCAGATTCCAGCCCCGGCGCCGCCCTGCCAAGTCGACCTCGCCACGGCGGGATCCACGCACTTGGCGCGCCGCGAGGGCTACAGCCCGAGCACGAGCGGGACCGAGTTGGTCGCGAAGATCCCTGCGGGCTCGGCCACCAAGGCCTGCAGCTCGAAGGTGACTCCGACCACGCCGGGACCGCTCGGAACCTGGGACAGCAGGGTCACCGGCAGCTCGCCCCCCAGCAGGACGAAGGGGAAGATCGCGAAGACGCTCGCGGGATCGAGCTGGAGCGGCTCGCCGAGGATGCCCAGCATGCTGAATGCGGCGGTCGGCTGCCCCGCCAGCAGCAAGCTTGATGCACCGAGCGGGCCGTACAGCGCCGCTCGCCGGGGCCCGTCGGTCGGCAAGGACGGACCGAGCAGCAGGAAGGGCTCCGCAGGAACCTGAGCCGCGGGCTTCGGGAGCCAAGGTGTGTGGTAGCCCCAGCTGCTCGTATCGATCCCGCTGTGCGTCAGACTGATCGTGGCGCCAGCGGCCTTCGTGACGCTCTTGAGCTTGCTCTTGTTCGTGCCCCGAACCGCGAGCTGCAGGTGGCCGCCCATGGCCGTCACCTGGGGGCCATCCTTGGCAGAGCCATATCCGAACGGGCAGTCGTCCCAGTAGCTGCCACCGAGCAGGATCGACTCGATGACCGACACGCTGCTGTTGCCGAAGCTCGTGATCGCCGAGCCGCCATCCTGGTCGAACCAGCAGTCACCGTGAATCCCACGCAGCGTGCACTCCACCACCTGGGCAGACGAATTCACCAACTGCAGGCCAGAGACCCAGGTGATCTCCTGCTTGTTGAAGATGCTGCGCGAGATGAGGATGTCGTCGGAGTCCACGAGCTCGACTCCGGTGCCCCCGCAGGCGTCGACGCGCACACCGGAAGTGCCCCCCTTCATCGTCAGCGTGCTCAAGAAGTGGAGCCCCGTGAGGCTCACGTCGGTGACCCCGTCCAGCTGCGAACCCATGTGCCCGCCGGCGAACTTGCCGACCACGGGGTTGACCGTGGGCAGGTCGCTGTACCCGTCGAGGTAGGTCCCGACGATGCTCACGTCCTTGGCGAGCGTGAAGCCCAGGTAGTAGCCGGGCGAGACGACGATCACATCACCTGGTGCGGCGAAGTCGATCGCGGCCTGGATCTCGGCGAAGTCCGCCGGTCCGTCGTCGTCGACGGTGAAGGTCTGGCCGAGGGGCAGGCTGAAGAGCGCGAGGGCGAGGAGCATGGGAGGTCCGGGTTGCGAGGTGACGAGGAAGCGAGGCCGCCATGTCCGATGGTCAGAGGTCTCGAGCAGGACGCGAAGGGCGGGGCCGGAGGCGAGCTACACCGCACGTCGACTGTACGGCCTCGGGCCGGAATTGCGTAGGTGGCAGGGAGGAAGCCCCTGGCGGGAGGCTGCTGGAGGGCCGCGGCTCGGCACAGCGAGTGGATGGCCTGGCCCACCGGCCCGCTCGCAAGAAGCCACGCAAGAGGGGCGCCCCGCGATCGCGGGACGCCCCTCTTGCTTCGATCAGCTGGTCACCGCGAGGGCGACCGAGCTACCTCACGGGCAGGTGTCGTTGGCCGCGCCGGGGGTGCCCAGGTCGCCAAGGCCGTAGGCCGAGGTCGCGGTGCACCAGTTGGCGCCGATGGCCGCGTCCGTGACGTTGAACTTGGTGGGGTTCAAGGTCATCGACAAGCCGTTGGGGTCGGGGAAGGTCGCGCCGTTGTCGTACGGGACCTCGCAGACGAGGCCACTGCCGGCGTCGAGGATCTGGACCGTCTGGCTGCCGTTGCCGAGGTTCCAGCCGTCGACGTAGTCGTAGGCGGGGGTCGGGAGGCCACCATTCACGAGCGGGTCCGACTTGCGGGCGAAGAGCGCGAAGCCACCGGCCGGGACGACCACCGAGCTCGAGATCACCTCGGTGCTCGGGCTGCCGCCGGCGACGATGGTGTAGCCGATCAT
>JARGPD010000082.1 GCA_029212845.1 Planctomycetota bacterium
GACGCGCCGGGCGGCCGGGCCCGCCGTTTGGATGCGGTACCGTTGGCGCGTTCCCAGCCGCAGCGGCCGACGCGCCGGGCGGCCGGGCCCGCCGTTTGGATGCGGTACCGTTGGCGCGTTCCCAGCCGCAGCGGCCGACGCGCCGGGCGGCCGGGCCCGCCGTTTGGATGCGGTACCGTTGGCGCGTTCCCCGTCGTCCAGGGACCGGGTTCTCGGGCTCGGGGTGCTGATTCCGGGGGCGGGGTGTGGGGCATGGGGACGGGCTCTTCGGTAGAGTGGCGGCCATGATCCGGGACCTCTCCGAGCCGGGCGCCGCCGAGGCCCTCGACCTAGCCGACTTCGACCTGGTCGTGATCGGCACCGGGCCGGCGGGTGCCGTCGTGGTCAACGAGCTGCTGCTGGCTGGCTCCGGGGCGCGCATCTGCGTGCTCGAGAGCGGCCGCCGGCGACCCTGGGCCTTCGCCGACCGCCTGCGCAAGGCGCCTTGGGACGGCATCCGCATCAAGCCCCACAGCCGCGAGCGCGTGCTGGGCGGCGCCTCGACCACCTGGTCGGGCCTGTCCTCGCCCATGGATCCGATCGAGCTCGCCGACCGGCCGTGGCTCGAGGTCTCCGGCTGGCCGATCCCCGCGGACGAGCTCGAGTCCGGCTACGCCGCCGCGGCCGAGCGCTACCGCTTCGCCGCCCCCGCCGCCTTCGACCCCGCCACCAGCGGCCTGGCCGACGTGCGCGCCAAGGGCCCCCTGCAGCCGGACTGGCAGGCCGTCGAGGAGAAGCTCTTCCTGGCCGCCGAGGAGGCCCAGGACTTCGGCAAGGAGCTCGCCCACATCTACGAGGCGCCCAACGTGACCCTGCTGTTCGACGCGTCGGTGAAGGAGCTCGAGTTCGAGATGCCCCCCGGTGGCACCGAGCTGCGCGCCACCCGCGCCGTCGTGATGACCTCGAGCGGCCAGCGCTTGACCGTCACGGGCCGGAACTTCCTCGTCGCCACCGGCGGCATCGAGAACGCGCGGCTGCTGCTGAACAGCAAGGGCGACGCGGCCGGGCTCGACCCCGAGCGCGGGGCCCTCGGGCGGTACATGATGAACCACCCGAAGAACTACCACGGGGTGCTGCACCTGGCCGCGCCCACCCGCAGCCTGCCCTACTTCTTCGGCTGCATCTGGCAGGGCTTCGCCGGCTACGGCGGCCTGCGCCTGCCCGACGCCGTGCAGGTCGAGCACAGGCTCGTGAACAGCTACGTGCGCTTCGAGCCGCTCTTCCCCTGGAGCGACAACCGCGGCGTCGAGGCGCTGGTGCACCTGGTCAAGCGCTCGCGCTTCCTCCTGACCTTCTGGCGCAAGACCAAGAAGGACGAGCTGATCGAGCTGCGCGACTACTCCGAGACCGGCGACGACTCGGAGCTCGATGAGGAGCAGCTGTCGTACTTCGGCCTGGTCCTGCGCCTCCTACGCCACCTGCCCAGCGTGCTCTTCTACATCAAGAGCCGCATCCTCGACCGCGGCGGTCCGCTGGTGAAGCGCGTGCGCCTGCGCAACTTCATGGAGATGGAGCCACGCCGCGCGAACCGCGTCGAGCTGTCCGACGAGACCGACGAGCACGGCTACCGCTTGCCGCGCGTGGTGCATGACACCAGCGACCGCGACCGCGACTCCCTCGAGCGCCTGCACGCGGCCCTCATCGGGGAGCTCGAGCGCGTCGGCTTCGGGCGCCTCGAGACCCAGCTGCACGGCGCCCCGCGCCTCGACCCCTGGCCCATCGACCAGGACGCCTCACACCACATCGGCACCACCCGCATGGGCAACGACCCCGCCACGTCCGTCGTCGACAGTGACCACCGCGTGCACGGCACGGAGAACCTCTTCGTCTCGGGCGCTTCGGTCTTCCCGACCTCGGGCTGCGCCAACCCGACCTACACGATCGTCGCCCTCGCCGTCCGCCTCGGCGCGCGCCTCGCGAAGCGGCTCGAGGCCGACCGCGCCGGAGCCAGCGCATGAAGCGCGTGCTCGTGATCGGCTCGGGCAAGCGCGTGCGCGAGGCGGCCCTACCGGCCGTGCTGTCGCGTCCGGACACCTGGCAGCTAGCGGGCATCCGCTCGCGCAAGCCGAAGACCATCGAGGCCGCCGGCGCCGAGCACCGCGTCGCCAGCTTCGACGAGGACGGCGGCCTCGCCGGCGCCCTCGCCAGCGTCGACCTGGTCTACGCCTGCGTCTCCAAGGGCGCCGTACCCAGCGTGCTCGGCCAGCTCGAGGCCGCCGTGCGCCAGACCGGCGCCGCGGTCGACCTCTTGATCGACACGCCGGTGCTGCTCTTCAAGCACCTCAGCAGCTACCGCCGCTTCGCCGCCTTCCACCAGGTCTGGGTCGCCGAGGACATGTGGAGCCTGCCCTGGGTCGACACGATCGAGCGCGCCCGCGAGACCCTCGACCTCGGCGCGCCCAAGCGCCTGGTCCTCTCGCGCTCGGCCTACGCCTACCACGGCCTGGCCCTGGCCAAGACGCTGCTCGACGAGTGGTGCCTCGTCGCCGCCAAGCGCTGGCGCACCGGCGTCGTGCCCCCCGGCGAGCCCAAGTCCGGCGAGACCACCTACGAGCGCCGCCTGACCTTCGCCGGCGGCCGCACCTGCGAGGTCAGCGAGCCGCGCGACTACTCCCTCGGCGGCTTCCTGCTCGAGTGCGAGCGCGGCGCCATCGCCGACCGCCCAGGCCACCCCGGCGCCCACGTGCTCGAGCCGATCCTCGACGAGGGTCTCACCGCCGACGCCGTCCCGCGCTGGCTCGGCTTCCGCATCGGCAAGGTCGAGACGCACCTCGCGCCCCACGAGGTCAAGCTGTTCGGCGAGGCCGAGGGCTCCAGCGTGATCGCGCGCATGGACGCCCTCAAGCGCGTCGGCTTCGCGCGCCTGTTCGACCGCATCACCGACGGCCGCGGCGCCTACCCGCTGGTCGAGGGCGTCGACGACATGTGGGTCGACTACATGCTCGAGAAGCTCGGCCGCTGGCGCGCGACGCCGCTGACCAGCGCGCGCTCGGGCCTGGCCCGCGGCCTGATGGGCAGCCTGACGAGCCTGGCCGGCAAGCTGAAGGGCTGAGAGCGGCCTAGGGCTTGCGGCGCAGCAGCAGCAGGCCCTCGCCGCCGCTGAAGGCGAGGCCCGACATGCGCGGGTTGCGCGCCTCGACCTGGAATCCGAAGGGCTCGTGCAGGGCGAGGGTGGCGCTGTTCCTGGCGTTGGCGGTGAAGCGCACCTCGGTCACGCCGGCGGCGTCGAGGGCCGCGAGGCGGGCGGCGGTCAGGGCCCTGCCGAGCCCACCGCGGCGGGCGGCGCGGGCGACCACCAGCCCGCCGAGGTACCAGCCCACAGGCGCCAGCTGACCGTCGCCTTGGGCTGCTGGGTCCAGGCCCAGGTCGCGGCCCGCGCGCTCGCGCAGCTCAGCGGTGAAGACGAACAGCGTGCCGTAGCCCACGACCTTGGGCGCGCCTCCGTCCAGCCCGGCCTCCGCCACGAACAAGCGCGGCACACCCGGCAGGGACCCGTCGCTGGGCGTGAGGGTGCGCTCGAAGCGGTCCACCTGGGCGGCGGCCCGTCCCTCGAGCTGGGCCGCGCCCTCGTCGAGGCCGGCAAAGCGGCCGGCGGCGACGCGCGCGACGGCCAGGACGTCCTTGGACCTGGCCGCGCGCACGCGCGTGCTGCCGAGCTCGACCCGGGGCGAGTTTGGCTCGAAGGCGGCGAAGAACCCCGGCGGTCGCGGCTCGTCCTGCGCCCCCATCGCGCCGGCCTCAGCCCCCGATCTTCAGGGGCGGAAGGTCCATCTCGGTGGGCACGTCGACTCCCAAGAGGTCGAGCACCGTCGGCGCGATGTGCAGCAGGTTGGGACCACCCTCGGGGAGCTCGGCCGGCTGGCTCGAGAAGAAGAGGCCGCGCACCTGGTGCTCGGCGACCGAGGGGTGGCCGCCGGACCACGGCGAGGTGTTGTCCACGAGGATCGGACCGGGCACGACCTCGCCGCCGACCTCTTCGAGCGGCATCTTGCCGGAGTTCGTGCTCCATGAGACGCGGTAGAAGGGGCGGAAGCCGGTGACGAGATCGGACTCGCGGTCGATGAAGTCGCCCGTGTGGATCTCGGACAGGTTGTAGACCGACTCGACGACCTGCTCGCCCGTCTCCGGGTGGCGCCAGCCGAGCAGCGCGTCGGTGAGCTCGCGCATCGTCGCGTCGACCTCGTCAGGCTTGACGATGCCGTACTTCTCGCGACCTTGCAGGTTCAGGTAGATGTACCCGAGGCCCATGGCGTAGGCGCGGGTGTTCTTCCAGTCGATGTAGCTGGTCAGCTTGTCGCCATCCTTGACGGTCGCGCCTTCCTTCAGGGCCAGGAAGCCGAGCTCGTGCAGGAGGTTGTTGATGTGCACCTGGTAGCGGAAGCTCTGCAGGCCGTGGTCGGCGCACATGAGCAGCACGTCGCCGTCGGTCAGGACCTCGTCGAGCACTCGACCGACCACGCGGTCGACCTCGCGGAAGATGGCGGGGATCGCCTCCTTCAGCATGATCTCCTTGCCGAAGAAGGTCGTCTTGCGCTCGGCCACTGCAGGGTCGTACTGGGGATGGCCCTCGTCGTAGTACTGGTAGAACATGTGCTGCACGCGATCGGGCGTGCTGAAGACCGACATGAACAGCTCCCAGTCGTCCCGGGCCAGCTGGTCGAAGGTCACGCGCTCGCGCCACTTCAGGGTGAACTCGATGTCCTCGAGCAGGAGCTCGGGCTCGATCTGGCCATCCTTGAAGGGCATCGTCATGCAGGCCCAGCCGTAGGTCTCGAAGGTGCCCGACGAGGCCAGCTCGGCCGAGTAGTCCGCCGGCGCGCTGATCTCTTGCCAGAAGGGCGGCGCCTCGGGGGCGATGTCGAGGGTGTTGATGAAGAGCCGGAACTCGGGCTCGACGCTGATCAGCTTGCAGCGCGTCACGCCGTGCACCTTCAGCATCGGGTTGAGGTTGAAGGTCAGCTCATAGAAGTCCGACCAGTCGCCGACGGCCAGGGTCTGGCGCTGGTCCCCGAAGGCGACCTCGTAGCGGCCGTCGTCCTTGGGCTCGACGGTCAGATCGAGGGCCACGCCGTGGTTGATCGCCTCGCTCTCCTCGAGCTCGGTCTGCAGCTCGTTGATCCGCGGCGCCAGCTCGGCGCGCAGGGCCTGGGACTCCTTGTAGCCGATGCTCGGGTCATTCTTCCTGGCGTTGAGCTCGTCGAGCTCGCGCTGCAAGAGCTCCTTGCGGGCGAAGTCCTTGGGGCCATAGAACTTGGTAGCGACCGAGCCGCCGCGGCTGTCGACCTTGAAGATGCGGCCCGCGGTCGAGGACTTGCGGCCGAGGGGGATGCGGTCGAACTCGGTGTCGCTGTCGGTGTAGATCAGCCAGTCGCCGAGGCCGCCGCGCGCGTCAGGCGTGCCGAGGCCGTGCAGCACGTGCACGCCCTCGGGGCTCTTTGCGTCGAAGGACTGGGCCGAGTCGAGCACGATCGAGCGCACGCCGGCCTCACCCGCGACGTCCCAGAAGTTCTGCGCCTCCTGGGGGTTGGTGTAGCGCGGGTACGCGTCCGGGTAGTTGTCGCGCATCGCGCCGCCGGCATAGCCGCCGACCGCACCGAGCACGGCCGAGCTGACCAGGGCGGTGACGAAGCGCATGCGCAAGAGCAGCTTGAACAGGATCAGGAAGGCGACGAAGACCGCGCCACCGGCGCCATAGGTCCAGGTCGTCTTGTCGCCCTTGGCCGTCAGCGGGCGGCTGTCGAAGTCCTCGAGGGCGCCGGTCTCGCTGACGAGGTGTCCGAAGCCGGGCGAGGGCATGCCCCCCACCAGGTTGCGGCGGATGAAGCCCGCGACGCCGGTCTCGCCGGGGTTGCGGCCGCTGTTGAGCGCCGCCCAAGCGGTCGGTGACTCGTTCGGGACCTGGGTGCCCAGACGCGCGAAGCTGCCCATGTCGCGCAGGCGGGACATGTTGGGCAGCTGGCCGGCGTCCATCAGCTCCTCGACCAGGCGGCCGTCACCGCCGTCGACGCCGATCACGATCACGCGCTCGGCCTCGCCCGACGGGGCGGCGGTGGTGGTGGCCGGCAGGCCGAGGATCGCGGCCAGGCGGAGCGCGGCGGGCAGAAAACGTCGCGAAGTGAGCATCATCGGCGAAGGAAGGGGAAACCGGGGGGGGATGGAGGGTGCAGACCGGGCGGCGTGGGCCGGTGTCGGCGGTGTACGATCCGCCGTGGTCAACATGGATCGGCCAGCCGTACGGAGGTCTCGGCCCCAAGCCGAGATATATTCCCCAGCAGTCTACCTTTAGGATCCGCCAGATGCCCTCCCAAGCCCCCATCAGCCGCTCCGGCAGCCGCTCCGGCAACGCCGCCTTCCTGCTCGTCATCGCCCTCCTCGTGGTCGGCGGTGTGGTCGCCTGGATGCTGCTCTCGCCGACGCCCTCGGCCCCGGCGACGCCGATCTCCACGGGGCCCGAGCTGTCGACCCCCGCCCCAGGCCACACCAGCCACACCGCGCCGATCGCTCCGGCGCCCGAGCGCCTGACCACGGGCAGCCCCTCGCGGCCGAACGAAGACCCGCGTCGCTTCGAAGGCCGCGGCGTCGTCCGCGGCAACGTCCAGACCGCCGTCGGCATCAGCTTCCCCAAGGTCTGGACCCTGGTGATCGAACCCAGCGCCGCCCTGGCCGGGTCCGGCGCGCCCACCGAGCGCCGGGTCGAGTTCACCGCGGGCGAGGAGGACTTCACGGTCGAGGACCTGCCCCTCGGGGGCTACGCCGTGCGCGCCGAGGCCGAGGGTCTCAACGGCCGCGCCGTGCACGTGCTGCTCGAGCGCACCAGCAACGCGGCCTACATCATGCTCCAGCTGACGCCCTCGGGCTTCATCGAGGGCCAGCTGGTCGACGCCGCCGAGCAGCCGATCGAGGGCCTCTCGGTCTGGCTCTTCCCCGGCGCGGTGGGAGCCCTGGGCCTGACCGGCGCCAGCGGGCGCGAGGTCGACACCAACGTCGACGGCATGTGGCGCTTCGACCGCGTCGTCGACGGCCCCTACACGCTGCTCTTCGGCCCGCCCACCGCCCCGCTCGTCGACCCGGTCACGATCACCTTCCAGGCCCCGAGCCTGACCTGGCCCTCGCCCGAGCTGCCGCCGCTGACGCGCCTGCGCCTGCTCGTCGTCGACGCCAACGAGATCCCCGTCCAGGGTGCCCGGGTGCGCGCCGGCAGCCCGACGCCCTTCGACCTCGAGACGCCCGCCACCGGCGAGCTCGACGTGCCCAACCTGCGCCCCGGCTACATCCGGGTCGAGGTCGAGCATCCGCTCTTCGGCAAGGGCGACCTGGTGCGCCAGCTCAAGGGCGGCGACGACGGCCCGCATGTGATCACGCTGGTTCCGGGCAGCTGATCCAGGGCCGACCGTGATCCCCGCCCCCACCACTCCACGCCGCGCGACGGCCGTGGTGCTGAGCCTCGCGTGGCCGGCCACGTTGAGCTTCCTGCTCAACAACACCTACCGCATCAACGACCAGTTCTGGATCCAGGGCCTCGGCCCCGCGGCCCAGGGCGCGATCGGCGCGATGATGTTCGTGGCGATCATGGCCTTCAGCGTGTTCTACCTGTGCGCCGGCGGCACCCTGGCCCTGGTCGCACGCAACGAGGGCGCCGGCGACGGCGAGGAGCGCGACCGCGTCGGGCGCCACGCGATCCTGATGGCCGCCTTCCTTGGCATCCTGATGATGGTCGCGGGCCCGCCGCTGATCCCCTGGATCCTGAAGCTGCAGGGTCTCAGCGGCGAGGTCGCGATCCACGCCGCCAGCTACCTCGACGGCTTCTTCGGCATCGCGCCGGCGATGGTGGTGATCCTGGCCATCGACCACATCTTCATCGGACGCGGCCAGACGCTGATCCCGATGCTGATGCAGCTGGTCGCGGTCGGCTGCAACTTCGTCCTGAACCCGATCCTGATCTACGGCAAGGGCCTCATGCCAGCGATCGAGGAGTCCGGCATGCTGCACTTCCCGGGGCTCGAGATCGCCGCGTCGATCGCCGAAGGCCTCGACATCGAGGCCCAGGGCCTCGGCGGCGCGGCCCTCGCCACCGGCCTCTCGCGCGTGGTCGCGGGCTCGCTCGGCCTGGTGATCCTGCGCTACGGCTACCAGATGAAGCTCTGGTTCCACCGGCGGCCCAGCCTCGAGCTGATGGGTCGCATGGCGAAGATCTCGCTGCCCGTGTCCTGGTCGATCGCGGTCTACTCCGGCGTGTACTGGGCCCTCTACGGCCTGGTGCTCGACGACCTCGCGGAGGAGGTCAAGGCCGGCCTGTCGATCGGCTTCCAGGTCTTCGAGGGCCTGGCCTTCCCGACCTACCTGGGCATCGCCATGGCCGGGTCGAGCCTGGTCGGCCGCAGCCTCGGCGCCCGCGATCCCGACCAGTGCCTGATCTGGCTCAAGCACGTGCGCCGCATCGGCTACAGCGCAGGACTGCTCTTCTCGGTGCTGTTCTACTTCGGCTCGCCGCTGCTCGTGCGCTTCTTCACCGAGGACCCAGCGGTGCGCGACGAGGTGCTGGTCTACACGCGCGTGCTGGCCTTCTCCCAGCTGTTTGTGGCCATCGAGACGATCAACGAGAAGGTCCTGCTCGGCTCGGGCCACACGCGCCCGATCGCGCCGATCACCCTGATCGGCAACGTGATGCGCATCCCGCTCGCGCTGCTGTTCACCGGCCTCTTCGGCTGGGGCGCGGCCGGGGTCTGGTGGTCGATCAACATCTCGACCTACTTCAAGGCCCTGGCCTACCGGCGCATCGTGCAGAAGCGCGAGTGGCTCGTGCTCGAGCCGCTGCCCGTCGCGCCGCTGCCCGTGCCGAGCCCCGGGGCTTAGTGCGGCTGGAGCCACGCGTGGTGCCCGCCGCGCGCATCCACGACCAGGTTCCACATGCCGGGTAGCGCGTGGGCCAGGTCCATGTCCGAGGGCTCGGCCGATCCCCGCGGGTGCGTGTGCCAGAAGCCGAGGACCGTGAGACCGCGCCCGCGCACGGCGTCCTCGGCCGCGACCCAGGCCCCCGGGTCCAGCTCGAAGGCGACCCGCGGATCCGCCGCTCGGTTGGCCGATCGCGGCGTCTCGTCCACGCGTGCCACACCATCCTCGAGGCGTCCGACCAGGATCCCACAGGCCTCCTCGGGGCGCGCCTCGACCGCGATCCCGACCAGCTCGGCCAGCAGCTTGTCCCCGATCACGAGTCGAACGGGTCGCACGAGTCCCTCTCGGCGCCCTTGCCCCTTGGTCTCCCGGTCCATGACCTTAGAATACTGGCCCAACGAGCCGCCCCCAAGCGCAGTACGGCCCCCATCCCCCCACGCACCCCCCTGCCATGGCTAGCCAACCACTGATCGACCTCGAGACCTTCGACCTGTCCAAGACCGTGGTCACGAAGCCCGAGCTGCTCGAGGTCCTGCGCCAGCGCGGCCGCTTCGAGATGGTCGACGGCCTCTTGCACTTCGACCCTGCCGGTGACCTGGTCGTCGGCTACAAGGACATCAAGGGCGACGACTGGTGGGCCTCCGACCACATCCCCGGCCGCCCGCTCTTCCCCGGCGTGCTGATGGTCGAGGCTGCCGCCCAGATGTGCACCTATGACTTCATGCACCGCCCCGAGGCCAAGCCCGATGCCTTCGTCGGCTTCGGCGGCATGAACGACACGCGCTTCCGCGGCACCGTGGTGCCCGACTGCCGCCTGATCATCGTCGGCAAGCTGGTCCGCATCCGCAGCCGCATGTTCACCTACCAAGCCCAGGGCTTCGTCGACCAGAAGATGGTCTTCGAGAGCGAGGTGCTCGGCGTCGTCGTCTAGCGAGAGAGTCGCAGCATCGAAGCAGCCCGCACCGTCCGATCCTGGGCGGTGCGGGCTGCTTCGCGTTCGAGGCTTGCCTCGGTGCAGGTCTTACTCGAGGCCGCTACCGAAGGGCGACTCGAAGACGGCGGGCTCGACCTCGTCCTCGCCGGTCTCGCCGAGGATGCCGAGCACGTCGAGCTCGACGCACTGCAAGCCGGCTCCGGCGATGCCGCTCATGCTCGGCTCGGTGCGACCGTCCTCGCCGCTGATGGCTTCCTTCACGTAGGTGCCGTGCTCGGTCAGCATGCGCAGGCGCAGGTGCTCGCCGTCGAGCGCCTCGACCTCCTCGATCTGGATCCAGCGCTCGCGGTCGAGGTCGGCGCGGCGGTGAGCGACGCGGTTGGGGGTGCGCTGCACGACGTCGATGCGCTCATCGATCTTGGACGACAGGGCGGCGACGGCGGACTCGACGTCTGGGCTGCTTTCCGGGTCGACGGGCGCGACGGACACGCGCGCCTCGTAGCGCTTGGCGTGCTTGGCCTCCTTCAGCACCACCACGCGCGGCTTGTCGCTGTAGTGCAGACCCAGCACCTCGAGGCGCCCGTCGTTGCGGCGGTTGACCTCGGTCTCGAGCTCGGCTAGGTCCAGGCCGAAGTTCTTGGGGTTCAAGAGCTCGAGCACGAAGGGCCGACCCGTGCCCAACATGCGCACGTCCATGTCCTCGCGGCCCGAGCCGTGGAACTTGTTCTTGCGGGTGCCGAAGGCCTTGCCGATCACCCAGGCGACCAGCTCCTGGACCGAGTCCCGCGTGAGCTTGCCGAAGCCCTCGCACTGCTCGCAGCCGCGGCGGCGGCGCGGGTGGCCCTTGCAGGTCGGGCAGTGGAAGACCGTCTGGGGCAGGTCGCGGACGAGCTTCCTGTAGCGGCCCTCGATGAAGATCTTCGAGCGAGGGGCTCCGCCTTGGTTCTGGGGCTGGTTCATGTCGTTCACGGGGGACCACCCCCGGCGCTTGGGCGCCCCCACGGGCGCCGATCAGGTGATGGCTCACCGGCGGGAAGCCGGCGGCGTAGGGAATCGGGGCAAAGATTCTAGCTGGAGCGTGCTCGGGTACGGCGCTCCTCATGGCCTATCCTCTTGGCCATGTATCCAGTCCTGTTCGAGCTCGGGAGCTTCCCACTGCGCTCCTTCGGCGTGATGGTCGCCATCGCCTTCCTCGTCGGCGCCCACATCTGGGGCAAGCTGATGGGCCGCTTCGGCCAGGATCCCCTCGGGGATCCCGATCGCGTCTCCAACGTCACCATGGCCGTCCTGGTCGGCGTGCTGGCCGGCGGGCGCCTGTTCTACGTGATCGTCGAGATCCTGCGCTACCTCGCCAGCAGGGACCAGGCCTCCGTCGGCGCAAGCTACATCGCCGACCCCCTCTCGATCTTCTTCATCTGGCAGGGCGGCCTGGTCATGTACGGCGGCTTCATCGGCGCGATCGTGATGGGCCTACGCTCCTCCCGCAAGCACGGGCTGCACCCGTTCAACGCCCTCGACACCGCGCTCGTCGCGGGCTTCTTCGGCCAGGCGATCGGTCGTGTGGGCTGCCTGCTCGTCGGCGACGACTACGGCAGCGTGGTGCCCGAGGCCTACCGCGACCTGCCCTTCCCGATCGTGCTGCAGGTGCCCAGCCTCGAGTGGCTGCAGGCCAACCCCCAGAGCCTGTTCCCCGACCACCTCGCGGGCGAGTACCTGTGGGCGACCCAGCCGTGGATGACCGTCAACGCGCTGGTGATCGGCTTCGTGTCCCTGTGGATGCTGCGCCGCCGGCGGTACATGGGCCAGGTCAGCTTGATCATCTTCGTGCACTACGCGATCACGCGCTTTGCGATCGAGGCCTTCCGCGGCGACGAGATCCGCGGCGTCTGGTTCGGAGGCCTCTCCACCAGCCAGCTGATCTCGCTCGTCGGCGGTACCGCCGCGCTGGTCCTGCTCGTGCGGCTGCGTGGTGTGCGCGAGCCCGTGCCCGGCTCGCCGGTCAGCGCCGACGACGCGCTGTAGCCCGATGCAACCGGTCAGCGGTGGCGGCCCGCTCCTGATCCAGGCGGGCATCGACGAGGCCGGCCTCGGCCCGCTGCTCGGCCCGCTAGCGCTCGGGTGGTCGGCGATCGAGACCCGGACGCCGAGCCAGGATGCCTGGGATGCGCTGGCGCCCCTGGTGCTGCGCGAGGTGCCACGCTCGAAGAAGATCGAGGGCAGCAAGCTGGTCGTCGCCGACTCCAAGAAGGTCCACAGCCGCAACCCGCGCGGTCGCTCGCGGCTCGAGCGCACGGCCCTCGAGTTCGCCGCCCAGCTGCAGCCCGGCGGCGCGCCCCCGCGCCTGGGCGCGGCCCTCCTGGCGCCGCCCTTCGCGACCCTCGGACCAAGCCCCGAGCACCGCATCGCGCCGTGGTACGACGAGCTCGACGGCGAGCTCGAGCTGCACACCGGCCACGACGCCCTCGAGCTCGGCGCCGAGCGCCTGCGGCGCACCCTGGAGGCAGGCGGCATCAAGCTGCTCGACGCGGGCCTGCGCCTGGTGCCGGCGCTCGAGCTCAACCGCTCGTACCAGCGCACCAACAGCAAGGGCATCACGATGCTCGAGACGACCTTCTCGGCCCTCGACCGCCTGTGGCGCCTGTTCGGCGGCCGGGGACTCAGCGTCGTCGTCGACCGCCAGGGTGGCCGGGCCCACTACGGTCCGCCCCTCGCGCGCGCCTTCCCCACCGCGTCGGTCAGCCTGGTCGAGGAGCGCCCGGGGACCAGCAGCTACGTCCTCGAGGGACGCGCCGGCTCCCCGGCCGAGGGCTACCACATGGAGGTCAGCTTCACCGAGCGCGGCGAGGAGCACAGCTTCACCACGGCGCTCGGCTCGTGCTTCGCCAAGTTCGGGCGCGAGGCCGCGATGGCGGCCTTCAACCGCTGGTGGTGCGCGCGCTCACCCGGCCTCAAGCCGACCGCCGGGTACACCACCGACGGTCGCCGCTGGCTCGAGGACGCGCGCGAGGCGATCGAGCGCGAGGGCCTCGCCGGAGCCGGCCTGACCCGCGACCGCTAGCCGCGCGCAGCTAGGGCTCAGTCGCCCGGCTCCAGCACCTCGCTCGCGAAGGCGCGCGACGCCACGCCAGACCCGAGGCCCGTACCCGGCGTGCGCGCCAAGAGCGTGATGCGCCCGCTGTATCCCGACAGCACGAGCTCGTCGGTCGTGTTGCGGCCATCGACCTCGGCTCGTGCGAGCCAGTGCCCCTTGTCGAGATCGACGAAGAGCGTCTCGACGGTCCAGTCCTCGCCGGGTGCGCGGCGCAGCAGCTGGGCCTTGCGACCGTAGCCGAAGATCGCCACGGTCTCGACCGCCGGATCGGGGTCGAACCGTCCTGCGGTCACACCCCGCGGTCCCTGGGGTCCGACGTGGACCAGCTCGGTCGTCCACTCGCCGCCAGCGCTTGTCGGCGGAGCATGGCGCAGGATGCGCCCGTCGTCCAAGCACGAGTACAGCAGGTACGGTGCTCCGGCGCGGCCCGGGCCGAGCGAGATGCGGCCCAAGCCCATTGGCTCCTCGTGGACCGTGCTCCAGCGAACACCGTCGGCGGCGAGGTGCAGCACGCGCAGCCAGCCCGCGCGCGAGACCATCGCGACCGCCGGCGCCGCGTTCGGGCGTGACGGATCCTTGGGCAGCAGCACGGCATCCCGCACGCGACCGTCGAGCCCATCGAGCTCGACCGTGCGGAAGGTCCCGTCGGGCCCATCGGCGCTGACTCGATAGAGGCCACCGGGGCGCGTGAAGACCAGCAGCTCGGGGCCCTCGTGGCTGGCGTCGACCTCGCCCCCCACGAGGGTGTGGATCTCGCAGCCGGGGAAGTCGGCGATGCGGCGATAGTCCATGCCGCCGTGGGGATAGGGCACCACCTGATAGAGGTGCCCAGCCTTGCCTCCGGTGTAGACCTCGGACCCGTCGATGCGCGCGTCGAGGTCGCCGTGCTCCAGCCCGCCCAGCCAGACGCCGTCCTTGATGATGGGCAAGGGGGTCCACTTGCCGCTGTAGCTGACGCACACGACCGCGCGCCCTTGATCGTCCAGCCCGATCACCTCGGGGCAGGCGTACTCCTCGAAGACGGGGAACGACTCGACCGTCCAGATCCCGACGCCGTCGTTGTCATGGATGAGCGACGCCTGCCAACCCTCGGCCTCGACGGGCAGCAGCACTTCACCCTGGCGCGGGTCGGTGATCGGTGGAGCCGCGGGCTTGAAGCCGGGGGCATAGGCGCCGCTCGGGATCGAGCTGGTCCCGGTGACGCCGAGTGGCTCGGTGGACTCGCCACCGCTCGTCGGACGCGGCCCGGCACAGGCGGCGAGGGGCGCGAACAGCGCGAGGCCAAGGACAAGGCGCGAGCAGGCGCTCAGGTGGAGCTGCTGGTAGGGGTGGAGCTGCATGGTTAGACGTTGATGGTCAGGGACACGGTGGCGAAGCCTTGCAGCGGGGCGCCGACGACCTTGCCGCCGCCGAAGAAGCCGCCACGGGAGTGCACGAACCACTCCTCGTCGAAGAGGTTCGTGGCTCCGACGCCGACGCGCAGCAGCCCACCGGTCCCGACCTCCCACTCGCGCCCGATCTGCGAGTCCCAGAGGGTCCGCGAGGGGTTGCGGCCGAGGTTGCCGTCGGCGTTCTCGGCTTCGGTGTTGGCCTCGTCGCTGTAGGACGAGCCGACATAGGTGCCGCCCAGGGACAGGTCCCAGACCTCGCCCAGGAGGTAGCGCGCGCGCCAAGCGGCCTTGGTGCCCCAGGCGTAGGGCATCTCGTTGCCGGCGCTCGGGCCGCTCCCGAGCTCGCTGTCCTGGAAGGTCACCGAGCCGGACAGATCGAGGCCTTCGAGCGCGCCGTCGGTCGCCGCCCAGCTAGCCTCGAGGTCGAGCCCTTGGGCGGTGATCGCGCCGAGGTTCTCGTAGAAGCCCGTGTAGAACACGCCGAAGTCGTCGTACTCGTTGCGCCACAGGGTCGCGGCGGTGCTGGTGCCCTCGCTGGGACGCCAGCGCGTGCCGAGCTCGAAGGCCCGCGAGCGCTCGAATTTGAGGTTGCTGTTCGAGGGGTCAGGCGTCTCACCGAAGCCCCAGGCCTGGGGGGCACGGAAGCCCTCGAAGTAGTTGGCGAACAAGCCCCAGTCGTCGCGCGGAGTCCAGCTGACGCCGATGCCGGGCAGGAAGACCGCGAAGTCGTCCTCGTAGTCGAAGGTCGCGCCGCCGGTCTCGTTCTTGCCCGTCGCCTTGGGCACGTACTCGAAGCGGCCGCCGACCTCGACGGTCCAGTCGTCGCCCGGCTTGAAGCTGTCGTCGAGGTGCACCGACAAGGCGTCGATCCCGTACTCGACGTCCATGTCCGTGGTGAAGGGGCCGTCGGGCAAGGCACCCGAGTCGATCGTCCAGGACGGTATCCACTCACGCTGGTAGCGCAGACCGCCGTAGAGGGTGTGGTCCAGGTCGCCACCGAGCTCGTGCTGAAAGCGCGCTCCGACCGCGAGCACCTTGCTGTGGTCGACCCAGTCGCTCAGGGTCAGCGGATCGAGCGGAGCAGGGAACTGCGGACGCTGGGCGACGAGGTTGCGCTTGGTGTCCGCGTAGTTGGCGAAGGTCTCGATCCAGGTGTCGGCGTCGACCGCGAGGTGGTGCAGCAGGTCGAAGGACGTGCGGTAGCCCACGAAGGAGTTGTAGGGGCGAGCGTTCGACTAGGGATCGAAGGCGTACTGCGCCTGGGTCAGGCCACCAGGTGCCTTGTGCTCGCTGGTCATGTAGCCGAAGGAGGCCGCCAGCCAGTCGCCGTCGGCGAGCTCACGGCGCAGCTTCAAGTGGATGTCTTCCTGGGCGAACTCGCCGCCCTCGCGATAGCCATCACCCTCGCGGTCGACGTGGGTCAAGCGCCAGGACCAGGTCCCGTCCGAGCCGCCGCCGGTGAGCATGTCGCTCGTGTAGCCGTGGGTGCCAACCGTGGTTCGCACGCCGACCTCGCCCGAGCTGGGCAGCGGATGGGTCACGAAGTTGAGCACGCCGCCGACGCTGTTGGGCGAGTACCTCACCGAGTGGGCGCCGCGCATGTAGTCGATCGCGTGGATGCGCTCGGGCGGCAAGGGGAAGAAGCTGAAGGCGGTCCAGCCATAGGGCATCGGCGAGGCTGGAACGCCGTCGATCAACACGTGGATGTACTCGGTCAGGCCGTCGTCCGGCAGGCCGCGGGCCGAGAAGCTCGGAGCCGCCGCCTCGCCCCCGTTGTAAGGCCGCGTCGAGAGGGCCGGCAGGTTCTGCAGGAGGTCGTTCACGTCGCGCGCGCCTGCAGCCTCGATGTCCTCGGGACCGAGCACGTCCCGGGATCCCACAGCCTGGAGCGGCACCTCGGGGACGGCCTCGTCCGCGCTGCGCCCGATGACGAGCATGGGCGGCAGCTCGACGGGGGTGGGATCCTCCGGCTCCTGGGCTGCGAGAGGGGCGGCGAAGAGCGGCAGGAGCGACGCGCTACAGAGTGCTCCGAGTAGCACCGAGTTGTCGTGGGGCATGGCGAGGAGAACGGGGGGTCGGGGTGGCTCGCCGCCAGGGTTGACGATCGAGGACCGGCCTTGGCAATGGTCATGCCAACCTCCTCATCCGATTCTGCGGACCTCGGACAGGGCCGAAGACCCTCCCTCGGGGCACCCCCGTTACCTTGCCGGAACGCGAACCGGACCCGATGGTCCCGTAGGTCCTCAGGCCTGCTTCGGGAACTGCAGCATCGGGCACTCGCGGCAGTAGTCCTCGACCTCGCCCGTCCAGATGCCCTTGCGCAGGGCCTGGTAGCCGGGGCCGTTCCAGATCTCGCTGAAGTCCTGCTCGAAGGCGTTGCCGAAGACCGGCCGGCCCTGGCCGCAGCACGGCGCGATCTCGCCGCCCTGGCCGACGAAGACCTCCTTCCAGGGGAAGTGGCAGTAGGTCTTGCCCTTCCAGCCGTCGGGGATCTCGTCGCCGAGCACCTCGAAGGGGGCTGCGGCCTCGCTCTCCGCGGCGGCCTTGGAGGCGCAAGTTCCCGCGAGGCTGGGGGCCGCTGCCTCGACCGTGGGCGCGGTGGTGTCGGCCGCACCGGCCCCCCGCTCCGCTGCGCTCGCGGCTTCGGATGCTAGGCTTGCGGCGAGCGCGGCCTCCATGGGGCTCGTCACTTCGTCCGCGTCGCTGCGCGCGGCGAAGGCGGTGTCGGTCTCGACCACGTCGATGGCCACGCTGCCGTCGGTCGGCAGGGGCTCGGGGAAGCGCGCCTTGACCCGCAGCTCGAGGGCGCGCTGCTTGGCGGCGGCGATCCAGTGGTTGGTGCGCTCGGGGTCGCCCAGCGGGGACGAGCTGCGCAGCTCTTCGCTGACCACGATCAAGAAGCCGGCGGTCAAGAGGTCGACCTCGTACTCGTGGGCAAGCTCGACGATGCGCGGCAGCTCGGCCACGTTCTCGCGCAGGATCGTGACGCCGAAGCGCAGACCGGCCTGGTGGCGCAGGCCGAGCTCGTTGCGCAGGCGGCGGAAGGTCGCCAGGTTGTCGAGCACACGCTCGAACTTCGCGCCGGTGCGGATGTGGTCGAAGGTCGCCTTGGTGCCGCCGTCGAAGGAGATCGTCAGGCTCGACAGCACGGGCAGCACCCGACGCAGGCGCTTCTCGTCCAGCAGCATGCCGTTGGAGATCAGGTCGAGGCGCACGTGGTAGCGCTCGCAGGCCTCGACGAGCTCGTCCCAGTAGGCCAGCATGAAGGGCTCGCCAACCACGGTCGGGTTCACGTAGGTGGCGCGCGGGAAGCCTGCCTCGGCGATCTGGCGGAACATCTCGACCGGCAGCTTGAAGCTCTTGAAGCCCTCGGCCCGGTAGGTGTCGCGCGCCATCTCGCAGTCGCACATGAAGCAGTGCAGGTTGCAGTCGGCGGTCAGCTCGAGCGTGTACTTCGTCGGCCAGGCTTCGACCACGGGGGAGCCCGACATCTCGGCGGCTACGGCTGAGCGCTCGTTCTCTCGGGTCAGGCTGGGGTAGTCTGGGGCTTCTTCCACGGGTCGGTCTGCGGCATCAATAGAGGAGGGACTTGCGGACGCCCTACCATACCCCGTTGCCGGGCGGCCTGGTGGCAAAGGTGCCGTGCAGCCCGGGACGGACGGCACGGCACGCTCGGTGGCGGGTTGCGCAGCGGGCCTAGGCCACGGGGGTCGGCAGCAGGGCGAACACGCGCTCGACCAGGCTGCGGCAGCGGTCGCGGCCCTCGCCCAGCTGGAAGTTCGCGCCGAACCAGTTCCACAGGGGGTGGAAGTCGGCCAGCTGGGCGGGGATCGCGGACAGGACGAGCATCGTGGCAACCTCGATGTCGGCGGCGGAGAGGCTGTCCCCCACCAGCCAGTCGCGGCCTTCGAGGGCGGCCTCGACCTGGCCGGCGGCCTCGTGGAAGGCGGCGCGGGCCCCGGAGAGGGTCTCCGCGTAGCCGGCGTCCGAAGGGTCGGCGCGCAGCAGCCCGAAGGCGGCGCCGAGGGGCGCGCCGAGCGTGGCGCGCGCGGCGGTTCCCCAGCGATCGATGGCGTGCATCTCCTCGCGGTCCGCGCGGAACAGCTTCGGCCCGGGGAAGTTGGCGTCGAGGTAGCGCAGGATCGCGCTCGAGTCGAACAGCACGTGGCCGTCGTGGTCGATCACCGGCGTCAGGGGCTGGCCGGAGAGCTCGACGAGGGCCGAGCGGTCCTCGGGGTCGATCACGTGGCGCTCGTGCTCGATGCCCTTGTAGGCCAGGGCGATGCCCACCTTGAGGTTGTTCGGGGAGGGCGGCAGGACGTGAATGGCGAGGGTCATGGCGGGTGTGGGCGTCTGGGCCCGTTTGGGTTGCGGCGAGGTCGTGGCTCGCCCCGGGCAGGGTGACTATCAAAAATTAAAGCTACCTTAGTCCAGAAACGATTGCCAATCTGCCCCCTTCGGTCAAGCCCTGGGCGTCCTCCGATGCTAGGCTTGGCCGCAAGCCCGCTAGGGCAAAGCACATGGGTTCCCGTTCCTACCGCCAGGTCTGCAGTGTTGCCAGGGCCCTCGACCTCGTCGGGGAGCGCTGGACCCTGCTCTTGATCCGCGACCTCTTCCCCGGTCCCTTGGGCTACAACGCCCTCCTCGAGGGCCTGCCCGGCCTGACCACGAACCTCCTGGCCACGCGCCTGCGCAGCCTGACCGGGGCCGGCTTGATCGAGCGCGTGCCCGCGCCGGACGACAAGCACGCCAAGGCCCACTACCGCCTGACCGAGGCCGGACGCGCCCTGGGCCCGGCCCTCGCGGCCCTCTCCGACTGGGGCGGCAAGTACGGCCCGCCCCCGTCCCCCACCGACGCCCTCAGCGTCCGGCACCTCCTGCTGATCTTCCAGCGTCACTACCGCCAGGTCGACGCGCGCTCGATCGTGCAGCTCGAGTGCGGCGAGGCGCGCCTCCAGGTCCGCTTGGGCGGCCCCACCTTCGAGGGCGTCGAGGGCACCCCCATGCGCCCCGACCTGACCCTGACCGGCGCTCCGCCCGCCTGGTACCACCTGCTCTTCGACGACACCAACGCCAGCGACCCGATCACCACCGGCTCCCTGACCCTCACTCCGGGCGAGGCCACCACCAACGCCGACGAGATCTGGTCCGCCTTCCGCGCCTCCTTCCAACTCGACTGACCCCGAGCCCCCCAGCCTGCTACCCTTCAACCCCTCCCCAGACCAACAGCACCGACCTCCCCCCAGCGAGAGCCGAGTCCAAGGCGGCCCCCGGGCGCGGAGGCGTGCCGCCCCGAGGGGGTCGGCGGCGCCAAAGTGCCCACCAAGCCCCTCTCCACCCCCAAGCCCCCCCCTTCCGCCCCCGCCTCACAGCCGCCCCACGCTCCCA
>JARGPD010000083.1:0-6961 GCA_029212845.1 Planctomycetota bacterium
CGGTACGGCACCTGAAAGCCTCGCCGAATCCACCGATTCGCCTGCGCTTCCAGGCACCACACCGGAGCGGATGCTGCCACCCTGGCATCCGAAGCACTTCTTCAACGGGCTGCTAGGCGACCAGTGCGCCGACCAGCTCGCGGGGACAAGCCACCACCTGGTCCGTGCCCGCGGCCTGGTGCTCGGCCTCGTCCCCGTAGCCCCACAGCACCCCGATCGTGCCGAGCCCGTTGGCCTTGGCGCCGACGATGTCGTGGTGCCGGTCGCCGACCATCAGCGTGCGCGCGGGGTCGAGCCCCTCGGTCTCCAGCACGTAGGCGATCAGCGACGTCTTGTCGTTGCGCGTGCCGTCGAGCTCCGAGCCATGCATCGCGACGAGGTGCTCGGCCAGCCCGAAGTGCCGGCAGATGCGCTGGGCCGAGACCCACGGCTTCGACGTGCAGAGGTACAGCACGAGGCCCGCCGCGCGCAGCTCGCCGAGCGCCTCGGGCACGCCGTCGTAGACTCGGTTCTCGAGGGCGCCGATCGGGTTGTAGCGCTCGCGATACAGGTCGATCGCCCGGTCGATCTGGCGCCGGTCGGAGCGCGCCGGCTCGGGCAGCAGCCGCGCGAAGCTGTCGACGAGTGGCGGCCCGACGCAGTGGTCGAGCGTGTCGTAGTGGGGCGCCTCGTGGCCCATCCGCTGCAGGGCGTACTGCACGCAGCGCTTGATGCCCGGCCCCGAGTCGGTCAGGGTCCCGTCGAGGTCCAGCAGCACGTTCCTTGGTTCCACAGCGGCGAGTCTACACCGACCAAGGCCCGCGGGGTCAGGCCGGGCTACTCGAGCCGGACGAGCTCGATCTCGAGCCGCGGGATGCCCGTCTCGGGCACGACCACCTCGAAGGGGCCGGCGGCGGCGAAGGTCTTGCCCGCGTTGAGCTGGACCGTGTACGTGCCGGTGGCGGACAGGGCGATCTTGAGGCTGCCGGGATCTAGCACGATGTGGACCAGGTCGCCGGGGCCGTCGATCTCGATCACCGACATGACGGTCGCGAACTCGGACGTGGGCAGCGAGCGCCCCTGCTCCGTGAGCACCAGGGAGAAGAAGCTGAGCGCCGAGACGCGCACCCGGAAGTGCTGGCCGTCGGTGTGCACCTCGAGCCCGTAGTCGAGCAGGTGCTCATCGCCCCAGTTGTTGATGCGCAGGTCGCCCGGGGGCACCACCAGGGTGACGAGCCCGTCGTCGCCGTTGTCGATCGAGTGCCCACTCAAGTAGCTCGATCCGCCCAGCTGGGACGGGCTCGAGTAGCACAGCCAGCCGAAGTCGCGGATCGGTCGCGGCTCGCCCGAGTCGGAGTCGACGAACTCGAGCGTGATGGTCAGGGGGGCGGGCAGCTCGACCTGGTGGTTGAGCAGGCCGCCCGGCGGCAGGCTGAGTGGGATCGAGGCGCTCGGGTGCTCGAGCTGCAGGCGGTACTCGCCGGGGGGCAGGCCGGGGTGCACCAGGCTCCAGCGGTCGCCGCCGAGGGCCTTGACGTCCAGGGGCTCGCCCAGGTCCGCGGGCCCGAGGTCGACGGCGTTCATCGAGGCCGCGGGCTTCTCCGGGCCCCAGCTCTCGGGGCGCACCAAGAGGATCGAGACGGGGGCCAGCTGCTGCTTGGCGGGCTCGGCGCAGAGCAGCACGATGGTCGGGTTCTGGCCGGCGACGAGCTCCACGTCCTGGCTCGCGAGCAGCTCGCCGCCCGCGCGCTCGACGGCCAGGTTGTAGGGCCCCGGGGTCATGCCGTCGACCAGCCGCGAGCTCTCTGGCCGGTCGCCCAGCCCGAGCCGCAGGTCCTGCCCATCCAGCGCGCCGCCCCGGGCCGTGAGGACCAGCTCGCAGGGCAAGGCCGCATCCCCGGGGAGCCGCTGCACGTTGACCTGCACCTCGGCGCCGGGCTCGAGCCGCACGAAGACCTCGCCGCTGTGGGTCAGGTCCAGGTACAGGCGCTGCCAGGCATAGCTCTCGCCGCCGACGAGGATGTGGTCGAACCAGCTGTCGAACTGCTTGGGCCGCTGATTGAGGTCGATCGGCGACGGCGTCCGCCACGCCGGCCCGCCGAGGCCTTGGTGGGGCGAGGCGAGCTCGGCCCTGTAGCCATTGTGGCCCGGCACCAGCCAGGCCTCGGACAAGGGCGCGTCGGTGGCCGCGTCGAGCACGTGCAGCGTCAGGGTCGGCACGACCCGGACCAGGATCTCCTGGGGCTGGGGCGAGTCGGTGTCGAGCGACTGGTGGGCGTCCCCGAGCTGCAGCTCGAGGCCGGGCACCTCGACCGACTTGACGCGGATCTCCTGGTAGCTCGCGTTGACCTCGAGCTCGCCGTCGAAGTGCCCGGCGAGCACCTCGAGCACGAGCGACTTGTCGTTCCCCTTCAGGTGGATGCGCCCGTCGAAGGCGCCGAGCGGCAGGCCTTCTTCGCCGACCACGACCAGCTCGCCGACGAAGTGTGCCAGCTTGGTGGGAGCCTGGCTGCCGAGCTGGCGAGCTTCGGCCTCGGGCTCGCCCGTGCTGCCGGCGGCGGCTTCGACCGTGCGCCGCTGCTCGGGGTCTTGCGGCTCGACGAGGCTGGGCGCGGCGCGGTCGTCGACGGCCTCCACGCCCGGTGCTTCGGTGGCGACGACGCCGGTCGCGACCGAGGCCTCATCCTCCAGCAGCAACCAACCAGCAGCGCCGGCGAGCAGCGCGACGAGCAACACAAGTGCGAGGGATCTCATGCCGCGATCCTAGCGAGGCCCCAGCGAGCGGTCCAAGGACCCGGGACCGAGGCCCCGTACGGGGGGCTAGGCAGGGCTGGCGACAGGTTCGATCAGCATGCTGCTGGCTCCGCCGCAGGGCACACGGGGCACACGGGTGCCCATCGCGCTGGCCGAGCTGGGCGCCTAGTCGCGCTCGCCGTAGTCCGGCGCGACGTAGTCGGCGCCGGGG
The DNA here is from genome assembly GCA_029212845.1 of Planctomycetota bacterium. Classification (GTDB taxonomy): domain Bacteria; phylum Planctomycetota; class UBA1135; order UBA1135; genus JARGPD01. The sequence goes on from JARGPD010000083.1 coordinate 2,945, forward strand.
TCGAGTGTCTCGGCGTAGTCGCTGTCCCAGGTGTGCTCGAAGTACTCGCCGAGGCGCGTCGTCGGATGCGCGCCTTCGAAGAAGAGGCCCACGTTGCGGCCGGACTCGAAGTAGCTCCGCTCCCAGTTGCTGGTGCCGATCCACGAGCGCGTGTCGTCGACGACCAGGTACTTCGAGTGGATCACGCGGCCGAAGGGGATGTGGACCTCGGCGCCGGCCTCGTCGACCGCAGGCGGGATCGTGACGAAGCGGACCTCGGCGTTGGGCAGCACCGCGAGGCTCTTGAGGCCGGGCACCGTCGAGCGGCGCTTGCCCCAGTCGGCGACCAGCAGCCGCACGTCGACGCCGCGGCCCTCGGCCCGCCGGAGCGCGCCGTCGAGCTCGGCCCAGTAGCCGTCCCAGGTCGTCGGCTTGTAGGTCAGCACCTGCACGAGGACGCGCTGCTTGGCCGAGTCGATCGCGCTGACGAGGTGCGGCAGGTCCCACAGGCGCTCGTCCGGCAAGAGCCCGCGCGGCGAGAAGACGGGGGTGACCCTGGCGATCGGCGTGCCGGGGTAGACCAGGCCGAGCGAGGTGCCGTCGTCGTACTGGAAGGGGAAGCTGGTCGAGAAGGCCGTCGACACCCCAACGCCGAGCTCGGCGCCGCCCCCCCGGCGGGTGTAGAGCTGCCCCCGCGCGGGCAGCGCGGGCGTGGCGGGCCGGGCCTCCCAGTCGCCAAGGTCGCCACCACCGGCGAGGTGCCAGTCGAGGTCGAACACGGCCTGGAACGCCGAGGCGACGCCGGCTGCCCTGCCTTGCTGCTCGCCGAAGACCACGCCGAGCTCTTGGATGTGCTCGAGCGAGCGCCAGTCGAAGTTCGCGCTGCCGAAGGTCCCGCGCAGGCCGTCGACCAGCATGTACTTGGCGTGCATGGCGCCGGGCCGCGCGTCGCCGGGCCCGGGCTCTTCGACGATGTGCCCCGCTGCGTCCAGCGCGGGCATCGTGTAGGCGCGCACCTCGATGCCGGGTGCTCGTTCCAGCCGGTCGAGCAGGGCCGGGTAGGTCTCCTGGAAGCCCGCGTGGGTCAGGAAGCGCACCGCGACCCCGCGCGCGGCGGCGGCCTCGAGCGCGCGGACCACGGGCGTCAGTCGCGTCGGGTGGTCGGGGTCACTGGCGCCACCCTCGCCCGCGTCGCTGGCGTAGAAGTGAGCCAGGTCGATGCGCTGCCGGGCGCCTGCGATCTGCTGGGCCCAGGCGTGGTGGAAGTCGACCAGGTCCTCGCTGTCCAGCTGCGTCGCGGTGGGCGAGGACTCGACCAGCGAGAGGTGGACCGGGTTGCTCGAAGGGGTGATGAGAGGATCCTGGGAGGTGCTCGCAGCGGTCGTCGCGACGAGGCACAGCCCACAGGCCAGGAGGCCGGCGAGCGCTGCCCGCAAGGCCGAGCTAGCGCCCGGGTGCATCGAGCAGCTCGTGCAGCGGCAGCAGCTCTTCCGCCTGGCCGACCTGGCCGCGCAGGCCGAGGCCGCGCATCAGGTTGGCCGTGTGCCGGCGCAGGAGCGCGCGGTCGTCGAGCGGCTTGAGCAGGCGCGGGCCGAAGGGGATGTCGTGGGCCTCGAGGTACTCGCGCACCTCGCGGCGCGAGACCGGGGCGCCGCCGGTGCAGGGGTCGACCAGGATGCGGCGCGGGCCGGCGGGGATGCGCACCAGCACGTGGCCGGGCAGGTCGAGGATCTCCATCGGCAGGTTCAGCCGGTCCGCGACCAGGCGCCAGACCAGGGCCAGGGACAGGGGCAGGCCCTTGCGCGTGGCGAGCACGCGGTGCAGGTGGATGCGGTGGGGGTGGTGCGAGGCCAGCTGCAGGCCGTCCTCGGCCAGCGGGACCTCGCCGGGTGAGCGCGGGATCGCGAAGGCGAAGCGCTCGCCGAGGAAGCCGGGCAGGGCCATCGCGCGGTCGAGCTCGCCGGTCAGGCCGCTGTGGGCGCCGCGCACCAGCTCGGCCAGGTCGTCGAGCTCGCGGACGTAGGCGCGGCGGTCGAAGCGCGGCCCCTCGAGGGTCGCGAAGAGCCACATGGCCGTCTCGAGGCGCATGCGCGGCCGCGACGCGAAGGCGTACAGGCGGCGCAGGCGGTGGCGGCGGTCGTGGCCGTCCAGCAGGGCCCGGGCGCGGGCGCGCAGGCGCGCGTCGGGGGCCTTGGTGGCCGCGCGCAGGGGGCCGACGGCGGCCGAGCCACGCCGGCGCAGCTCGCGGAAGACCGGCTCCCAGACCGCCGGGGACGGGTCGGCGAGCAGGACCAGGAGCGAGCGCAGCTCGGGGTCGGCCGGGAGCTGGGGCAGGCCCGCGGAGTGGGGCCAGAGGGTCGTGAGCGCGTGGTCGGCGTTCGAGTCGCGCCCTTCGGGTTGGATCGCCATCGGGGCCCATTGTGGCCCTTGGGCCGCAGAGCTCGACCTAGGGGCTGGGTTAAGGCTCGGTGGTGGTCCGTAAGTTATTTATTGGCAGTCCTTTATGCCGTGCTTGCCGGGGCGGGGGGCAGGCCCAGGTCCGGCCCGGGGCCCCGGGCTCGCGCCCCGCCACGGCCTTGTCGCCAGGAGTCCCTACCTCTATCATGTTCGCCTCGATTTCGGCCCTGCGGCCAGCCTCGCCGCCGGTCCCATCCTCCGCGCCCTGCTAGCACGCCCCATGAGCACCTTCACCTCCCCCCACGCACGTCCGATCGTGGTCACCCACGCCCTGCGCACGCCGATCGGCCGCTTCCTTGGCTCGCTCTCTTCGATGAGCGGCGTCGACCTCGGGGTCTCGGTGGTCAAGGACCTCCTGGGCCGCGCCGACCTCGACCCGGCCGAGGTCGGCTCCACGATCCTCGGCATGGGCCGCCAGGCCGGCAGCGGGCCGAACCCCGCGCGCCAGGTCGCCGTGCGCGCCGGCATCCCGGTGACCAGCCCGGCCTGGACGATGAACATGGCCTGCGCCTCGGGCCTCAAGACCGTCAACCTGGCGGCCGACTGGATCTCGCTCGGGCGCGCCGAGGTGATGGTCGTCGGCGGGATGGAGAGCATGAGCCAGCTGCCGCACATGCTGCCCAACATGCGCCAGGGCTACCGGCTCGGCCACGCGAAGGTCGTCGATGGCATGTACAAGGACGGCTTCGACTGCCCCCTGGCCGAGATGGTCATGGGCGGCACTGCCGAGAACCTGGCGAAGAAGCACAACATCACCCGCGAGGAGCAGGACGCCTTCGCGATGGCCAGCCAGCACAAGTCCCAGGCCGCGCGCGAGTCCGGCCACACCGAGGTCGAGCTGTCCCACGTGACGGTGCCCGGCCGCAAGGGCGACACGATCTTCACCGCCGACGAGCACGTGCGCGACGACGTCACGATGGAGAGCCTGGCCAAGCTGCCGACGGTCTTCGATCGCGAGGCCGGCAGCGTGACCCCGGGCAACGCCTCGGGCATCACCGACGGTGCCGCGGCGATGCTGGTGATGAGCCTCGACAAGGCCAACGCCCTCGGCCTCGAGCCCCTGGCCTATGTCGGCCACATGAGCGAGGCCGGCGTCGATCCGACCATCATGGGCATCGGCCCGGTGCCAGCGATCCAGGCGATCCAGGCCCAGAGCGGGCTGGGCGTCGACGACTACGACCTGATCGAGCTCAACGAGGCCTTCGCGGCCCAGGTCCTGGCCTGTGACCGCGAGCTGTCCCTGCCGATGGACCGCGTCAACGTGAACGGCGGCGCGATCAGCCTCGGCCACCCGATCGGCGCCACCGGCGCGCGCATCGCGGTCACCCTGATGCACGAGATGGCCCGCCGCGACGCCAAGACCGGCCTCGCCACCCTCTGCGTCTCCGGCGGCATGGGCATCGCCACCACCTTCCACCGCCCGTAGCCAGCAGGCGGACCCGGCCCAGGTCCCCATGACCGACGGTACGGAGTCGCACACCATGCTGTGCGACTCCGTACCGTCGGTCTGCACCCGGGCACCCGCCAGCTAGCGGGCACACGGGTGCTGTGCAGCAGGCAGGATGCTGCTCAGAGACTCCG
>JARGPD010000083.1:7061-19716 GCA_029212845.1 Planctomycetota bacterium
GCTGGGGCTACAGCTGGCCGATGACGACCTGGCCGTAGGCCGAGTTGGCGGCGGTGATGCCGCCGATGAGCTCGACCTGGATGCCCTGGACGTAGGCGGTGAGGCCGACGAAGGTGGGGTCGTTCGGGATCGGCAGGGTCAGGGTGGCGCGACGTCATGGTTCGCGGGGGTTGGTCGTGTCGGGGGATCGAAGGGCACGGCGGCCGAGGTGGCGCCGGTCGTGGGCTCGCCGCCTCGATGCTCGGGATCCTAGGAGACGGGGGCAGGGGGCGATCCAGGCGGCCTAGGCCGGATCCCGAGTCCGGGGGTGGGGGGCCTCCCGGGTGCTCTGGAGGGAAAGGACTAGGCCCAGAAGTCCGGCCCAAGGGGCCGTGCGGCCCGAATTCGGGGGGCAGCGGGCCTGTGCGGCAAGGGGCGGCATCCTGGGGGTCCCGGACCCCCTCAAGCGGGCCGAGGTGCGCCCGAGGCCGGGTTTGGAGGCTTGTCGCCGGGGGCCTTCGGCAGTATCCTGGTTGCCTCGAAAACCGATCCGAGCTCCACCTGGTGCCACGCACACGGGAGCACGTCGACCCGGGTCCAGCCCCGGTCGGTCGGTCGAGAAGGACGCTCGCGCGAGCGGCCTGTCTGCGTGCTTCCCAATGATCATCCTCTCCTCCCTCGCCACCTCGCTCCGAGGGGCGATCCGCCTCCAGCGCGGGGTAGCGACAGGGGATCCGGTCAGCTAGCCGAGCACCTCCATCCAACGCGCCCAGGCCGTCGCCGGGCGCTGCACTCCTACCGGATCCGCCGCGAGCAGCGGCCGGAGCCCCGAACCCCAAACCTTCCTCTCATCCCCATGGAACTCAAGAAGATCGGCGTCGTCGGTTGTGGCCTGATGGGCCACGGCATCGTCCAAGTGGCCGCCCAGGCGGGCTTCGAGGTGGTGGTCGTCGAGACCGCCCAGGACTTCCTCGACAAGGGCCTCGGCCGCATCGAGAAGAGCCTCGCCAAGCTGGCCCAGAAGTCGGTCGAGAAGGGCAAGGCCACCGCGGAGGACGCCGAGGCGACCCGCGCCGCCGCCTGGGGCCGGATCACCGGCAGCCTCGACCGTGCGGACCTCGCCGACTGCGACCTGGTCGCCGAGGCGATCATCGAGGACCTGGAGATCAAGAAGCAGCTCTTCGCCGAGCTGGGCAAGCTCTGCAAGCCCGAGACGATCCTGGCCTCGAACACCTCGAGCTTCCCCGTGACCGAGATGGCCGAGGCCTCCGGTCGTCCCGAGCGCTTCGTCGGCCTGCACTTCTTCAACCCTGTGCAGCTCATGCGTCTGGTCGAGGTCGTCCGCACGGACAAGACCGACGCCGACGTGTTCGAGACCGCGCGCGGCTTCGGCAAGGCCGTCGGCAAGGCGCCCGTCGCCTGCAAGGACACCCCCGGCTTCGTGGTCAACCGCCTCCTGGTGCCGTACATGGCCCAGGCGCTCTTGATGCTGGAGCGCGGTGACGCGACCAAGGAAGACATCGACGCCGCGATGCAGTTCGGCTGCGGCTACCCGATGGGCCCGATGACCCTGACCGACTACGTCGGCCTGGACACGACCCTCGCGATCCTCGAGGGCTGGGTCGAGAAGCACCCCGACGAGCCCGCCTTCGTCATCCCGCAGATCCTCCGCGACAAGGTCGCCGAGGGCAAGCTGGGTCGCAAGACCGGCGAGGGCTTCTACAAGTGGGACGGAGACAAGAAGTCATGATGGGCGGAGCCAAGTTCCTCGGGGCGGCCCTGGTCGTCGGTACCCTCTTCGCGTCCTTCGGCGCCGAGTCCGCGAGCTCGAGCCCGAGCACCGCGGTCGCGGCCCAGGTCGGCCTGGCCTACGAGGCGCCGCCCAGCTACGTGGCTGGCGGCAGCTTCCCGGTGACGCTGCGCATGGAGGCCTCGGCCGCCGACGAGGTGCCCCTGTGGCAGCTCAGCGAGGCGGCCTTCACGGTCAACGGCAAGGCCCTCGGCGAGCGCGGCAAGGACGTCCTGCCGCTGCCCGCCGGCGCGACCCTCGAGCTGAGCTTCGACCTCGGCCCGGCGCTGCTACGCGCCGGCGTCGCGGGCGGCTTCACCCTCGGCTGCGTCGACGCGCCCGCGCGTGAGGTCAGCTTCTTCGCCCCGGCCCCCGAGGGCCTGTCCTTCATGGACGTCGCGGCGATCTCGGACGAGCAGCTGGCCAACTACAAGGTGCTGCTCGAGACGAACCGCGGCGACATGGTCGTCGGGTTCTACCCGCACCTCGCCCCCGGCCACGTGCGCAACTACCTGGACCTGAGCTACTCCGGCTTCTACGACGGCGTGCTGTTCCACCGCGTGATTCCTGGATTCATGATCCAGGGTGGTGACCCCTACACCAAGGACGCGTCGAAGGCGTCGGTCTGGGGCAGCGGCAACGGGCCGCGCATGCTGCAGGCGGAGTTCACGACCGAGAAGCACGTGCGCGGCATCCTGTCCGCGGCGCGCCTCGGCAACGACGTGAACTCGGCCTCCTGCCAGTTCTTCATCATGCACGCCGACTACCCGTCGCTCGACGGCAACTACAGCGTGTTCGGCAAGCTCGTCTCGGGCTACGACACCCTCGACAAGATCGTCATGGCCAAGCGTGTGCCCGGCGATCGCCCCGTGGAAGAGCAAAAGATCCTCTCCGCCACCGTCCTCTACGACCCCCAGTAGCCGGACCGGCTGCCCAACCAAGACCACTCTAAGACATGTCCAACGACAACACCGGCGTGCGCGCCAACGTCGAGACCACCGCCGGCACCATCGTGCTGGAGTTCCTGCCTGAGGTCGCGCCCAAGCACGTCGCCAACTTCATCAAGCTGGCCGAGGACGGCTACTACGACGGCATCAAGTTCCACCGCACGATCCCCGGGTTCATGATCCAGGGTGGCTGCCCCAACACCAAGGACGACAGCAAGTCGCACCTGTGGGGCACCGGCGGGCCGGGCTGGAGCGTCGAGGCCGAGTTCAACGACGTGCACCACGAGCGCGGCATCCTGAGCGCCGCCCGCAGCCAAGACCCGAACTCGGCTGGCAGCCAGTTCTTCCTGTGCCACGGCGACGCGGGCTTCCTCGATCGCCAGTACACGGTCTACGGCCGCATGGTCTCGGGCGACGAGGCCCTCGACGCGATCGCCAACGCCCCGTGCAAGCCGGGCGGCGAGGGCTCGACCCCGGTCGAGCCGGCCTCGATCCTCAAGGTCACCATCGAGCGCCCCGAGTAGGGCCAAGGAACCAAAAGCCATGACGACCGCGACCGCGTACGAGAACATCGAGCTTGCCATCGAGGGTGGTGTCGCCACCATCACGATGAGCCGGCCCAAGGTGCTGAACGCCCTGAACAACGCCCTCCTGCGCGAGCTCTCCGCCGCCTTGACGGTGGTGAAGGACTCGACCCAGGCCGACGGCGGCGCGCGCGTGCTGGTGATCACCGGCGCGGGCGACAAGGCCTTCGTGGCCGGCGCCGACATCAACGAGCTGGCGACCATGCAGCCGATGGAGGCCAAGGACCTGGCTGCCTATGGGCAGTCGGTCTTCCGCCAGGTCGAAGAGCTCGGCATCCCGAGCGTCGCGATGATCAACGGCTTCGCCCTCGGCGGGGGGCTCGAGCTGGCGCTCAGCTGCTCGCTGCGCACGGCCTCGACCAAGGCCCGCGTGGGCCTGCCCGAGGTCAGCCTCGGCATCATCCCCGGCTACGGCGGCACCCAGCGCCTCAGCCGCATCGCCAGCCCCGGCGTGGCCCGCGAGTGGGTCCTGACCGGTGACATGTTCGGCGCGGACGAGGCCCACCGTGTGGGCGTCGTCAACCGCCTGTTCGCCCCCGAGGAGCTCGTCGAGGGGACCATGAAGATGGTCAAGACGATCCTCTCCCGCGGTCCCGTCGCCCTGCGCCTGGCCCTCGAGGCGATCCAGCGCGGCGGCAGCATGAGCCAGCGCGAGGGCGAGGTCATCGAGTGCGACATGTTCGGACTCGCCGCCACGACCAGCGACATGCGCGAAGGCATGACCGCCTTCATCGAGAAGCGCAAGCCGAACTTCACCGGCAAGTAGCCGCCTGCGCTCCCAGCAACCAGACACCCAACACCAACCATCCAATGAGCACCGAACTCGTCATCGTCGGCGGCGCGCGAACCCCCATGGCCGAGTACTCCGGCACCCCGGGGTACGGCAAGCTGAAGGGCATCACCGCCATCGACCTCGCCGTCCACGCGACCAAGGCGGCCCTCGAGCGCGCCGGCGTCCCTGCCGACGCCGTCGACCACGTCGTCATGGGCAACGTCCTGCAGTCCTCGGCCGACGCCATCTACGGCGCGCGCCACGTGGGCCTCAAGGCGGGCATCCCCCAGGCAGCCGGCGGCCTGACCGTCAACCGCATCTGCGGCTCGGGCATCCAGTCGATCATCAGCGCCAGCCAGATGCTGCTGCTCGGTGAGAGCCAGGTCGCCGTGGCCGGCGGCATGGAGAACATGAGCCAGGCCCCGCACATCCTGCGCGGCGGTCGCGACGGCTTCCGCTTCGGCGCCCAGACCCAGCTCGAGGACAGCCTGTTCTCTTCGCTGATGGACCCCTACGCGGGCCTCTTCATGGCCCAGACGGCCGAGAAGGTCGCCGCGCGCCTGAACGTCACGCGTGAAGAGCAGGACGCCTACGCCCTGCGCAGCCACCAGCTTGGCGCCGCCGCCGTGGCAGGCGGTCGCTTCGCCGAGGAGATCGCGCCGGTCACCATCAAGGGCCGCCGCGGCGACACGATCGTCGACACCGACGACCACATCCGCCCGGACACCACCCTCGAGGGCCTGGCGAAATTGCGTCCCGCCTTCGGCAAGGACGGCACCGTGACCGCCGGCAACGCGTCGGGCATCGTCGACGGCGCCGCCAGCCTGGTGGTGACCACCGCCGACCGCGCGGCCGCCGACAACCTCGACGTCTGGGCCAAGATCTCCGGCTGGGGCGTCAGCGGCTGCGACCCGACCGAGATGGGCCTGGGTCCCGTCCCGTCGATCAAGGCCTGCCTCGAGCGCACGGGCGTCAGCCTCGACCAGCTCGACCGCATCGAGATCAACGAGGCCTTCAGCGCCCAGTACCTGGGCTGCGAGAAGGAGCTCGGGCTCGACCGCGACAAGGTCAACGTCAACGGCGGCGCGATCAGCCTGGGCCACCCGCTCGGTGCGACCGGCACCCGTCTGATCCTGACCCTGATGTACGAGCTGCGCCGCACCGGCCTGCGCTACGGCATGGGCTCGGCCTGCATCGGCGGCGGCCAAGGCATCGCGATGCTGATCGAGAACCCCAAGGCCTAGGCCAGCGGCTCTCACCCCAAGGAGCCTCGCCCGCGCGCCGGTCCAAGTGGATCGGCCCGGGCGGGGCTCCAGCGAACAACCAGGAGGCGCAGCCCCAAGCCCGAACGGCGGGCCTGGCGGCAACCCTCCACACCACGAAGAGCGAACCATGTCCCAACTCCATGTGACCCACGCCGATGGCAGCCGCGCGATCCGGCTCCCGGAAGGCGCCAAGGTGCTGTACCTGACCAAGGACCCCGAGCTGATCAAGCAGCAGCTCGCGGGCGAGCTGGTCCTGCGCATGGAGGACGTCGATCCCGCCGATCTCCTGGACGACATCAACACCGACGTGATGACCCCCGCGTGGGTCTGCTTCCGCCACCGCCCCGAGGACATCGCCCTCGACGCCTACGCGGGCCTCCTGGACGCGAACGGCGAGCGCGTCTTCGGCACGCGCGCCCTGATGGACGGCGGCTTCAGCATCATCGTCAGCGGCCAGCGCAAGGGCACCGGCAGCTCGCGGGAGACCGCGCCCCAGTGCGAGAAGTGGAGCGGCATCGAGCTGGTCATCGCCAGCTCCTTCGCGCCGATCCACCAGCGCAACAACATCAACCTCGGCCAGCTGATGGGGGACTACAAGCAGCTGGCGCGCCTCGAGGCCGGCGAGGAGATCGCCCTCGAGGAGTTCACCAAGAGCTTCGACCCGGTGACCGCGACCATGCTCGCGGCCGGCGGACTGTTCGCCTTCAACAAGGCCTACGAAGCCGGCGAGCTGCACGTGCCCGCCCCGACCACCGCGGCGCGCCCGATGACCATGGGCGAGAAGATCCTGCACCGCCACCTGCACCTCGAGTCGGGCCAGACGGCCGCCGCGGTCAAGCCCGGTGACCAGGGCCTCTTCAACGTGGACGCCGGCTACAGCCACGAGTTCACCACGGCCCAGGTGCACGACTTCCTGAGCGCCGAGTTCGGCGCCGACTACACCGTCAAGAACAAGGACACCTTCGCGGTCTTCGAGGACCACCTGCTCTACGCCGACGGCGTGGCCAAGATGGCCCCCTTCGCCAGCGAGATCCAGACCCTGCGCGACCTGCAGGTCGCCTTCCAGCGCCACACCGGCGTGCGCGACTACAGCGCCAAGGACGGCGTCAGCCCCGGCATCTGCCACCAGGTGGCGCGCTCCGAGTTCCTGACGCCCGGCATGTTCGTCCAGGCCACCGACAGCCACACCTGCATGGGCGGCGCCTCGAACTGCCTGGCCTACGGCGTCGGCGCGACCGAGTACGCGGGCCTGATCCAGTCCGGCTACACCTTCGTGCGCGTGCCCGAGTCGATCCGCTTCGAGCTGGTCGGCGAGCTGCCCGCGAACGTGACCGCCAAGGACGTGATCCTCTACATCCTCGAGAACTACGCCGTGGCCGAGGACACCCTCGATCGCGTGATGGAGTTCGGCGGGCCGGGCATGACCACGATGGCCGTGGACGAGCGCGCGACCCTGACCAACATGGCCACCGAGTGCACCGGCAAGTCGGGCATCTGCGAGGGCGACGAGCGCCTCGCGAAGTGGCTCGAGCGCCGCGGCGTGATGCCGGGCAAGTCGGTGGCGGAGATCATGGAGACCTTCGTGGCTCCCGACCCCGGCGCCCACTACGACGGCGGCGTGCACACGATCGACCTCAGCGCGATCGTGCCGATGGTCGCCAAGCCCGGCGACCCCACCTACGGCGAGGACATCACTGACCTCGGCGAGGTCGCGATCGACATCGCCTACGGCGGCTCCTGCACCGCGGGCAAGGACACCGACATGGACCTGTACGCGAGCGTGCTGGCCGAGGCCGAGAAGGCCGGTCGCGGCCTCGCCGAAGGGGTCAACATGTACATCCAGTACGGCAGCGAGGGCGTCCGCGACTACGCCCTCGAGGTCGGCTACGACGCGCTCTTCCGCCGTCTCGGCGTGACCATGATCGGGCCCGGCTGCGGCGCCTGCATCGGCTGCGGTCCGGGCGTCTCCGAGACCTCCGAGCAGGTCACCGTCAGCGCCATCAACCGCAACTTCCAGGGCCGCAGCGGCCCGGGCAAGCTCTACCTCGCTTCGCCCCTGACCGTTGCTGCCAGTGCCGTCACGGGCCGTATCACGGCCTTCGAGTCCGGCATGTTCGACTCCACCCCCGCCACGGAGACGGTCTCCACGGCGACATCCCAGGACAACGACCAATGACCAGCTACGACATCGCCGTCATCGCCGGCGACGGCATCGGACCCGAGGTGACCCGCGAGGCCCTGAAGGTCGCCGACGCGGCGGCCGAGGCCTTCGGCTTCAGCCTCGTCAAGAACGAGTACGACCTCGGCACCGAGCGCTGGTTGAAGACCGGCGACATCTTCCCCGACTCGGACTTCGAGGACATCAAGAACCACAGCGCGATCTACCTCGGCGCCATCGGCGACCCGCGCGCGCCGGTCGGTCTGATCGAGTACGGCATCATCGCCAAGTGCCGCTTCGACCTGGACCTGTACATCAACCTGCGGCCGATCAAGCTGTACGACGAGCGCATGTGCCCCCTGAAGGGCAAGGGTCCGAAGGACATCGACATGCTGATCATCCGCGAGAACACCGAGGACGCCTACGCCGGCATGCACGGGTTCGTGCACAAGGGCCAGGCGCTCGAGGTCGCGACCCAGACGATGGTCTACACCCGCGAGGGTGTCGAGCGCGCGATCCGCTACGCCTTCGAGGCCGCCCGCGCGCGCAACAAGCGCAAGCAGGTGACCCTGATCGACAAGGCCAACGCCGTCCGCGCCCAGGACATCTGGACGCGCGTCTTCGCCGAGGTCGCCGCCGAGTACCCGGACATCAAGACCGACCACGCCTACATCGACGCGGCCTGCATGTGGATGGTCAAGAACCCCGAGTGGTTCGACGTCGCGGTGACCCCGAACTTGTTCGGCGACATCATCACCGACCTCGGTGCCATGCTGCAGGGCGGCATGGGCATCGCCGCCTCGGGCAACCTGCACCCGGGCAAGGTCTCGCTCTTCGAGCCCATTCATGGGTCGGCCCCCAAGCACGCCGGCAAGAACGTCGCGAGCCCGGTCGCCGCGATCATGGCCAGCTCGATGATGCTCGACTACCTCGGCCAGAAGGAGGCCGGCGCCGCCATCGAGAAGGTCGTCTCCGACCTGCTCATCTCCGGCGAGCTCAAGGGCGTCAAGACCGGCGCCCAGCCGACCAGCGAGGTCGGTGACCTCGTCGCCGCTGCCGTCCGCGCCTCGGTCGCCAAGGCCTAGGGCGACTGACGCCACATTGGGCTCCTTGTGAGTCCAGCCCGAAGGAGGGGCCCCCGCCCGCGCTGCCGGGGCCCCACCGCGCGTTTGGGCGGGGTGGGGCAGGCCCGACGGGCCGCCCGCCGCAGCCCGGGGGGGGGGCGGGGTGAACGGGGCGAAGCGCTCCCCGTCGAAGACGTACACCCCGTCCTCGACCGTGCTGGCCCACAGGCGGCCCTCGTCGTCCAAGAGGACCTGGGCCACGTAGGCCCCGCCCGCCAGGTCGTGCTTCGCGAGCGACTCGCCGTCGTAGCGCCAGACGCCCTGGTTCCCGACCGCCATCCAGAGGACGCCGTCCGCGGCCTCGGCCATCGAGGCGATGTAGCCCAGGTTCGTGTCCGGGCCCTCCATGGCGCCGGGCAGGCCCGGGTGCTTCTCGTAGGTGAGCCGTCGGAAGCCGTCCTCGACCCGGCCCTCGGCCTCGACCTCGAACCGCTGGCGCGTGTTGCCGAGCCAGAAGCGGCCGCTCGAGTCCTCGTGGATCGAGCGGATCCCGAACGCCCCGCCGCCCGGCGTGACGGTCAGCTGCTCCTCGTACAGCCAGTCGAGGCTCCGGCCGTCGTAGCGACAGAGACCGACCGCGCCGGTCCCGAACCATAGGTGTCCGCGGCGGTCCACGAAGATGCTGTAGACCCCATTGGGCGCGTAGCTGGCGTCCGGATGGCGGCGCTCGAAGGCCCCCTGGGTCGGGCTCCCGGTCAGCTCCACGGCCACCAAGCGGCGACCGTCGTAGCGGCCGGGCCCGCGCGTCCCGGAGCCCAGGACGAGCCAGGTGTCCTGTGGGTCGAGCGCCAGGCCGTCACCGGACCTTGGCTCCTCGATCGGGACCGGGGTCAGCCGGCGCCCGTCGAAGCGAGTGACGCCGGTGTGGGTGGCGATCAGGACGTCGCCGCTCTTGTGCTGCTGGAGGTCGCGGACCTGGGACCCGACCAGGCCGTCGTCCTCGTCGAGGTGGACCAGCCGCTCGCCGTCGTAGCGGAAGACCCCGGCGCCGTTGCTCCCGAACCAGAGGGCGCCGTCCTCGGTCTGGAGCATGGGCCAGATGCGCGCGTCCAGGGTCGTCACGATCGTGCCCAAGGTGCTGAGTTCGATCGGGGCGCCCACGCCGTCAGCGGGCTCCTCGACTGGCCCCCAGCAGGCGGCCAGCAGGGCAGCTAGGGCGGCGGCTGCTGGCAACGGGCCGGTGCAAGCAGGCCGCAACATCGGTGCGCTCACTCGCTCGCCTCCAGCACGGCGAGCTTGTCCAAGGCATCCCGCGCCGTCTCGCTAGCGGGGTCGAGCTCGAGCGCCTTTCGGTAGCACTCGATCGCGAGCTCCCGATGACCGGCGCGGAGGTGGCCTTCGCCGAGGCTGTCCCAGGTGTTGGCGGACTCGGGGTAGGCGGTGGTCAAGAACTCGAAGACCTGGATCGCTTCGTCGAAGCGCCGCTGATCCAGCAGCCCGTAGCCGAGGCCGTTGACGTCGCGCTCGATGTACTCGTCCTGGACGATCTGGGGCAGGCTGGCGAGCAGCTCGAGCGCCGCCTCGGGACCCTCGTCGAGGACCTTGAAGGCGACCGCGTAGTCCCCGCGGCGTGTCGGCGTCCAGGGCTCGCCGTCGTCGAGGATGCGGTTGATGCCGATGCGGGCGGCGGCCACGGCCGACGAGCTCGAATTGCAGAGGAGGATCACCGTGCGGCCTAGGTCGGGCATGCGCCAGATCTCGGTCGAGACCCCGGGCATGCCGCCGCTGTGGGAGATCACGGGGCCGCGCTGCGGGCCGGCGGCCGCCACGCCCTCCCCGGGCTCTTCGAGCTCGATGCCCCAGCCGAAGCCGTAGTCACCAAGGCCGGGCGTGAACATGGCCGCTTCCAGCTCGCCATCGAGCAGGCGCTGCTCGCAAAGGGCCCGGTCCCACCTCCACAGGTCACCAACGGTCGAGTAGAGCGAGCCCGCCGCATAGGGCGTCGACATGTCGAGCCACAGGGCGACCCGGCGACCACCGAGCAGGTCGTCGTAGCCGGTCGCGCGCTTGGGCAGCACCTCGTACTGGTCGTCGAAGCCGGTGTCGGCCATCCCGAGCGGGTCGAAGATGCGCGTCCGAAGGTTGTCGCGGTAGGTCCTTCCGGTGACCGCCTCGCTGATCGCGCCCAGCAGGAAGTAGCCGGAGTTGTTGTAGTTGAAGGCGCTGCCGGGCTCGAACTCGAGCTCGCCGGAGCAGAACTCGACGACGAACTCGTCGACCGTGTAGCGCCCCTTGGCCTCGACTCGCATGAACCCCGGCAGGTTCGTGTAGCTGGGGATGCCCGAGGTGTGGTTCAGGAGCTGCCGGATCGTGACCTTGTCACCGCTGGCGGCCGGGTAGTCGGGCAGGTAGCGCGTGATCGGTGCCTCGAGCTCGAGCTTGCCCTCTTCGACCAGGAGCAGGGTCAGCATGGCGGTGAACTGCTTGGTCACCGAGGCCAGGCGGAACTTGGTGTCGACCGCGTTGGGGATGCCCCAGTCGGAGTTGGCCTCGCCGAAGGCGCCGCGGTAGATGACCTCGCCGCCCTCGGCGACCAGTGCGGTCCCCGAGAACTGGTCCAGGGCGTGGTGCTCGGCGAGCAGGGCGTCGATCCGCTCGGCCAGGACCGCGGGGTCGATCGAAGCGGCGGTCGCGGCTTCGGTCGCCGCCGGTGGGGGGACCTCGGTGGGGTCCTGCACGAAGGGCAGGGCGACCAGGGAGAGCAGGGCGAGCGAGAGCTGGAGCTTGGGGAGGATGCGCATGGAGGAAGGATGGGGGGCTGGGAAGGGGGCTGGGCCAGGGCTGCGATCGGCCCCATGCAACATCGGGGCCGATGCCGGGCGTGGCGGGGGAATGGTAGCGGTCCCGGACCCGCCGCCTCGCTCCGGCCCAGGAAGGCGGTTCGTGGGGGGGACTTCGCGCGACGTCGTATCCGAAGCCACGTCGGCTCGTATCCCTGCGGACACACCGAGGACCCTGGCGAGCCCCTGGATCGCCCGGCTGCGTGGGGAGGGGCCACGAACCCTTGGGCCCTCCGCCCTGCTGTTCTCGCCGCTGCCTAGGTAGGCTGTCGGACGACCGGACCCACGAGCTCGTGGGCCAGAAGTGATGCCGCAGCCCCCAGCCACACCCGGGACCTTCCGGACCGAGCGCCTGGTCGTTGGTCCGTTCGAGGCCGCCGATGCTTCCGCGCTCTTCGCGTACCGCTGCTCGCCCGAGATCCAGCGCTTCCAGCCCTGGTCGCCCGAGTCCGAGGCCGCGGTCGCCGATTTCCTCGCCGGCCAGGAGCTCGCGGCCCTAACCACCCGGGACGCCCGCCTGCAGCTGGCGATTCGCTCCCGGGGTCGAGGCACGCTGGTCGGGGACCTCGGCCTGCACGTGGTCGGGGCTGGCGCTAGCCAGGTCGAGGTCGGCTTCACGATCGCACCGGAGCACCAGGGGCGCGGGCTGGGGACCGAGGCGGTGCGCGGCTTGCTCGGGCACCTGTTCGAAGACCTCGGCAAGCACCGCGTGCTGGCGTCGGTGGACCCAGGCAACGCCGCGTCGCTAGCGCTCTTGCGCCGGCTCGGTCTGCGCTTGGAGGCGCACCACATCGCTAGCTACCACTTCCGTGGCCGGTGGGTCGACGACCTGGTCTTCGCCATGCTGCGCAGCGAGTGGCTAGGCGGCGAGCTAGGCAGCCCGCCGGCTTCCTGACGAGCGCCTTCAGCTTGCTCCAAGACGCCGGGGCAGCGCCCGATCCAACGACCCATGACCCATGGACAGCCCATGGACGAACAAGAGCTCACGCAGGCGGAGGGCCAGAGCGCTGCTCACGCCGCATGGACCGCCAGTGCCGTGGCCCTGGTGACCTCCCTGTTCCTGGCGTGGTTCGTGCCGGAGAACGTGGCCATGCTCTTCGACCACAACGGCTAGGACGCGGCGGTCCACTTCCAGGTGCTGCACTGCGCGCAGATGGCCGTGCTGGCGGCCAGCGTGGCCTGGAGCGGCCGCCGCGACCAGGGCCTCTGCTGGTGGCACGGCCTGCCGCCCTTGGCCGCTGGGACCTTCGGCGGCGC
>JARGPD010000084.1 GCA_029212845.1 Planctomycetota bacterium
CGCCTGCGCAAGGACACCGAGGCCCTCCAACAGGACCTGGCCGAAGAGGTGCTCGGCGAGTGGGCCGCCGCGATGGCCGAGCTCGAGCGCCGCCAGGCCGAGGCCTTGGCCGACAACGAGCGCCGCTCCCGCGAGGGTGGCGCCCTCGAGCGCGAGCGCATCGCCTCGGCCCTGTCCGAGCTGGCCCAGCGCGAGGCCGAGATCGAAGCCCTGCTCGCCGCCCGGGACGACGCCAGCGACCAAGCCCTGGCCGCCGCCGCGCCCAAGGCCGAGGCCGCCAAGGACGCCGCTCGCGCTGCCCAGCTGCTCGGCAGCGCCGCCGCCGGCCTGCGCCGCGCCGCCGGCGAGGTCCAGGGCGACGAGCCCTTGACCGAAGCCGAGGAGACCCTGCGCCAGACCCAGGAGGCCGTCGCCCGCCAGGCGCGCCAGTCCGGCGAGGCCAGCGAGCCCAGCGCCAGCGGCTCGCCCTCCAGCGACCCGACCGCCGCCGCGGCCGAGGCCCAGGAGTCCATCGAACAAGCCCTCGAGTCCCTGCGCACCGCGCGCGAGACGCCCCAGGCCGGCAGCCGCGCCGAAGTCGCCGCCGAGCTCGAGGCCCAGGCCGCGGCCCTCGAGGCCCTCGCGAGTGCGGCGGCCGAGGCCTCTGCCCAGGCCGCGGACGAGGCCAGCGCGGCCCTCGGCGAGGCCCAGGTTCCCGGCGAGCTCACCGAGAGCCTGGCCGCCGCCGCCGGCAAGGGCAGCCAGGCCCAGGGCACCCCCGGCGAGCCGGGAGAGCCCGGCGCCAGCGAGGGCGCCCCCGAGGTCGGCAGCGAAGCCGCGCTGGAAGCGGCCATCGAGGCCGACCGGGCCCTCGATGCCGAGCTCGAACAGCGCGACTTCCTGCCCGCCGCGATCGCCGGCGCCCAGGCCGAGCTGGCCGAGCTCGCGCGCGACGCCGAGGCCGCCCTGCGCCGGCAAGCCGACCAGGCAGCCGCAGCATCCGAGGGTGCCGAGGGTGCCGAGGAGCTGAGCGCCGCAGCCGAGGCTGCCGCCGAGGCCGCCGCCGCCATGGAGCGCTCGTCCGAAGGCGCCCAGGAGCTGGACCAGGCCCCAGGTGCGGCCGAGCGCCAGGCCGGAGCCCAGGCCGCCTCCCAGGGAGCCCAGGCTGCCCGCGAGGCCCTCGAGAAGGCCCTGTCCGCCCTCGGTGCCGCCAGCTCGAGCGCCGCCCAGGAGGCCGCCAGCCAGGCCGCCGCCGAGCAGCAGCAGCTGGCCGAGGAGGCCCAGGCCCTCGAGCAGCAGCTGGCCGACAAGCAGGCCGGGCTCGACCCCGAGGCCCAGGCCGCCGCCGAGGCCGCCCTCGAGAAGGCCGCGGAGGCCATGCAGGCCGCCGCGGGCGCGATGCAGGCGGGCCAGAGCGGCCAGGCCGCCAGCTCCCAGCGCGAGGCCATGGACGCCCTGAGCGAGGCCGCGCGCGAGGCCGAGGCCGGCCTGCGCCCCGAGACCCCCGAGCAAGAGGCCGCCGCCGCCGACCTCGCCGAGCGCCAGAAGGAGATCGAGGACGACCTGCTCGACCTCGCCACGCGCCTCGAGGAGGAGGACCGTGACGAGGCCGCCGCCAAGGTCGCCCAGGCTGCCCAGGCCGCCGCCGAAGCCAGCGAGTCGCTCCAGGAGGGCGACACCCAGGAGGCCCAGTCAGCCGAGCGCGAGGTCGAGGACGCCCTCGACCAGGCGCGCGAGGAGCTCGAGGCCGAGGAGGAGCGCTACCAGGAGCTGCGCCGCGAGGAGGTCCTGATCCGCATGACCGAGGAGCTCGCCACGCTGCTCGAGTCGCACCAGGCCCAGATGGCCGAGACCCTCGAGGTCGACGCCGCCAGCGCCGGCCGCGAGACCCTGAGCCGCGCGCTCAAGCTGCGCCTGCGGCGCGTCGCCCGCGAGGAGGAGCTCTTGGCCGACAAGGCCGCCGAGCTCGGGGCCGCGCTCTCCGCCGAGGGCAGCGCGATCTTCGGCTCCGCCATGGGCGAGGTCGAGCGCGACCTGCGCGACGCCGCCCTCGAGCTCGGCGCCCCCACCGACCAGAGCCGCGGCGAGGGCTACGACCCGGGCGAGCGCACCCAGGCCTACCAAGAGAACGCCGAGCGGGTGCTGCGCTGGCTGCACGAGGCCCTGCTCGAGGAGGAGCAGCGCCGCCGCGAGGAGGACCAGGGTGAGGCGGGCGAAGAAGCGGGCGACGAGGGCGACGAGGGCGAAGACCCGGACCAGCCCGAGCCCGAGAATCGCCTGGTCCCGAGCCAGGCCGAGCTCAAGCTGCTGCGCAGCATGGAGCTCGACGTGCAGCGCTCGATCCAGCAGACCATCGACGCCTGGCCCGAGCTGCTCGAGCTCGCGCCGGAGGACGTCAACCCCCTGATCCTCGAGGACCTGATGCGCCTCGCCGACCGCCACCACCGGGTGACCAAGCTGTTCCGCGAGCTCGCGGGACGCCTCGGCGTGCCCGGCTTCGAGACCGGAGACCAACCATGAAGACACCGATCGTGTTCGCCCTGTTAGCAGGGCTCAGCCTGGCCCAGGACCAGGCCGACGAGGTGCCGCAGCCGGCGCCCCAGGAGCTGCCCGTTGAGAGCGGCGAGGCCGTCATCATCGAAGCCCAGGACGGCGAGGAGCAGGCCGCGCCCGAGGTCGAGCCGCCCAGCGTCGAGGACGTCCTGCGCGGCCCCGGCCAGGAGCGCGACCAAGCCCAGGAGCTGCTGGACCTGTTCAAGGAGGTCGACGACAGCCTGATCCTGCTGGACAACATGCTGTTCGAGATCGGCGCCGGCGAGCGCCCGATGGAAGCGCCGAAGGACAGCCGCCTGGGCGAGCTGCTCGAGCTCACCCGGCGGACCAGCGACGAGGTCGTCGCCGGGATCGACAAGATCCTGCAGCTCGCCGACGAGATGAGCCAGGACAGCTCGAGCTCCAGCAGCAGCTCGTCCTCGAGCTCGAGCTCCAGCCAGAGTCAGTCCCAGTCCCAGAGCCAGTCCGAGGGCCAGCAGCAGTCCGGCCAGCAGCAGCAGCCCGAGGGTGGCGACCCCGAGGGCCAGGAGCAGGGCCAGGAACAAGGTCAGGAGGCCGGCGAGGAGCCTGGCCAGGAGCCCGGCGGCGAGCAGTCGGAGGACGGCCAGCAGCCCACCGACGGCGAGGGCGAGGACGAGGGTCCCGGCCAGAACCAAGCCCAGGGCGGCGGCCAGGACAACCCGGTCGGACCGGGCAGCCAGGCTGACTCGGCCGATGCCTGGGGCGAGCTGCCCCAGCGCGTGCGCGAGACCTTCCGCAACCAAGGCGGCGAGGAAGCGCCGCTGCACTACCGCGGCTGGATCGAGTCCTACTACCGGCGCCTGAACAAGGCCGACTGAGCATGGCGGCCCTGCCCCAGCCCAGCCCCAGGCTTGCGGCGCTGCTCCTCGGCGGCGCCGTGTTGGTTGGCGGCCCGAGCCTCGCCGACAGCGCGCCCGTGGACGCGACCCCGCCGGCGACCCGTGGTCCCCTCGAGTCCGGCAAGGGCGAGCTCGGCAGCGACAAGCCCAGCGTCGGCAGCCAGGACGCGCCGCCCAAGAAGGACCCAGAGCTCGAGAGCCTCTTCCAGCCCGGCCCGCGCTCGCCGCGCGTCCTGGCCCTCGGTCGCGGCCTCGAGTTCCTCGCCAAGCAGCAGCTCACCACCGGCGATGGCTCCTTCCCGCGCGGCGACGGCGAGGGCCTCGAGTTCGCGCCCGTGGCGATCACGGCGCTCGGCTCCCTGGCCCTGATGGCTGGCGGCTCCTCCCCCACCCAGGGACCGCACCACAAGGCGGTCGCGCGGGCGATCGACTACCTGCTCTTGCACACCGACCTGTCGCCGGCCTCGGCCACGCGCGGCTTCATCTCCGCCGGTGGCGACGAGACCAGCCTGATGCACGGCCACGGTTTTGCGACCCTGGCCCTGGCCGAGGCCTACGGCATGTCGCCGCGGGGCGAGCGCATCAAGACCGCGCTGGTGGCGGCGGTCGACCTGATCGAGCGCACCCAGGGCGCCCAGGGTGGCTGGTTCTACAAGCCCGAGCGCCAGAGCGAGCACGAGGGCAGCCTGACCGTCTGCCTGGTCCAAGCCCTGCGCGCCGCGCGCGAGGCCGGCATCAAGGTCGACAAGGAGGTCATCGTGCGCGCCGACGGCTACCTTGAGCGCAGCCAGGCCGAGGACGGCAGCTACGCGTACCAGATCGGCTCACCGCGCACGAGCGTGGCCCTGACCGCGGCGGCGATCTCGTCGCTGAACGCCACGGGCAAGTACACCGGCAAGGCGATCGCAGGCGGCATCGACGCCATCTGGCGCGACCTCGCCGAGCGCGAGGCCGAGGGCGGCCGCTCGCGCTTCCCCTTCTACGAGCGCCTCTACCTGGCCCAGGCCTTCTGGCAGCACCAGGACGAGACCCACTTCGAGCGCTGGTACGCGCCCGAGGTCAAGACCATGCTGCGCAGCCAGGACCAGGACGGCTCGTGGTTCGACGGCCGCTTCGGCTCGAGCTACGCCACCGCGATGATCTGCCTCGTGCTGGCCATGCCCGACAGCCTGCTGCCCGCCTTCCAGCGCTGAGTCAGTAGGCAGCGACCTGGGCTTGGAGGCTGGCAACGCGCCTGTCCTGCCAGTCCCAGAGCTCGCGCATCACGCCATCGAGGTCGGGATAGAGCCCTTGGGGAATCCGGAGCCGGCCGCCCCATCCACCAGAGCTGACCCCTTGGTCGACGACGGGTTGGTCTTCGTAGTAGCCACGGTCGCAACCGGCCTGGGCCATCCCACTGATCTCGCTGGGCAGGTACTCATAGTGCCCCTTGGCAAGCTCGGACTGCCGAGCCTCGAGCTGGAGTAGGAAGAGGTCGGTCTTGCTGAGGATCCCGTCGAGTTCGGTCAAGTACATGGCATCGAGCTCCATCAGGTGCTCGAGGAACGGAGGCTTGAGCTCCTTGGCCTCGGGATTCACAAGCTTGCTGTCCTGAAAGGGGAATTGCTTGTGGATCCTCAGCTGCCGATTCAGGGCCTTCTCGAACGACCTACGAGCCTTGTACTCGTTCTCGTTGGTGCTGTAGAGGAGTGCCCGTTCGAGGTCGAACTGCCCCACAGGATCGAAGTCTCGGACCTCCTTCTCCAGCGGACGGTCTAGATAGTCTTCGGGCAGGCGTCCCTCTGAGATTCGCGCCTGGATGCAGGCGATGAGCTGGGTCGCTCGGCCTGGAGGAAGGCACTCGAGGATAGCGTTCCGGGCGTTCGAGAAGGGCACCTCCCGCAGCTCCCAGGAGGCCCAATAGGCCAGTGCTTCGTCGGTCATGTCCTTGGAGCGCTGAAAATCCCTAGTCCGCGGATCGACCAGGTAGAGCTCCGCGAGGAGTGAGTCGACTGGCACCTCAGGAGCCGGAAGTGATGCTCGAATCGTCCCGGGCCCAGTGGACTCCTTGGGGGGGGCTACACGCGTGCCTTGCTCGAGAACAGGCCCCGCATCCCTTGCCCTCGTTGGCGCGGGCAGCAACCACCGACCGAGGACAACGCCAGCAACGAGCAACCCCGCTCCCACAAGGAGACTGGACTTCCCAGACATCTCGAATCTACTCATCGCACTGAGTGCACGTCATGCTCATGCTGACGTCAAGGGTCGGACTTCCCGAAGGCGCAGCAAGGCTCGCCTCCAGAACGACAGTCGTGTCGTCGCATGCCTGCTGGTCCGTTCGTTTCCACACGGTCCGCCAGCCCGTCGTCGTCGGTAGTCCGTCCAGATCGACGATCACTTCACCCCCTGCGACCTCCATATCGATGTCGCAACCGAGCAATGACGCTTGGTATTGGAGGTTGCCGAATGGCTCGCATGGCTCTTCTTGGAAGCACGCGCTACCAGGGGTCTTCACGCACAACCCTGGTCCTTCGGTTCCCGAGAGGCGAAGGGCCATATACCAGTTCGGGTCCGTGTGCCACACCTCACCACTGGAGTCATCGACGATGGATTCGCAGCCACCTTCAGGGCACGCCTGCTGCTGGCTAGTAGCTAGCGGAACACAGAGGAACGAGAGGGCGAGCACCGAGTTGAGCACTTGCATAGGAACTCCTTGCGAGTAGAGATGAGCTGATTGGAGCGCCTCCCTG
Source organism: Planctomycetota bacterium (assembly GCA_029212845.1). Classification (GTDB taxonomy): domain Bacteria; phylum Planctomycetota; class UBA1135; order UBA1135; genus JARGPD01. Next base: position 6,122 of record JARGPD010000084.1, read on the forward strand.
ACACTCCACAAACTCCAAGATAGAAGAGAAGAGAAGAGAAGGGGAAATCCATGAATCGGAGTCGAGGCTACATCGAAGCCCACAGCGCTCCGCCGACATCAGGTTCAGGAGGGCGCGTGACCTCGCGAACGACCCGCAAGCCGCACCCGCTCGCAGCCGGCAGCCCATCACAGCTTCGGCACGAGCTACGCGACCGCGATGAACTGCCTCATGCTGGCCATGCCCGACAGCCTGCTGCCTGCCTTCCAGCGCTGAGGGCCAGGGCATTGGCATGCCCAGTTCTTGCAACCGGGGGGGCGACCCGGCGGTAAGGTCAGGTGTGGAGTCCAACCCTGCCCCTAGCCATCTGCCGCTGGCGGCCTGCCCTGAGGGCGGGTCCGTGGCCGCGATCCGCGCCGTGACGCCCAACGCAGACCACCAAGGGCTGGACGTGGAGCCCGGCTTTCGCGAGCAGCTCGGGCACGCCCGCAGCGAGCTCACCGCCTACGCCCGGCGGCTGCTCGGCGGCGGCTCCAGAGCGGGGCTCGAGCCCGAGGACCTGGTCCAGGAGACCCTGGCCCGGGCCCTGCGCTTCGAGGACCGCTACGACCCCGCGCGGCCGCTCGTGCCGTGGCTGAGGCAGGTCCTCTTGCGGCGCTTCCTCGACGAGCTGCGGCGGCGGCGCGCGGCCCCGGTCGAGGCGCCGGTTGGCTTCGGCATGCGGCCGGGCGTGGGCGGCAACACCGACCAGGGCGCCGGGCGCCACCGCAGCGCGCTCGAGCCGATCTGCACCGAGCCCCAGCCGGCCGAACAGCTCGCGCGCCGCGAAGAGGCCGAGCTGCTGCTCGCCAACCTCGACGAGCCCGAGCGCTCGATCCTGGATGGCTTCCACCGCCGCGGCCGCTCGATCGCCGAGCTTGCGGCCGAGCTCGCCATGCCGAGCGGCACGATCAAGTCCCACCTGCACCGGGCGCGACAGCGCCTGGCCACCCTCTTCCGATCCGGGGAGGACCACTGACATGCGCTACCCCATGGACCTTCACCGCTCCACCGGCGGCCACGGCTCGGCGATCCCGAGCCGGGACGCCCTGTGGCAGCGAGCCCACGCGATCCTCGACGCCGGCGCCCGGCCGAGCGAGGACGAGGACCTGCTCGACGAGCTCGCCGCCACCGAGCCCGAGCTAGCCGCGAGCCTGCTCGACGAGCTGGTGCACCTCGAGCGTGGGCTCGACCGCTTGGCTCCCCCGGCCACGGCACCCGCCCGGGATGCTGGGACCAGCATGCCCGTGCCACAAGGCGCAGGCCCCCTGGGCTTGGTCCGACTGGCCATCGCGGCCGGCCTCCTGGCGGTCCTCGCCTTCGCGCCCCGCAGCGGGACGCCTGCGATCCCGACCGAGGTCGCCCACCTCCAGGTCTCCCCGCCGCGGACGACGCCACGGCTCAGCGAGTCCGCCGCCGGCATCCACTCCTTCCAATTCACCACCACGCGCTCGACCCCGAGCACCAAGCGCCCCGTCACCCGCCGCGAGCGCTCCGCCTTCCGCGTGCTCTCCAGCAGTCGAACCCTGCTGGCCCACCCAGTTCCGCTCACCCCCGCATCGGCCGACCTGGCCCGCTGACCCCCGATCCGCCATGACCAAGTCCCTGCTCCTCTTCTCGCTCGCCTGCCTGTCAGCCTCGGCCCAGGAGGCGACCCAACCCGCCGACCTGCCCATCGTGGGCTTCCTCTTCGATTCCGAAAAGGACGACGCCGCCCCGGAGGCCGACGCCCCGGTCCGCCACGAGGTCGTCCTGCACGACATCGCAGACCTCGTCGATCCGGCCCCGCCGCGCGCCCTCCAAGACGTGCTCGCTCCCCGCGACCGACGCAGCCAGCAGTCCCACCGCATGGCCGAGCTGCTGGCCGACCGCATGCCCCAAGGCGCCTCCGTGGGCGAGTGCGACTCGCCCGCGCCGGGCATCCTGCGCGTCGAGGGCGACCGCGCCGCCCAGCACTTCACCAAGGAATTCCTCCTCGCCCAGCGCAGCATGACCGGCCCGCTGATCGTCGACATGACGCTCATCGAGCTGCCCCGCGGCGGCCTGGCCGGCCTCGGTATCGAGGGCGCTTCAGCGCTGTTCGAGGACGAAGCCGAGTACCGCGCCTTCCTCGACCGCGCCCGTGCCGCCGAAGAGGTCAGCGTGCTCAGCGCGCCGCGTCTGGCCGTCTCGGCCCGCGAGCACGCCACGATGACCAGCACGACCCAGGTCGCCTACGTCGCCGACTACGAGCTGCAGATCGTCGAGCCCGGCCACCAGGAGATCCTCGACCCCGTGATCGACGTCGTCGAGGAGGGCACCCTGCTGGCCTTCGACGCCGTGCCGATGCCCGGCGGCGTGGTCGAGTTCGACGTGCAGGTCGACTACTCCGAGCTCGAGCGTCCGATCCGGACCGCCAAGACGCGCATCCGCGCCGGCGCCGGTGGCGAGGTCGAGATCTCCCTGCCCCAGGTCTCGACGGTCAAGCTGCGCTCGCTCGTGGCCCTGCGCCCCGGCAGTGCGGCCCTGTTCGCCTCGGCCGCGCCCGACGCGAAGAACGACTTCGCCGTCGTGATGCACTTCAGCCGCATCACGAGCCCCTCGGACCCCATGGTCGACGAGCTCTTCACCCAGATGCACCGTGGCACCTACGCCCACCGCTGGTTCCCGCCGCTCGAGTGGGGCTCGCTCGATGCCCTGCTCCAGCAAGCCGGCTCCGAGCGCGTGCTCGAGCACTTCCCGACCAACCCCCTGTCGTCCCAGTCGATGACGAGCGCCCCTGAACGCGCGGTGGCCCTGTGGCTGATCGAGGGTCTGCGCGAGCAGGGCAACTTCCCTAGCCTCAACCCGATCCTGGTCGAGGTTGGCAAGCCCATGGATCCCTCGGCCGGGACCCAGGCGCGGCTGGCCAAGTCCGCGGCCGTGGCCTACCGCGAGTGGCGGCGCGCCACCGCGGACCTGCCCCGAGCGAGTGCGGCAAAGATCGACCCGCTGGCCGACACCGGCCTCGACTGGTACTAGGGCACCAAATGCGGGAGGCGCGTGGAGCCTCAGCCACGCGCCTCCCTCCCCAGGCAGTCCCTCTCAGAATTGCCGGGCACCATCGGGACCGACTCGCCATCGGCGGGCAAGCCCCGGTGATCTGCCGCCTTGCCCCCCTCACCCGGGAGCCAAGCCCGGGCAAGTCGGCACGACAAGCATTTGACATAGCCTACCAAGTCCCATTCCAGGGGCCAGGACTTCCCGGGCACTCCGCGGGCCGCGAGGGTCCGGCCCGGGGCCCTAGAAGCTGAAGGGCACGAGGCCCACGACCTTGCCGTCGACGAGTACCTTGAGGGTGCCGGACGGGCCGCTCAGGTCATCGAGGTCCCGGGCGATGGCGAAGACGAACTCGCCGTCCTCCTGGCCCGAGGAGTCGATGTCCCGGCGCAGGGCGACGCCGCCCTTGGCCGGCGTGCTGCCTCCGGCCGACGGCACGGTCACCACCGGGCCAGCGACCTGGGTCTGGGACGCGGTCGGCGGGTTGACCCGCTGGCGGGTGCTGAAGGAGGCCGGCACCACGGGATCGGGCGTGACGAAGAGCTCGAGCTCGACCTTCGCGCCCGGGCCGAGCCGGCGACCCTTGCCGTCGCGCGGGGTCACGCAGACCCGGATCTCGTTCTCGGACATGGACTGCTTGGGCACGGGCGCGAGCAGCAGGACCTCGGTGCGCTCGGTCGGCGCCGCGGCCACGTCGAGGTGCGCACTCGTCTGCAAGGTCGCGCCCTGGAGGCTGATCTCGGGCTGCCGCACGCCGGCGGTGGCCGGCGCGAGGAAGCGCCGCGAGTAGCGCCCATCCCCATGGTCGACCAGGTTGCCGAGCGGCGTCGCGCCGGGCACGCTGACGTCGATCGGCAGGCCCGGACCGGAGGAGAAGCCCGCGGCGTCCTTGGGGACGATCACGACCCGGAACTGATCGCCGCTGCCCGCGCGCACGGCCGTGGGGTGCAGGACCACGTCGGTTCCCAGGGGGTGGATTCCGGCGCGGAAGCGCGCCACGGGCACGACGCTGGGCGACCAGCCGTCGATGGTCACGGTCACCGGATAGGAGCCCACGCCCGCGGGCAGGTCGAAGTAGCGCCGGAAGTGGTTGCCGCCGAGGCTGGTCACCGGCCCCTTGGGGTTGAGCCCGCTGACGTCGATCAGGACGCTCGCGGTCGCGTCGAGGGCAGCGCCGGTCTGGTCGTGGGCGAAGACGTCCACCACGAGCCTGTCGAAGCCCGGCTTGGAGAAGGCCGCCACGGGAAGGACGCGCTCGTTCAGCTCGAAGAGCTTGGGCTCGACGGCCACCAGGCGCGTGTTGGGTTGGACCCCTGGATAGACCAGGGTCATGCCCGAGGGGAACTCGACCTGCACGTCGGCGCTCGGCTCGAGCCCCATGCCGAAGTGGGCCAGGACCTCGTGCTGGGAGGCGGTCGGACCGTCGCTGCCGAGCGCGCGCATGTGCACGTAGCCTGCCGAGTCCGTCCAGCGCACGATCGTCCCGATGCCGCCGGGGGCCGACGTCTGGGTCTTGGGCACGACCTGCAGCCAGCCCTGGCCGTCGGGGTCGATGCGGTTCTGGTAGAGCCGCGCCGCGCCCTTGGTCGCGGTCACGATCAGGTCCATGTCCCCGTCCAGGTCCAGGTCGCCGGCGGCCAGGCCGCGGTCGTCGATCTCGGAGTAGAGCCCGGCCCCCACCGCGTCCTCGACGAAGGGGACCCCGGGACCTTGGCCCCAGTAGAAGTCGTTGGGCTCGTTGCGCGGCAGGTGGCTCAGGCCCGGGTTCATGCCCGCCACATGGCCGTTGGTCACGAAGAAGTCGTCCCAGACGTCGAAGTCGGCGCTGAAGAACAGCGGCGCCCAAGAGCTGTTGACCCCGAAGGTGCCGGGCAGCTCGTGCCAAGGCGCGGTGCCCGAGACGATGTTGTACGGCACCTCGGCCTGGACCCACGGCTGGCCGCTGGCGGGCCACCCTTGGTTCAGGAGCAGGTAGTTGCCGCCCACGTCGGTCTTGTACAGGTCGAAGTCCCCGTCGTAGTCGGGGTCGCCCCAGGCGAGGCCCATGATGCCGCGCTTCTGGTCCATGCCCGAGCCCGTGGTCACGTCGGCGAAGGGCGTGTTGAAGGCCGCCGGCGCACCGGACAGCTGGCAGTCCCCGAAGTTCGCCGGCAGGCCCGCGATCGAGCTGACCAGCCAGTCGTTGCCGACGAACAGGTCGAGCCCCCCGTCGGCGTCCGAGTCCAGGAAGCTGCTGGCGTGGGCCGAGCCCGGCCAGTCGATCGCCATCGCCGGTCCCTCGTAGGCGAAGGTCCCGTCGCCGTTGTTGCGGTAGTAGGCGTTCTGGGTGACGTGGAACTCGCAGACGTACAGGTCGAGCAGGCCGTCGCGGTCCACGTCGAACCACTGGGCGAAGATCGAGTGGCCGCGCCCGGCAACGCCGGCGAGGTCGGTCACGTCGGTGAACTGGAAGCCACCCTCGTTGCGGTACAGCCGGCTGCGACCGTCGAGGGCGAAGGTGCCCATGCGCAGGGAGCCGATGTACACGTCCAGGTCCCCGTCGTTGTCAAAGTCCCCCATCGCGGCGCAGCGGTCGAGCTCGTTGACCTCCATCCCCGACTTATCGGTCATGTCCGTGAACCCCGACTTGCCGTCGTTGCGCAGGACCGTGTTGGGCAGCAGGCCACCGGTGAGCACCACGTCCGCGTCCCCGTCACCGTCGAGGTCCCCGAGGGCCACCCCCGTCTGGCACCAGTCCGTCACCGCCGAGCCCGCACCACCGACCCGGTCGATGCCTGCCAGGCTGTGGTGCACGAGGCCGCTCTCGTAGGTCACGTCCACGAAGCGGTCCTCGAGCTGCTGGGCTGGCGCCGCCAGGGTCAAGGCGGCCAAGAGGCCGATCGAGGGGGGGAGGGGAAGCATGGGTGGAGAGCCACCGACGGGGATCGGCTGGCCGTAAAAAGTACCCCACGACGGCCATCTGGGGGCGCTTTTGGGCCCGCAACCGACGGGTTCTCGGCCCGAGACGCAAAAGCGTGGTCCTAGCGCGCCCTGGCGTCTCCCTGCAGCGCTCCTACAGGCAGGCGACTTCCTGGCCCGACGCGAAGATCGTGCGGTGGTACCTGCCGGGGCCGACGACCTCACCGGGCAGCACGAGGCACTCCTCGAGGTGCGCGCCGGCCTGGATCACCGCGCCGGCCATGATCAGCGAGCCTTCGACCGTCGCCTCGGGCGAGACCTTGGCGCCCTCGGCGATGTGCTCGGCCTCGCCCTTCTGCCCCATCACGAACAGGTTCAGGTCCAGGAGGTCGGGCGGCTTCGACAGGTTCAGGTCGCGCTCGACGACCTCGGCGGGCACGACGCCGTGGCCGGACTGGACGAAGATCTGGATCGTGTGGGTCAGCTCGTACTCGTCCCGCAGGGCGGTGCGCGGCGTGGCCCGCACCGCGTCGAAGATCGCCAGGTCGAACAGGTACAGGCCGCAGCCCTTGAGCTTGGTGCGCGGGTGGCGCGGCTTCTCCACGACGTTGTCCACGAAGCCGCGCTCGTCCACCTCGACGGAGAAGTTGCGGCGCATGGCCTCGTGGTCCTCCTCGACCTTGACGGCGAGCACCGCGTCCACGTCCTCGCGCTCGAAGGCCGCGAGCATCGACGAGAGGTCGCGCGTCTCGAAGAAGATGTCGCCGAGGAACAGCAGGAACGGCTTGTCGACGTAGGGCTCGAGCTGGCCGACCGCGTGGGCGATGCCGAGGGTGTGCTCCTGCTCGACGTAGCGGATGCGCACGTCCCACTGGGAGCCGTCGCCGAGGGCCTGGACGACCCTGTGGCCGAGGTGCCCGATCACGATCAGGATGTCGGTGATCCCGAGCTCGCGCATGGCCTCGACCTGCCAGAGCAGCAGCGGACGGTCGTAGACCGGCAGCAGCGGCTTGGGATAGTGGTCGCTGAAGGGCTGGATGCGAGTGCCCTTGCCAGCGGCGAGGATCACCCCTTGGAGGGTCGAGGAGTCGGGGGGCATGCTCGGAGACTAGCGAACGCGCCGCGCCCCGGGAAGGGGGGCGGCGCGGTCGCTCGCGGAGGGGCGAGGGGTTCGGCTCAGTTCTCGGTGCTACCGAGGTTGCGGGCGACCCACAGGAAGCCCGTGCTCGGCGAGACCATCAGCAGGTCCTCGAGGCCGTCGCCGGTCAGGTCGGAGAAGGCCGACGCCCGGGTGCCGAAGGGCACGGGCAGGTTGAAGGGCGAGCCGGGCAGCGGCACGACCTCGGGGAAGCCGCCGGTGCCGTCGCCGAGCGCGAGGCGCAGCTCGCCGGTGCCGATCGGGATGACCAGGTCCGCGTCGCCGTCGCCGTCGATGTCGGCGATCGAGAGGCTGCCCGGATCGTCGCCGACCACCAGGGTCGCCGCCGAGAAGTCGAAGTCGCCCTGGTTCATCAGGATCGTGATCTCGTCGGTGAAGATCGTGCTCTGGCCGAAGACCAGGTCGGTCTTGCCGTCGAGGTCGAGGTCCGCGGCTTGGATCGTCGACGAGACGTTGCCGAGCGGGAAGCTGCCCACCTGGGTCAGGCCGCCGGCGCCGTCGCCCTGGAGGATCGCGAGGCGCGGAGCGGTGTAGTCGGGATTCGCCATGGTCACGACCGCGTCGGAGAAGCCGTCGCCGTCGATGTCGCCGGCGAAGACCGCCATGGTGCGACCGCCGAGGTTCATCGGCGTGCCGGCGGTGAAGCTGCCGGTGCCGGAGCCGATCAAGAGCTGCACGGTCTGGTCGAACGAGTTGGCCACCAGCACGTCGAGCTTGCCGTCCGCGTTGAAGTCCGCGGCGTCCAGGCCGAGCGGCTGGGAGCCGACGATGGTCGCGTCGGTCAGGCTAGGGGTGCCGAAGATCATGTCGCCGGGGTTGCGCATCAGGCGCACCTCGCCGGACTCGAAGACCGTCAGCAGCACGTCCTCGCGACCGTCCCCGTCGAAGTCCCGCACGACCAGGTGGCCGGGGGTCTCGGTGGCGGAGGCGTTGAGCGGCACCTGGGCCGTCACGGTGAAGGCACCTTCGCCGTCGCCGCGCAGGAAGACGGCCTGCTTCTGGTACTGGTCGAGCACGACGGCGTCGTAGATGCCGTCCTGGTCGAGGTCGGCCGTCACGAGGTTGCGCGGCTGGCCACCGACGTGGTAACCACGCGCGCCAAGGAACTCCCCGCCGCCCTGGTTGAACAGGATCGAGACGTCACCCGAGTTGGCGCAGACCAGGTCCGGCAGGGTGTCCATCGGATCGGGCAGGTCCCGGACGGCCAGGTCGTGGGGACCGAAGCCGGTGTTGTAGTAGGTCGCCGGATCGAAGATCAGACCAGCGAAGCCCGAGGTCCCCGAGGGCACCTGCATGCGCACGGCGATGGCCTGGTCGAGGACCAGGGTCGCGGCCACGTCGAAGACCTCGTCCCCGTCGAGGTCCCGCCAGACCGCGCCACTCTGGGGACCGCCGAAGTCGACCTCGTCGATGTCGGTCAGGCCCGTCTCGCTGCCGCGCAGGAGCAGGGCGCTCGTGCCGCCGAGCTGGGCGATCGAGAGGTCCTCGAAGCCGTCGCCGTCGACGTCGCCTTGGGACTCGACGATCGGGGTGGCGACCATCGGGAGCACGATCACCGCCGGGAAGAAGCCCCCGAAGCCGTCGTTGGTGTAGGCCACGACGCGGTCGGGCGCGCCCTCGATGTCGGACTCGCCGATGACCACGTCGAGGTCGCCGTCGGCCTCGAGGTCGATGGTCGTGACGGTCACGGGGCTCGCCGTGGCGAGGCCGCCGGAGGTCGGCTTGAAGGTCCCCATCAGGGTCCAGACGCCGCCGTCCCAGCGCAGGCGCTGGGTGCCCTTGATCTGGAGCAGGGCCGCAAGCAGGTCGTCACGGCCGACCGCGTCCAGGTCTCCGGCGCCGCCGGCGAGGGTGTGCAGGTCGCGCGGGTCGCCCGCGAGCGGCGTGGTGTTCACGAGGGTGAATTCGCCGAGCTCGTCCTGCAGGTACAGGGCCAGCTGGCCTTGGGTCCCCGCGAAGCCGGGCGTCGGGTCGGACAGGCAGCCGACCGCGATGTCGTCGCGCCCGTCGCCGTCATAGTCGCCGATGGCCAGGGACCAGGGCTCCGCCGGGGTCGGCAGGACCGTCGTTCCGAGGTAGGTGCCGTCGCTCAGGCCGGTGCCGATCAGCAGCTGGTTCGTGCTGCCCGAGAGCTCGACCACGTCCTGCAGGCCATCGCCGTTCATGTCATGCCACGCCGTCCCCGTCAGCAGGCTTCCGCCCACGAACACGTCGCGGCGAACCTCGAAGGCGAAGTCGCCGAAGCCACCGGTGCCCGGAGGCGGCGGCAGGGCCACGGTCGTCGCACAGTCACCGCCGCCGGTGCAGGCGCTGCCGAGGAGAGCAAGGGGCACGAGGCCCAACAGGAACTTGAAGGAGGAGACTTTCATGGGAGCTACTTGGGGGATCACCGCATGCGATCGATGGGGAGTCCGCGTGGACGCGCGAACACGTGCATTCAGGACGAGATCGACCTTTGGAGGGTTCCAGGGAAACCCAATGCGGGACTTATTGTGAGGAGAGGCACGCAGGACCCTTGGGCCCGCGCCCTGAGACGCCGATTCCCCGGAAAGAGGGGAGGACGCTCCACCCCTATTATGACGCGTCCTGTGGGGTCCGGCGGAGACAAGACCGTTACCTTGGGGCGGAGCCCGGCGCCCAGCGTAAATTGGGGCCCTGGGGGCCTCCAGCGGGCATCACGAGCCCTCGGGAAGATACAGCGGGATCTTCTTCACGTAGCCCGCCGCGGAGTGGCGCAGGGCCTCGAACTCGCCCTCCTTGAGGGGCCTCACGATGCGCCCCGGGACACCGGCCACGAGGTGCCCGTCGGGCACGATGAAGTTCTCCTTCACCACCGTCCCGGCAGCGATGATGCAGTCGCTGCCGACCTCGGAGCCAGCAAGCAGCACCGCCTTCATGCCGATCAGGCTGCGGTCCCCCACGCGACTCCCGTGCAGCACGCAGCCGTGGCCGATGGTCACCTCGCTGCCGATCTGGTTGGGCACGCCGGGGTCGGCGTGGATCATGGTCAGGTCCTGCACGTTGGTGCGCGGCCCCACGCTGACGAGCGCGTCGTCACCGCGGATCACGACGCCGAACCAGATCGTCACGTCCGCGCCGAGCTCGACCTCGCCGGTGATGCGCGCGTTGTCGGCGACTGCCGCGCCGCCATCGAGGCGGCGGAAGAGTCCGTGGGTAGGGAAGTGGGCCATGGGGCTGCAGCCCTTCGAAGGAAGACTCCGGCAGCCAGGGCGAGGGCGGCCGGTCCGGGGAGGTGCGTCAGGCCGGCACGAACTTGATCGCGATCAACAGCGTCGTGCCGTTCCACAGGCAGTGGGCCAGGACCGGCGCGGCCAGGCCGCCGGTGCGATGGCGCAGGATGCCCAGCACGACGGCGAGGGCGAAGACCGGCAGCATGGCATCGGCGCCGTGGATCGCGGCGAACAGGAGCGCGGTGAACAGGATGCCGCCCGAGGCGCCGAGGCGATCGACGCAAGCCGGCTGCACGAAGCCGCGGAAGAGGACCTCCTCCAGCACGGGTCCGACGAACGAGGCCAGCACGATCGCGCCGACCAGGGCGCCTCCGTCGAGGGCCAGGATGCCCGCCAGGACGGCCTGGGTCTGGGGCTCGTGCCCCATCAGGCTCAGGAGCCGCGGCGCGATCTGCATCACGCCGAGGATCGCGGGCGTGCCCAGGAGCAGGCCGAAGAGACCAAAGCCCAGCTCGCGCACCAGGCCGTGGGGCGCGTCGAGGCCGAGCAGCCGCGAGGTCGCGTCCTTGGCCCGGCGGCGCGCCAGGTTCCACGCCGTGACGACCCCGAGCAGCATGCCGAGGTCCGTGGCCAACAGCGGGTCCAGGGGCGAGCTGCCGACAACGCCCAGGAGCAGCATCGAGCCGAGGATCCCCGCGAAGGTCGCGAAGGCGACGGTGAACATCTCGAGGGCCCACCACGGCGCGGCCGGGCGCGGCAGCCGCTCGGGTCCCAGCAGCGCGCGCATCAAGAGAGGCGCGAGGTAGGACCACAGGAGCAGCCCGGCGACCAGCACGGCCAGCCCGATCCCGGTCTCGCCCCAGGTCGGCAGGGTCACCGCCAGGCCCTCGGGTTCCACCGCGGGCACCGCCTCTTGCAGTCCGATCAGCACAGCCTAGGCGCCTAGACGCCCGCGCGCGCGGTGCTGCCGACGACGCCCTCGCTGGGCGAGGAGGCGTTGGCGTAGAGCTTACGCGGGATGCGCCCGGCCAGGAACGCGTGGCGCCCGGCCTCGACCGCGGCCTTCATGGCGACGGCCATGCGCAGGGGCTCCTTGGCGAGGGCGATGCCGCTGTTGAGCAGCACGCCCTCGACCCCGAGCTCCATCGCCAGGGTCACGTCGCTGGCGGTGCCGACGCCCGCGTCGACGATCACGGGCACGTCGACGAGCTCTTGGATGATGCGGATCGCGTTGGGGTTGAGCACGCCCTGGCCCGAGCCGATCGGCGAGCCGGCGGGCATGATCGCCGCGGCGCCGGCCTCGGCGAGGTGCACGGCCTGGCGCGGGTCGTCGGAGGTGTAGACCATCACGGTGAAGCCCTCGGCGGCCAGCACGCGCGTCGCCTCGAGCGTGTCGACCGGGTCGGGCAGCAGGGTCTGCGTGTCGCCGAGCACCTCGAGCTTGACCAGGTCGGTGCCGAGCAGCTCACGCGCGAGGCGCGCCGTGCGGATCGCGGTCTTCGCGTCGAAGCAGAAGGCCGTGTTCGGGAGGATCGTGTAGCGGCTGCGGTCGATGTAGTCGAGGATCGACTCCTCGGCGTCCGTGTCCACGCGGCGGATCGCCACGGTCACGCAGTCGGTGCCGCTGAGCTCGAGCGCGTCGCGCATCTCTTCGAAGTCGGCGTACTTGCCGGTGCCGACCATCAAGCGCGAGGCGAAGCGGTGCTCGCCGATCCAGAGCTCGGTGTCCTTCAGGTGATCCTTGTTCATGGGTCGTGTCCCCCTCCGGGGCGGTTCGATGCGCACAGTTTAGCAAGCGGGCCGCGAGCCCTGGCCCCGGGCTCGCGCGCCAGGGCGGCTTTTCCCAGGGGACCGATCAGCCGCCGCCGACCAGGGTGACGATCTCCACGCGGTCGCCTTCGGCGAGGGTCTGGGTCGCGTGGCTGGCGCGCGGCACCAGGTCGCCGTTGAGCTCGCCGGCGACGACCTCCGGGCGCAGGCCCAGGTCGGCGACCAGGGCGGCCACGGTCGGGTCGGGGAGGTCGAGGGTCTTGGGCTCGCCGTTGAGGGTCAGCTTCATCGCGCTTCGACGCGCAGGAACGCGCACTTGAGGTAGTCGGTCTCGGGCAGGTCGATCCGGCGCGGGTGGTCGGGTGCCGCGCCGGTGAGCTCCAGCAGGGTGACCTCGACGCCGGCGTCCCGCGCCGCCTTGGTCAGGACCTCGTGGAAGTCCTCGAGGCGTAGGTTGAACGAGCAGGTCGCGGCGACCAGGAAGCCGCCCTCGCCGAGCAGCTGGAAGCCGCGCCGGAAGAGCTCCCCGTAGCCGCGCTTGGCCCCGGTCACCTCGCGCCGCGAGCGCGCGAAGGCCGGCGGGTCGAGCACGACGAGGTCCCAGACCTCGCCCTCCCGCACGCGCCGCGCGAGGTCCCCCATCGCGTCGACCTTCTCGAACGCCACGCGGCCCTCGAGCCCGTTGCGCTCGGCGTTCTGCAGCACGCGCTCGCCGGCGGCGGCGGCCTGGTCCAGGCACAGGACCTCGCCCGCGCCGGCCAGCGCCGCGCGCAGGCCGAAGAGCCCGTCGTAGCTGAACACGTCCAGCACGCGCGCCGGCCGCTGGGCGAAGCCATGGCGCTGCCACTCGACGACCAGCTCGGCCGCGCGCACGCGGTTGTCGCGCTGGTCCAGGTAGTGTCCGGTCTTGTGCCCGCCCAGGATGTCGACGGCGTACTCGAGGCCCTGCTCTTCGACCCACAGCTCGCTCAGCTCGGAGCCACCGCGCAGCCACTCGACCCGCGGCTCGAGCTGCTCGTGCCGGCGCACGCCGGCGTCGGAGCGATCGAGGATGCCCGCGATCAGGACCTCGCGTCGCGCCAGCTCCTCGGTCAGGAGCTCGAGCAGGAAGTCGCGCATCTTGTCCGACGCCTGGGTCCCCGACTGCACGACGAGCCGGTCCCCGTAGCGATCGACGACCAGGCCGGGGATGCCATCGGCGTCCCCGGCGATCAGCCGCTCGCCCCCGGCGACCTGCACCAGCCCCGCGCCCACGCGCGCGGCCACGGCCCGCTCCACGCGGCGCCGCCAGAACGCCCGATCCGGCTGCACCTCCGAGCGCGTGACGAAGCGCAGGGCGATCTTGGAAGAGCCCGAGTACAGGGCCCACCCGAGCACGTCCCCCCGCGGAGCCCGCACCTCGACCAGGCTGCCCCCTTCGGCGCCGACTTCGGACACGTCATCGCGATACACCCACGGATGCCCACCGAGCACCCGCCGACGTCCGCGCCCCGAGACCTGCCCCTGTTCCCAGCGCAACTCCGTGCCAGCTTC
>JARGPD010000085.1 GCA_029212845.1 Planctomycetota bacterium
GCCGTGGGCCTCGAGCAGGCGACCGGCGGCGCGGAAGTGGCCGATGTTGGTCATGATGGGGAGCGAGAGCGGCGGCGCGGTCCCCTCGCAGGGACGCGCCGCCGTGCTAGGCGGTGGATGGTTAGCGAGTGCCCAGAGCCCACTTCGGGCCAAGCCATCGGAGATGGATCAGCGGCTCAGGGGATCAGCTGAACCTGCTCTGCATTGCTCGCGAAGACCGCCTTGCCGGCCACAAGGTCCAAGACCAGGTAGGCATGGCTCAGCACGATTCCGGCGAGGCTGGGATCGGTGCTGGGCGGAACGAGGAGCTTGGCCTCGCCCCGACCGACCGAGTCGAGAATCCCGAGGAATCCCACAAAGGGCGGCGAGGGCCGATTCAGGCTCAGGACCGTGTAGGCGTCGAAGGTCAGCGGAAGGGTCAACCCATCCACGGGGATCCCCGTCGTCCCAGAAGCTGAGCCAAGCATCAAATAGACCTTGCCAGCGTGTGCCGGCTTCGCATCGAGGAAGAGCCTCTGGGACGCGCCAACAGCGAGGCAGACATCGGCCACATCTCCATGGAGGGGTGGCAGCGGGTCATGCCAGAGCACGACATCGACAGGGTTGTTGAGACCTGTGTGTAGCGGCTTCGGATTGGCACCGTCGGTGTTGTAGGCCGTGACGGTCCCGATACCGGGTCCGAGGCCCGCTTCGCAGACAAGCATCAGGTCGAGGCCGTTGGCAATGGCAATGGCATAGGGCAAACCAACCAACCCGCTGATCAAGGTCTCGAGACCACTCCCGTCCGTGTTCATGCGCCACACCTTGCCTTGGTCTACTGAGCTGAAGTAGAGCTTGTCGTAGTCTGTGTCCAGACGCAGTGCTGCGGCGACGCCTAGTCCCGTGGCAAGGTCGGTCACCATGCTGCCATCGAGGTTGGAGCACTGGACCTTTCCCGTTCCAGCATCCGTCCAGTACAGCTTGCCAGCGCTAGGGTCGACCTCGATGTCGATCGGGTCACCGAGACCGCCCACGACGAGGGTCACCCCGGCTCCATTCAATTGGGCCCGGCGAATCTCCTGGGTGCCTATGGAGCCAGCGTCCGTCCAATACATGTGTCCAGCGCCGACATCCAACGTGATCCCCGTCGGAGCCCCGCCGGGCACGAGCATCTCGACCAACGTGCCGTCCAAGTTCATGCGACGGATGCCCGATGACAAGGAGTTGTCGTCGGTGAAGTAGAGCTTCCCTCCGACAGGGTCGACTGCGATCCCGAGCAGACCATTGTTTGGGCTGGTGAAGAGGGTCTGCACGCCTGACCCATCGAAGTTGCTGGAGCGCAGGACCTGGGCATCGGATTCGGTCCAATAGAGCTTCCCTGAGGGAGTGTTCTGGGTTTGGCTGCAGGCTTGAGCGCGGCCATCAGGGACGGCCCACAGGATGAGCGCGGCGGCGAGTGCGAGTGTCTGGCATCGAGAAGTAGGTCGTGAGAGCGAGCTCATGGCGTCGTGAACTGGGTTGGGGGGGCGTGGCGGGGGCAGCGTCAGGCTACTCGTGATTCACAGATCCGACAAGGCTACTGGGAGGCTACTGGGAGGCTAATAAGTGGCTCCTGGGGGGGCTAATGGGGGGCTACTTGCCTGTCTCCCTCACCGAGCCTAGACTCCACTAGCGAGCTAGCTGTTCGCAATCCCCCCGTCCCCTCCTCGCTCCCCAGCCCGCCTCCATATGAATGTCCCCACCTGCTTCGGCTTGCCCCTCCTCTCGCTGCTCCTCGCTGCTGGACCGCTGACCGCACAAACAGCGATCCCACTCGACGGCGAGTACACCTCCGGAGTGGTTGCCAGCAAGCTGGACTGCAGTCCTACCGACTTCACGCTTCACTATGAATTCGGCACTGTGAGCTTCGACCCTGCCGGCACCTTCACCGCCACACGCAAGGCAAAGAGCATCTGCATCGTCGGCTCGATTCCCGACCAGACGTACAACGACAGCGGGACGTACACCCTGGACTCCTTGGGCAAGCTGATCCTGGACTACGATCCGGCCAACCCGGGGACGGACACCTTCGAGATGTACCTCAGCCCCGATCGCGAGCTTGCTATCCCGGGTCCTGCTTCCTTCGCTGAAGCTGCGGGTCTCGCCATCCTCTGCCGCAAGCAGGACGGTGCCAGTCAGGCTGACCTCACCGGGAACCATGGCTTCGTGCAGATCCTGCAGTCGATCCACCCGACCGACTTCACGACAGAGTCCTCTTACGGAACGATCGACTTCGACGGCGCTGGGGTCGCGAGCTTGTCGATCCAGTGGCACTCCATCGATCCCTCCGGCCCCCAGTCCGGCGTCGACGCCGGCCTCTTCGGACCCATCGTCGTCGCAGCCGATGGCACCCTATCGGTCGGTGGCGAGCAGCTGGGCGCGATCTGCGCGGGCGGAGAATTCGGATTCCTCATGGGCTACGACTCCCGCGAGTTCTCCATGGCCCTCTTCACCCGGGATGCGACCGGCGTGGCATCCAACGCCATCGACGGGGAGTGGAACCTTCACTCGTACGGTGGCTCCTCCGATTTCGGTCTCAATCACGAGTCCCAATCGACACAAGCGGTGGGCAGCATCAGTGGAAGCGCGGGCTCGTTCGCCTTCGTGGGGACGGCGCACATCGTGAACCGCACTAGCGTCGCGACTTTCCCGGGCTCTCCAGCGGGCACGATGGGGGTCAATCCGGATGGTAGCTTCGTGGCCACGGTCTCGGGTGGGGCCACGCTCCAGGGGTGGTTCGCGGAGGAGCTCGGTGTTGGGATCCTTGCCGATGTCTCGTCATTCGACTTCGCAGAGGCGGGTCTCGTGCTCCGGCGCTGCGCGAGCTCGTTCGCCTATGGGGCAGGGACCCCCGGAGCTGGCGGAGTCACCCCAGTCCTAGAGACCAACGGCCTCCCAACGATCGGCACCACGAACTACACCTTCCTGGTCGATGAAGCCGTCGGAGGCAGCATCGCCATCCTTGGGGTAGCGGGCACCCCGCTGGTCTCGGGCTTCCCGCTGCTCGGTGGGACGCTCTTCCTGGATCCCCTGAACACCTTCCTCATGAAGACCATCCCGCTCGGGGGATCTGCTGGCGTGCCCGGCACCGGATCAGGCTCACTCGCGGTGACGATCCCAGTGGGCATCGTGCTGCCGGGCTGGGAGTTCTACGCCCAGGCCGTGGTCATCGACCCCGCAGCACCGGCAGGGTTCTCTATGACCCAAGCCGTAGCCTTCCAGGCTTGCAACTAGTCCGCATTCACCCTCGCCCCACCCAAGTACCTAGATGCCCTAGCTAGCCGGCAGACCGCAACGAAGGGCGGCGCCCCCCACCACGCGGTGAGGGGCGCCGCCCCTGTCGAAGCTCCTGGAGCTCGGGAGCCCTAGACCGCGACCGGCTTGGGGGCCTTGGCCGCCTTCGCCGCGTCGACGAATTCGGGCAGCTCGTTGAAGTTGAGGTAGCGGTAGACGTCGCCGGCCATCGGGTCGAGCTTGGACGCGAAGCCCAGGTACTCCTCGCGGGTCGGCAGCTTGCCGAGGATCGAAGCTACGGCGGCCAGCTCGGCCGAGGCCAGGAACACGTTGGCGCCCTGGCCGAGGCGGTTGGGGAAGTTGCGGGTCGAGGTCGAGACGACCGTGCAGCCCGGGGCGACGCGGGCTTGGTTGCCCATGCACAGGCTGCAGCCCGGCATCTCGGTGCGCGCGCCGGCGCCGGCGAAGAGGCTGTAGTAGCCCTCGCTGACCAGCTGGGCCTGGTCCATCTTGGTCGGCGGCGCGACCCACAGGCGCGTCGGGACCGGCTGGCCGTGGGCCTCGAGCAGGCGACCGGCGGCGCGGAAGTGGCCGATGTTGGTCATGCAGGAGCCCAGGAAGACCTCGTCGATCTTGGTGCCTGCGATGGACGGGTCCGACAGGGTCTTCACGTCGTCGGGGTCGTTCGGGCAGGCGACGATCGGCTCGTGGATCGAGCTCATGTCGATCTCGATCACCGCCGCGTACTCGGCGTCCGCGTCGGGCTCGAGCAGGCTGGGGCTCGCGAGCCACTGCTCCATCTTCTGGGCGCGGCGCTCGAGGGTGCGCGCGTCCTCGTAGCCCTCTTCGATCATCCAGCGCAGCATGACCACGTTGGACTCGAGGTACTCTTTGATCGGCGCGGGGTCGAGGCGGATCGTGCAGCCCGCAGCCGAGCGCTCGGCCGAGGCGTCGGACAGCTCGAAGGCCTGCTCGACCTTCAGGTCCGGCAGCCCCTCGATCTCGAGGATGCGGCCGCTGAAGACGTTGACCTTGCCCTCGGAACCGACCGTCAGGTGCCCGTCCTGGATGGCCTGGTACGGGATCGCGTTGACCAGGTCGCGCAGGGTCACGCCGGGCTGCAGCTCGCCCTTGAAGCGCACCAGCACGGACTCGGGCATGTCGAGCGGCATGGTGCCGAGCGCGGCCGCGAAGGCCACCAGGCCCGAGCCGGCGGGGAAGGAGATGCCCAGCGGGAAGCGCGTGTGGGAGTCGCCGCCGGTGCCGACCTGGTCGGGCAGCAGCATGCGGTTCAGCCACGAGTGGATGATGCCGTCGCCGGGGCGCAGGGTCACGCCGCCGCGGGTCGAGATGAAGTCGGGCAGGGTCGCGTGGGTGTCGACGTCGACCGGCTTCGGGTAGGCGGCTGTGTGGCAGAAGGACTGCATGACGAGGTCGGACTGGAAGCCGAGGCAAGCCAGCTCCTTGAGCTCGTCGCGGGTCATCGGGCCGGTGGTGTCCTGGCTGCCGACGGTGCTCATGATCGGCTCGCAGTAGGTGCCCGGGCGCACGCCCTGACCTTCCGGCAGGCCGCAGGCGCGGCCGACCATCTTCTGGGCCAGGGTGAAGCCCTTGTCGCTGGCGTCCTGGAGCTCGGGGCGGCGGAAGACGTCGCTCGGGCCGAGGCCCAGGGACGCGCGCGCCTTGGCGGTCAGGCCGCGGCCGATGATCAGCGGGATGCGGCCACCGGCGCGGACCTCGTCCAGGATGACCTCGCTCTTGTGCTCGAAGGTGCTGATCACCTCGCCGTCCTTGGTGATCTTGCCGTCCATGGGGTGCACGACGATGACGTCGCCCATGGCCATCTTCGACACGTCGCACTCGATCGGCAGGGCGCCGGAGTCCTCCATCGTGTTGAAGAAGATCGGCGCGATCTTGGAGCCGAGGCAGACGCCGCCAGCGCGCTTGTTCGGCACGAAGGGGATGTCGTGGCCGATGTGCCACAGGACCGAGTTGGTGGCCGACTTGCGCGAGGAGCCGGTGCCGACCACGTCGCCGACGTAGGCGACCGCATGGCCGGCCTCCTCGAGCGCGTTGATCTGGGCGATCGCGTCGGTGATCCCTGGGCGCGGGTTCTTGAGCATCGCGAGGCCGTGCAGCGGGATGTCCGGGCGCGACCAGGCGTCGGTGGCCGGCGACAGGTCGTCGGTGTTGGTCTCACCCTCGACCAGGAAGACGGCCAGCTCGATCTCGGTGGGCACGTCCTGCTTGCGGGTGAACCACTCGGCGTCGGCCCAGGACTGGATCACCTCGGCGGCGTGGGCGTTGCCGGCCTTGGACTTCGCTTCGACGTCGTGGAAGGCGTCGAAGATCAAGAGGGTGCCCTTGAGCTCCTCGGCCGCGGCGGCGGCGAGCTCGGCGTCGTCGAGCAGCTCGACGAGGGTCGCGACGTTGTAGCCACCGAGCATCGTGCCGAGGATGTCGATCGCCACCTTGGGATCGATCAGCGGGCAGCGGGTCTCGCCCTTGGCGATCGCGCTCAGGAAGCTGGCCTTGACGTAGGCGGCCTGGTCGACGCCCGGGGGGATGCGGTTCCAGAGCAGGTCCAGGAGGAACTCCTCCTCGCCCTCGGGCGGGTCCATCAGGAGCTCGGTGAGGGCGGCGGTCTGCTCGGCGCTGAGGGGCAGGGGCGGGATGCCCAGGGCGTCACGTTCGGCGACGTGAGCGCGGTATTCGGTCAGCATGGTTGGCGCAGGTGGTTGGCCCCGGTGGGTCGCGGCGGGGGCGACGGAGCGAGGCGGGCGGCGTGGTTTCCGGGTTGCAGGAGGGCGACCCGGGTTGAATCTGCGAGCAGGATATCCCGGCTCGAGGCATGCAGGTAATCGATAGTTAGCATCGAAGCCATGCGCGGGGCGCATCGGTCGGTGGACCCGGCTCCCGCGGTGCCGCGTCGCCCCTTCCGCCCGGGTCTGGCCCGACCGATCCCATTCGCGGGACGAGGCCCACACCCCGGGAATCCAGCTGGCCCCGAGAAAAGTCAGCATCCCCTGGCAGGGTTGCGGTGCGCTCCACGCCAAGGCTTGTGAACCAAGACCCGCGGCCAGGATGACAGCGCCGCGCTCCCTCCACACCACAGACCTCACCCATGAACCTCCCTAAGCTCGGCGTCCTCCTGTACGGCACCCTCGCCTACCTCTTCTTTCTCGCCACCTTCCTCTACACCATCGGCTGGACCCTCGGCCTGGTCGTGCCACAGCACATCGACACCGTCGCTGGCGAGGCCCCCTCGACGATCCAGGCCCTCGCGGTCAACGGTGGCATCCTCGGCATCTTCGCCGTGCAGCACCTGATCATGGCGCGCCACTGGTTCAAGCGACGCATCACCAAGCTGATCCCCGCCGCCGCCGAACGCAGCACCTTCGTCGTCGTGACCTGCGCCATCCTGTGCTCGATGTTCCTCTTCTGGCAGCCGATGCCCAGCGTGATCTGGGAGGTCTCTTCGCCCATCGCCCGCAACGCCCTGATCGCCCTGTCCCTGTTCGGTTTCGTCGGCGTGGTCTTCGCGACCTTCCTGATCGACCACTTCGAGCTCTTCGGCCTGTCCCAGGTGATCCGCTTCTTCCGCGGCAAGAACCACACGCCGCCGCCCTTCCAGGTGCGCTCGATCTATCGCTTCTCGCGCCACCCGCTCTACCTCTTCTTCTTCATCGCTTTCTGGTCGACCCCGACGATGACTCTCGGGCACCTCGTCTTCGCCATGCTCTGCACCGGCTTCGTGTTCGTCGGCGTTCAGTTCGAGGAGCGCAACCTCGTCGCCGAGCACGGTGAGCGCTACTTGTCCTACCGTCGCAAGGTCCCGATGATCCTGCCCAGCTTCGGCCGCTCGACGCCCCCCATCGCCCCCCTGGCCGCCGCCATCGGGTCCACCGACGGTGCCGCCTAGGCCCTCAGGATGGTTGGTCATGGTAAGCGCTCCGCCCCGTCCCCTAAGATCCAAGGGCCCTCGGTCCTCGATCACGGGGGGCGGCCTGCGGAGCGCGCGCGTCCTGTGGCCTCCGGTCCCGACCAACGCGCGCCCTACCCGGCCGAGCCCCATCACCGAACGCCAAGACGAGACTCCCGAGCTGACCCTAATGCTCGCCGCCGGCGCTGACGCCGACGCCCTCCTGCCGCTGGTCTACGACGAGTTGCGCGCCATCGCTGCCCAGCGCATGCGCGACGAATCAGGCGGCCACACCCTGCAGGCCACCGCCCTGGTCAACGAGGCCTACCTGCGGCTCGCCGGGACCAACGAGATGTCCTTCCGCGACCGCGCGCACTTCTACGCCGCGGCCGTCGAGTCGATGCGCCGGGTCCTGATCGACCACGCCCGGAAGCTGCGCAGCCAGAAGCGCGGCGGCGACCTGCAGCGTGTCTCGCTCTGCCTTGCTGAGGGCGAGGCCGAGCTCTCCCTCGACGCCGACCGCTTCTTGGCGCTCGAGGAAGCCCTCGTCCGGCTCGAGGCCGAGGACGCACGCGCCGCCGAGGTCACCCGCCTCCGGTTCTTCGGCGGCCTCACCATGCCCGCCATCGCCGAGCTGCTCGAGATCTCCGAGCGCAGCGCCTTCCGCGAGTGGACCTTTGCCCGTGCACGCCTGCACGAGCTCCTCAACGACGCCTGATCCAGACCTGACATGACCACCTCCAGGAGCTCGGCGAAGGACCTGTTCCTGGACGCCATCGAACTAGAACCAGTTGAGCGCGAGGCGCTGCTCACCGGACTTCCCCCCGAGCTGCGTGAGCGGGTCGAGGCCCTGCTCGCAGCCCACGAGCAGGTCTCCGAGTCCACGGGGGCGGGCTCCTGGCTGGCGAACGCAGCCGCACTACCCAACGCCGCGTCCATGCTCGAGGAGTTCCGCGAGGACCTCGAGCCCGATGGCAGCATCGGGCCCTTCCGGCTCGTCCGCGAGATCGGGCGTGGCGGCTACGGCCGCGTCTGGCTGGCCGAGCAGCTCGAGCCGGTGCGCCGGCCCGTCGCGCTCAAGATGCTCAAGGTGGGCCTCGACACCGAGGAGATCGTCAAGCGCTTCCGCGCCGAGCGCCAGGCGCTCGCGCTGATGGACCACGCGAGCATCGCGCGCATCTTCGACGGCGGCAGCACCGAGCGCGGCCTGCCCTGGTTCGCGATGGAGTTCATCGACGGTCAGCCGATCACCGACTACTGCCGCGACCACGCGCTCGACCTCGAGTCGCGCCTGCAGCTCTTCTACGCCACCTGCCAAGCGATCCAGCACGCCCACCAGAAGGGCGTCATCCACCGCGACATCAAGCCGACCAACGTGCTCGTGACCGTCGTCGATGGCCAGCCGGTCCCCAAGGTGATCGACTTCGGCATCGCCAAGGCGATCGAGGAGAGCCTCACGAGCGAGAGCCTGCACACCCTCGGCGGCCAGGTCGTCGGCACGCCCGCGGCGATGAGCCCCGAGCAGCTCGACCACGGCCCCGACATCGACACGCGCGCGGACATCTACTCCCTCGGCGTGCTCCTCTACGAGCTGCTCTGTGACGTGCAGCCCTTTGCGGGTGACGACGGTCGGCTGCCTGGCCTCGACGCCCTGCTCGACGCGGTACGCAGGACGGACCCAGTCCTGCCGAGCGTGCGCCTGCGCGAGCAGAAGGGCGGCCTGCGCTCCCGCGAGGTCCGCGGCGACCTCGACTGGATCACGGCGCGCTGCCTGGAGAAGGACCGCGAGCGGCGCTACTCCTCGGCCGCCCTGCTCGCCAGCGACATCCGCCGCCACCTCGAGGGCGACACGGTGCTGGCCGGGCCGCCGACCCTGGGCTACCGCCTGTCCAAGCTGGCCTCGCGCTACCGCGCGGCCCTCGCCTTCGCCAGCGTGGTGGTCCTGCTGCTCGCCGCCGGCATCGTCGTCATGGCAAGCCAAGCCGAGCGCGCCCGCGAGGGCGAGCGCCGCGCCAACGTCGAGCTCGAGCGCTACGAGGGCATCGCCGAGCTGCTCGAGCACGCGCTCCTGAGCCTCGACCCGCGCGAGGCCCAGGGCAAGGACCCCGAGCTGATGCTCGAGGTGCTCTCCCGCGCCCACGCCCGCGTCGACGAGCAGCAGCCCTCGCCCGAGGTCGAGGCCACCGTGCGCCGCGTGATCGGCGGCGCCTACATGTCCATCGCCCGCTTCGACGAGGCCGAGCCCCAGCTCGTGCGCGCCCTCGAGCTGCGCGGGCAGCTCTTCGGCGACGCCCACGCGGACACGCTCGTGTCCCTCGAAGAGCTCGGCGGCATGCACCTGATGGCCGGCCACGCCACGACCGCGATGCCCTTCCTCGAGCGCGCCTACCAGGGTCGCGTCGAGCTGCTCGGCGCCGAAGATGCCGACACGATGCACGCGCTGATGAACGTGGCCACCGCGCGGCTCAATGCCGGCGAGTACGAGGCCGCAGCCGAGGAGCTGCTGCAGCTCGAGGCCTGGTACGAGACCAACCTCGGGCCGAAGCACGCGACGACCCTGCTCGTCACCAACAACCTGGGCCTGGCCCTGCGCCGCACCGGCGACCTCGAGGGCGCTACCACGCGCTACGAGCGACTGGTCGAGCTGCAAGCCGAGGTCGAAGGTCCCGACGGTCCACGCACCCTCAGCGCGCTCAACAACCTGGGCGCCCTGTACATGGAGCTCGAGCGGCCCGACGAGGCGCGCCCCCTGCTCGAGCGCGCACTCGAGGCCAAGCAGCGGGTGCTGCCGGTCGGACACCCGAGCACCCTCGCGACCTACTCGACCCTGGCCCAACTCCTGGAGAGCCTGGGTGACGCCGAGGGGGCCGAGCGGCTGTTCGACGAGGCGATCGAGGTGGGCACTGCGGCCCACGGCCCCGACCTGCAGCACGTGCAGGTGCTCGAGATGAACCGCGCGGCCTTCTACCACGGCCAGGACCGGCACGCAGAGGCCCTCGCAGCCATGGAGGGCCTCGTGCCGCGGGTTCGCGCCACCGAAGCGGAGGGGTCTCGATTCCTCGAGGCGCTGCTCCAACGAGCGGAGACCATCGAATCCGCAGCCATGCAGGAGCCAGCACAGTAGGCCGGGATTCCATAAGATGGGCGCATGACCGACCTGACCCTCTTGCGCTCCTTCCTGGCCACCGTGGACGCCGGAGCGATCACCCCCGCTGCGCGCGCCTTGTTCCTGACCCAGCCCGCGCTCTCGCGCCGCCTGCAGCAGCTCGAGCAGGAGTTCGGCGCCCCGCTGCTCGAGCGCAGCGCCCGCGGCGTCTCGCCCACCGAGGAAGGCCGCCTGGTCGCCGAGGCCGGCCGCGACCTGGTCGCCCGCTGGGACACGCTCTGCAGCGACGTCCGCGCCCTCGGCAACCTCGAGTCCGGTCGCATCCGCATCGGCGGCGGCGCGACCGCCGTCTCGTTCCTCCTGCCCGCCGCCATCGCCAGCTTCCAGGAGCGCTACCCCGGCGTCCTGTTCCAGGTGAAGGAAGCCGGCAGCCGCGAGGTCGAGCGCGACGTCGCCGACGAGCGGCTCGAGCTCGGCCTGGTGACCCTGCCGATCGAGCCCGACCTGGTCGCCAAGCTCGAGGTCACGCCCCTGATCTGCGACCAGATCGTGCTCGTCTCGGCCGAGGGGCACCCCTTCCACGGCAAGAAGCGCATCGCGGCCTCGAAGCTCGACGGCCAGGACCTGGTCGGCTTCGAGTCGCCGAGCGCGATCCGCAGCCTGATCGACGGCGCCCTCGCCGAAGCGGGCGTGCGCATGAACGTGGTCATGGAGCTGCGCTCGATCCCCGCCATCCTGCGCATGGTCATCACCACCCGCCGCCTGGCCTTCGTCAGCCGCCTGGCCCTGACCACCCTGGGCGGCAGCTCGGGCGCCCCCGAGATGAAGCAGGTCAGCCCGATCTCCGTCTCGGGCCTGTCGATCGCCCGCGACCTCGCTGTGGTCCGGCGCCGCGACCGGCCCCTCTCCCCCGCCGCCCAGGCCTTCTTGAAGCTGCTCTAGGGCCGGCTTGGACCAGAGCGGCAGCCAGCGGCCCCTCCTCGCGGGCCCAGATCCCAGACCGTCGGAACTTTCGCACGAACCCGCGGGCCTGCCCAACGTACACGACGCGCAACAAAGCCTGGGAGGGTCCCGGTTGCCCGCCGACCCCCTTATGATGGCCCCTCTGCCTTCGCGACTAGGTCGCGCCCCCCTCGCACCCCGTTCCGAGACGCCATGGGATCCACGTTCCAACGCCTGTTCCTGCCGCTCCTTGCCGCTGCTTCCCTGACCCTTTCGGCCCCCGCCGGCCTGGCCCAGAGCCCCGGCAAGACGCGGCCGATGCCCGCCCACGGGGTCGAGTTCAAGCCGCTCAAGGACATGTCCGACGTGCCGGCGAACGACCGGATGAAGTCGCTCGGCGTGATCGCCCAGCTGGACATGGAGAAGGAGCTGCTCGTCAAGCTTCAGGATGACCGCGGCAAGGAGACCAACGAGCGCATGAGCTACGCGCCGAGCCTCAAGGTCGCGCGCCTCGATCCGCCCAAGGCTGTCACCGGTGACGAGGACGATCCCCTCGCCGGGCTCTTCGACGAGCGCGGACCCGAGTCGGTCCAGGACATCGTCCAGGCCCTGTTCCGCGGCTGGGGCGAGATCGACCTGGAGGCCGCGGGCAGCGAGCCCTTCAAGGGCCAGAAGGACATGAACATCGAGCGCTACATGCTCTCGCTGTCGGCCAGCGCCGGGCAGTACAAGCTGCCGACGATCGTCGACGTCTACGTCTTCCACCTCGAGGACTTCAAGCTGGTCATGTGCTGGGACTACCCGGACACCAAGAAGTACCGCAAGAAGTGGGAGGCTGCCGTCGAGAAGTCGATGAGGAGCGTGAAGCTGATGCGCAAGGGCGCCGAGGTCTCCACGGTCGGTTCGGTCAACTCCGAGAGCAGCTACGAGGACCTGCTCGCCTACCACCAGAACGACGTCGACCAGACCCCGGGCTGGCGTCTGGTCGAGACGCCCTCCGAGCGCTACCTGATCAAGACCAACGTCGAGAAGAAGGACGACGCCGACATCAAGGCCGTGATCTCGCGCATCGAAGCCGCGCGCAGCCTCTACGAGGAGGACTTCCCGCCGGCGACGCCGATCACGTCGGTCTCGGTCATCCGCGTCTGTGCGAGCCGCGACGAGTTCGGCACCTACGGTCAGACCGGCGGTGGCGTTGCGGGCTACTTCAACCCGGGCTCCGAGGAGCTCGTGCTGTTCTTCGACCGTGGCATGAGCGAGGACGCGACCCTCTCGGTGATGGCCCACGAGGGCTTCCACCAGTACTGCCACTTCCTGTTCAACCGCTCCGAGGCCCACCGCTGGTTCGACGAGGGCCACGGCGACTACTACGGCGCCTTCAAGCAGAAGGGCAAGCGCCTGGTCCCGAACGAAGACATGAAGGGCGGCCTGGCGCGCATCCCCGAGATCAAGGAGATGTTCAAGGCCGGCACGATCAAGCCCCTGTCCGAGCACATCCGCTACAACCACCCCCAGTGGCAGAGCCAGGGCCCCTCGAACGTGTCCTGCTATGCCCAGTCCTTCGCGCTGGTCTACTACCTGCGCGAGGGCGCGGCCGGGCGCGTGTCGCGCAAGTACTGGGACAAGGAGTACGCCAAGATCCTGCCCGCCTACATCGCGACCCTCGACCAGGGCTACCGCGCGGCCTACGCCGCGATCGTGACCGAAGCCGAGAAGGACCTAGCCGAGCTCGAAGCCGGCGAGGAGATCTCTGCCACCCTCGAACAGGCCATGCGCGACCGCATCGCGGCCCCCTGGGACTACCTCGGCCGCGGCGAGAAGCAGGAGATCTGGGACAAGGCCATGGAGGCCTCCTGGGGTCAGGTCGACGAGGCCGAGTTCGAAGAGCGCTGGCTCGAGTTCGTCGACGACGTCCTGTAGCGACTCAGGGGAGGTCGAGCTCGAGCTCGCCCCCGTGGTCCGCCTCGGTCACCGCCAGCACGGTGCCCGAGGGGTCCGGCTCCCAGCCCGTCAGGTGCTTGGGGGTGTCCGGCCGAGCGCCGCGGCGCACCAGGCGATAGAGCCCGGGTGCCGGGAAGCACAGCTCCGCATGGCCCGCTTCCTGGAAGCTCTCCGGCAGGGGCACGCGCCCCTCGAAGAGGCCCGTGCCGGGCTCGACCGGCTCGAGGGCAAAGGACCAGCTCGGCCGTGAGACGCTGCCTGGGGCGAGTCGCAGCTCCAAGCAGATCGCCGGCTCGAGCACCACGACCTCGGCGGCGGCAAGGCGCTCGAGGCTCAAGCGCACCGGGCGATGGCTCGCCGCGTCGAGCACCACCACCGTGGACGTCGACTCGGACTGCCGCGGCACGCTCACGCTGACCAGGCCCGCGCTGCCGCGGGTGCTCGAGACCACGCGCCCATCCACCAACACCTGGGCGCGCGGCGCCGGGATGGGCAGGCCGTCGGCATCCTCCAGGCGCACGCCCACGGCCTCGAAGCTGCCGCGCAGGTCGATGCCGTCGAGGTGCGGGGGCGCGAACTCCTCGCCGGCGCGCAGCCGGACCACACCCAGGTCGCGCGCCTCCTTGCCGTGGTGCAAGAGGCTCAGCTGGTGGTCGCCCGCCGAGAGCCTGCCGAGCCGCAAGAGACCGCCCTCGCGCGCGGTCGCGTTGACCTCGCCGCCTCCGTCCAGGGCGCGAGCGCGCAGCACGAAGTCAGACGCGTCGACGCCCGCGTCCACCAGCAGCGAGCCCCTCAGCACAGCGCCCTCCGGCACGACGATCACCTGGTCGGTCTCGCCGGGGGCCGCCAGCAGGGACTCGATCCGCGGCCGGTCGGCCGAGCTGATCGTCAGGCTCGCGCGCAGGGGCCACAGGCCCAGCAGCTCGAAGCGCCCGTCCGCTGCGGTCGTGAAGTGTGAGGCCAGGCCCTCGAACTCCTGGGGCGCGCTGACCAGGAGGCCCTCGAGGGGCTGGCCGTCGGCGTCGACACAGCGCCCACGGATCCAGCCGGCGCGCGGCTGCACGACCAGCTCGCCGAGGTCGGTGAGCGCGTCGTTGATCTCCACGAGCTCGCCCGTGCCGACCCCCGACCACCCGCGCAGGCCGCGCTGCAGGAGCAGCACCCGGTGCTGGCGATCCGACGCGAGGATGCCCCCGCGCTCGTCGTTCAGCTGGACCTCGAAGCGGCCGTCGGCCGAGGTCCGGAGCCACTTGCGCTGCTGCTCCTTGCCGGCCCGGGACTGCAGCGAGAGGAACAGCTCGGCGTCCGCGAGCGGTCGTCCATCGGGGGCGAGGGCGCGCCCCGTGAGGCGCGGGAAGTCCGGACGCCTGACCTCGACGAGGACGGCCTGGTCGCGGCCAGCCGGGCCGCGCGCCTCGGCCGCCCAGGTCGCGCCGAGGTCCGGCAGCTGGGCGACGAGCTGCAGCTGCTTGCCGAGCCCCACGTGGGCGAAGTGCGCGCGCCCCGCGACCAGGGGCACGAAGACCTGGGCGCCGTCGACGGTCAGGCGCGCCTCGCCATCGTGGGCCAAGGGCGCGCCGCCGGCGTCCACAAGCTGGACGTCGAGCGAACCCGTCGGTGCGAGCCTCAGCCCGAGCGGCTGGGCCCCGGGTGTGCTGGTCACCTCGGGCTCGAAGTAGAGCTCGCGCGAGGTCGCGCCGGGGACCGCGAGCGCGACGGCCCAGGTCGTGGGCGCCGGGCCGACCTGGGGCAGGGGCAAGAGGTCGAAGCCGACTAGCTCGAGGCGCCCATCGGGACCGGTCTCGGCGCTGAGCACGGTCGAGGTGCGCCCACGGGCCAGCCCTGCGCGCAGGCAGACCTGAGCACCGGGCGCCGGGGCACCGTCGGCTTGGACGCGTACCTGGACCCGCTTGGCCGGCGTCGGCCGCAGGCTCAGGCGCGGGCCGGTGGCGGCGCGCTCGGCGTCGAGCAGGTCGCCGACCGCCAGGAGCAAGCGCTCCGGATCATGGGGGTCGGGGGCCTCGACGAGCACCAGGGCTTCCCGCGCGGTGCCCAACTCGAAGTGCGCCAGGCCGTCGGAGCCGACCTCGGCCGAGGTGCCCTGGCTGCGGAAGATCTCGGGTGCGCCGAAGCTGCCGGGGAAGCGCCCGGCCGAGCGCGGGTCGGGGCGCTGGTCGGCCAGGAGCCAGGCCGTGGCACCCTCGAGGAGCGCGTCGCCGAAGCGCACCTCGACCGTCAGCCTGCGCGGCGTGGCGGCGGTGCGGTCGGGCTCCCCGAGGACCGGGGTGCGCAGGCCCGTGGGGTCGATCCCGGTGGCCTCCGGCCCCGGCTGATCGAGGCCGACGAGCGCCTCGGCCTCCCCCGGCCCCCCACCCGCGGGCTGATCGTCCGGCAGCAGCCACAGGAGCGGTAGGCCAGCGAGCAGGGCGACCAGCAGCATGGCCCAGGTGGAGAGGCCTCCGCCCGCCAAGCCCGAAGCTGCACCGGGTGCCCCCTGGCCGACGGGGCTGGGCTCGGGAAGGAACGGCACGACCAGGATCGCCCAGGCCGAGCGGTCGCCTTCGAAGGCCGCGTCGAGGCGCTGACGCAGGAGCTCGTGGGCGCGGTGCAGCTGGGTACGCACCGTCGCGGGCTTGCGGTCGAGGCGCGCGGCGATCTCGGCGGGCTTGAGGCCTTGATAGTAGGCCAGCACGACGACGTCCTTGTAGGGCTCAGGCAGGGCCAGCACGGCCTCGACCACCTGCCGGTGGGCCTCGAGGCGGCCCTGGAGCTCGTCCACGGGCAAGGCCGTGTCCAGCTCGGGACGCGCGGCGCGAACCTCGCGGTCGCTGCGGCGGCTCTCACCCCGGATCGTGTCCCGCGCCAGGTTCTTCACCACCCGCGCCAGCCAGGCCTTGACCGAGCCCCCCACCTTGGGCGGCCGGCGCATGGCCCGGATCCAGGTCTCCTGCACGACGTCCTCGACCTGCCCCTCGTCGGCGAGCACGCCCCGGGCCACGGCCCGGACGAAGGGCTCGTACTCCAGCAGGTTCTCGACGCCGATGGTCGGTGAGGGTGAGGGGGTGGGCATGGCGGTCTCCACCAGAACGCCACCTCGCGTGGAGTGCTACGGGGAAGGCGAACTTTGCGGCGCCGAACACCTCGGGGTCAGGCCTGGCAAGTCAGCCAGAAGCCGGCGCAAGGAGCGGGGACCCCATCGTGCCAAAAATGGGCCTACGGGGGCTGACCACGCCCCCTGCACGACCCCGGGGGGGGCCTGGGAGCCCCCCCCCAGTGAGGTTAAAGTGCCGTCACCAATGCTCGACTTCGAAATCCCACATGCGGGAATCGTGCGCCGCACCGAATTTGGGATATCCTACCACCCACCAGTTCAAGCGGCCTCACCGGTCTTTGAACCAAACATCCCGATCCCCCCAGGCGTCCAAGCTATGGCCCCCGTGCGACCCCTCGCCCTCGCCGTTCTGGCAGGGCTCGCTGGCCTAGTACCCAGCTCCGACGCCGCCCCGCTCCGGCTTGACGACCCGGCGGTGACCGCAACCTTCAGCCAAGACATCTACGAGCTCGGCGACACCCTCGAGCTGACCATCACCGGCGAGCCCGGGGCCTGGACCTGCATCCTGTTCGACACCCAGCTCGGGACCTACTCGATCCCGGGCCTGATCACCTTTGACCTGGCCAAGTCCCCGAGCTTCTCGGTGATCGACCTGGGACCCCTGCCGCCCTCGGGCCAGCTGGTCCTGAGCCTGCCGACCGACTGCGGCACGACGCTCCTGACCCAGACTCCGATCCACGTCCAGGTCGCGATGTTCCCCACGGCCAACCCGCTCCCCGCCTGCATGTCGAACGTGGCCAGCCTGCTGATCGGCAATGGCGACTGCGACGTCTGCCCGGCGGCCGCCCAGCAGGATGCCAGCGTCTCGGCCCTGCCCGGGGGCATGGCCCTGCACCTGCCCGGCGCCGGCGGCGACTACTACTTCGAGAGCCAGGGCGAGCTGGCCGAGAACGGCGACGGCACCGCGACCCTGCGCGGCGTGCTCGCCTCGCTCGCCAGCCCCGGTGACCGCTTCCTGCTCAACGTGCGGCTCAGCGGGCGCCTCGACCGCAAGGACGCAGCCTTCCCGCCCATCGGCAGCCCGAACAAGAAGCTGCTGGCCCCGGCCTACGTCGAGAACGGCGGCCCGATCGACCCCGAGAACTGGCACTACTACACCGAGCTCGAAGGTGACCTCGTCGGCCTCGATGCCCTCGCCGGTGCCTACGTCACCATCGAAGACTTCGGCGGTGCCGTGCAGTTCGGCATGGGCGCGAGCGGCAAAAACCTCTTCTACGGTGCCTGCGCCGGGTTGGACGCCAAGGTCGTCTCCCAGCCGAGCGCTGGCGTCACCCTCGTCGACAGTAGCTCGAGCGAGCTGACCATCGAGATCGGCCAGTGCCCGCCGCCGTTCGAAGACGTCTGCGTCGATCCCAGCCAGCCCACCGGCCACATCCTGTGGTGGCCCGAGGTCAGCAAGCACTTCATGGCCCTGACCGATGGCGTCACCTTCGAGGAGTACGCCGACGGCACGGCGCACCTGTTCGGCACCGTCGCCGTCCAGGGCGAGCCCGACAAGTGCTTCGAGCTCGACGTCCACTTCTCCGACCGCGTCGACAACGGCGACGCCAACTTCCCGCCCACCGACAGCCCCAAGTGGGGCGATGTGGACCCGGCCTCGGCCGATGAGACCACCTGGCACTACTACCAGAAGACCGAGGGCATGCTGCTCGGCTGTGGCGACTTCGTCGGCGCCGTGATCGCGCTCGACCGCATGGGCCCGTCCTTCCAGGTCGGCGTCGGTGCGAACTACCACGACCTCGACTACGGCGGCTCCGGCTGGCTGAACCTCACGGTCCTCGAGCAGCCCACCAGTGGCACGACGTTCAACGTCAACACCACCGGTGACATCAACCTGGACTTCAAGAACTGCCCGGCGCCCTCGGCCGAGCCGGTCGTTCACTACGACTTCAGCGGCCAGGCCGGCACCCAGGTGCTCGACCAGCGCGGCGACCTCGACCTGGTCTTCGACGCCGCCGACGGCTCGCTCCAGTGGGTCACCGACGGCGCCCTCGAGGGCGTGCGCTTCCTGCAGGGCTCGGGCGAGGACACCTGCATCCGCCGCCCCGACGGCGCTTCGAACCTGAGCCTGCTCGACGCCCTCCAGAAAGAGGGCAACCTGACCGTGCAGGCCCTCGTGCGCCAGGACGCGGCCATCGCCAACGACTCGCGCATCGTGAGCTTCTCCAGCAGCACCACGGTCGGTGACCGCAACTTCTCCCTGATGTCCTACCCGACCGCGGGTGGCGTCCAGGGTCAGGTGCGCCTGAGCACCGGCAAGGGCACCCTGGACAAGGAATTCGATGCCACTTGGAAGGCCGGTGAGCTGGCCGTGGTCGCGATGACCTACGGCCAGGACGGCGTGGTCCGCGCGTTCCACAACGGCAGCCTGGTCGCGAGCTTCGTCCATGGCGACGACTTCTCCAGCTGGACCGATCGCCCCTTCGTACTCGGCAACGAGTTCGGTGGCGATCGCCCGTTCCACGGCGAGATGTTCGACGTCAAGATCTGGAACCGTGCCCTGTCCGCGGGTGAGCTCCTGGACGAAGCCGGCGACCTGATCGGCACGATCCCCACGCCCCCCACGGCCGCACCGATCGCCCACTGGGACTTCAGCTCCCAGACGGGCGACAAGGTGCTCGACCAGGTCGGCAGCGTCGACCTCGACTTCGACGGCGACGACTTCGACTGGGTCACCGACTCCCACGGCATGGGTCTCGAGTTCGAGAAGGACAACAGCGACATGCTGAAGTCCGCGTCGACCTCGAGCGCCGCGGGCCTGCGCCAGGCGATCCAGGCCTCCAACGCCCTGACCCTGCAGGTCTTCTACAGCCAGGACAAGGGTTCGGACGACGACGCACGCCTGTTCAGCTGGTCGAGCGGCACCGACGTCACCAACCGCAACCTCTCGATGATCTCGACCTGGAATGGCTCGAGCTTCTCCGGCGAGCTGCGCGTCAAGACCAGCTCGAGCACCAGCGAGATCCACCAGGGTCTCGGGGTCGGCGAGGACGTCGCCGTGGTCTACACGATGACCTTCGACGCCACGACCGGCGTGGTGCGCTCGTACCTCGACGGACAGCTGATCGGCACCGACAGCCACGCCGGAGACCTCTCCAACTGGAGCGACCACAAGCTGCGCCTCGGCAACGAGTCGGGTGGCAAGCGCTCCTTCGAGGGGGTCATGTACGACGTCAAGCTGTGGGACACCGCCCTCGACGACGCGGCCGTCCTGGACGCTGCCAACGGTCTGCTCGGCCTCTAGGGGAGCAGCTCGGATCGAAGAGCGGCCCCCCCCTCCACCCCCTTAAACGGGGGGGGATCGGGGGGGCGCTCGCCGGATGAGCCCAGCCCAGCTAGGCTCACTCGCGCACGATCGTGACCTTGACCTCGGCGCCGGGGGAGACCACGAC
>JARGPD010000086.1 GCA_029212845.1 Planctomycetota bacterium
ACGACCATGCCCTCCTCGCGCTCCTTGCGCAGGATCTCGGCCATCTCGAGCGCCGTGTCCTTCTCGGTCGTCGCCGCCTCGCGCATCTCCACCAGCGCGGCCTGCTCCGACTCCAGCGCCTTCAAGCGGCGCTTGTGCCCTTCGAGGTCCTGGCCCAGCTCGCGCACGACCTCCAAGGCATCGTCCCGCTCGGCCTCGCGCGCCGCGAGCACCTCGTGGGCCTCCTCGCGCTGGCGCAGCAGCTCGCCGATCACGACCATGCCCTCCTCGCGCTCCTTGCGCAGGATCTCGGCCATCTCGAGCGCCGCGTCCTTCTCGGCCAGGGCGGCGATGCGCATCTCGACCAGGTCCTCGTGCTCGGTCTCGAGCTCGCGCACGCGCTTGCGGTGCCCGTCAAGGTCGGACTCGAGGTCCCGCACGACGCCCAGGGCCTCCTCGCGCTCGAGCTCGCGGGCCGCGAGCACGTCCAGCCCCTCGTCGCGCTGCTTGCGGAGCTCGCCGATCACCGCCAAGCCCTCGTCGCGCTCGGTGCGCAGGGCTTCGGCCATCCCGATCGCCTGGTCGCGCTCGCCCTCGAGCGCTGCGCGCATTTCCTTGAGCGTCGCGTTCTCGGCATCGACCTCCGCCAGGTGCTTGCGGTGCCCCTCGAGGTCGACCGCTTGGTCCGCGACGATCGCCCGGGCGGTGTCGCGCTCGTTGAGCGCTGCGGTCAGGGCCGCGCGGTTCTGTTCGAGGTCCTCGGCAAGGCCCGAAACGATCCCCTCCCAGGTCGAGATCTGGCCCTGCACATCGGCCAGCACGACCCGGTGCTGCTCGAGATCCTCTGCCAAGTTGTCCCGCAGCAGCATCAGGCCGTCGCGCTCGGCCACCAGCCCGGCGACCGCGTTGCGCTCGCCCACCAGCTGCTCGACCAGGTCGTGCACCGAGGCCTCCCAGCGCTCGAGCTCGGCCTGGGCCGCGGCCAGCACGGCCTTGTGTCCGGCGAGGTCCGCCTCCAGCGCGGCCGTGCGCTCGGCCAGGGTGCTGCACTGGCCCGCGAGCTCGTCGGCACGCTTGGCCTGGGAGCGGCGCTCGCGCTCGACGTCCTTGAGCGAAGCGCGGTGCCCCTTGAGGTCCGAGCGCAGGTCCTTGGTGACGCTCTTGCGCGCGGCGACCTCGTCGCGCAGGCCCGCGGCCAGCTTGCGGTGACCGTCCAGGTCGGCCTCGAGGGTCGCCGCGCGCTCCTCGAAGGCAGCACGCTCGGCCTGCCAAGCCTCGCGCTCGGCATCGAAGGCGCACAGGGCCTGGGACAGCTCGGTGAAGGGAGGGAGGCTGCCCTTGGGAGCCACTGGCGCATCGAGCAGACCGGTCAGGTCCGGCATCGGCGCGCCCCCGAAGGCCCCGATGATCACGTGCCGGTAGACCGGCGCGGCGTGGTCCGAGGCGTAGAGGTGCTTGTTGTAGTACTCGTAGACCGCCGGCGCGATCTCGCGCAGGGCCGGGTCGGCGTCCAGGTAGAGCTCGAGCGAGAGCAGCGCGAGCCAGCGCTCGAGGTTGCCATGGCCGACCGTCAGGACCTGGCCACCCACGGCGCTGAGCTGCGCCTCGATGTCCTTGCGCACGGGCAGGCCATGGTCGAGGTGCTCGCGCAGGTAGCGGTGGGTGAAGCCCAGCTTCTTGCGGATGAACCGGTCCAGCAGGCGCTCGGCCTTGCGCACCCGCGGCGCGTCGTAGGGACCCGCGAGCAGCAGCCAGCTCTTGGTCACGCGCCAGCACTCGTCGACGAAAGCCGCGCGGCCCTCCGGCGGGACGTGCTCGAGGGTGTCGAAGGCGCACACCGCGTCGAAGCTCTCGGTGGCGAAGGGCAGGGCGCTGCCGCTGCCGAGCACGAGGTCCTTGGCGTCCGACGGATCGATGTCGACCAGCTCGACGCGGTCGTCGGGCAGGAACTCGCGCAGGATCGCGGTGCGACCGCCGACGTCGAGCAGGCGTAGGGGTCCATCGCCCTTCAAGGGGCGCAGGCGCTCGACCAGGTCAGCGACCAGGCGATAGCGCTGGTACTGGTCGAAGGGCAGGCGCTGGACGTTCATCAGGATCCGGACTCGTGTCCTCGGACTGCTTCCTCGCCCGGGATGTTCCGTCGAACCGCCCAGGCGGTGGGCAGCCGGAGGATGCCGTGCTGATGATGGGACGGATCGAGCACCTGGAAGGTGACAACATGCTCACGATGGTCGATCGCCGTCGGCGCGGCCTTGGAGTGGTCGTAGAGGAAGGTCGTCAGGTAGTACTGGCCCTCGAGCAGCGGCAGGGCCCCCATGGCCATGTCGACCTCGCCGGTCTCGCCGGCCTTGACCTCGCCGAGGTCGATCGGCTCGTTGCGCCACTGGTGGTTCGAGCCGTTGACGTAGGTGCCGTCCGAGCGGTACAGGCCGAGGCCGAAGACCGGCTGGTTGCAGTCCTTGTGGGCCCGGTAGCGCAGGCGCACGATGAAGTGCTCGCCAGTCTCGAAGGCCAGGCCGGGCTGGCCGTCGCCGCCGAGCAGCAGCACCTCTTCGACCTCCATCTCGCCGGTCCCCCAGCGCGGGTACTCGGCCGAGCCGCGCTGCAGCATCGACATCTGGCGCTCGTTGCCGCGCGCCTTGACGCGCTTGAGGTACTCGTCCGAGACGCGCTCGGGCGAGCCCTGCTCGATGACCTCGCCCGCGTCGATCAGGATCACGTGCTGGCACATGGTCTTGACCGAGCCGATGTCGTGGCTGACGAAGACCGTCGTGCCGCCCGAGTCGCGGAAGTCGTTCAAGCGGTTGAGGCACTTCCCGCGGAAGTGCTCGTCGCCCACGGACAGGGCCTCGTCGACCAGCAGCACGTCGGGGTTCACGCAGGTGGCGACGGCGAAGCCGAGGCGCACGTACATGCCCGAGCTGTAGGTCTTGACGGGTCGGTCGATGAAGTCGCCCAGCTCGCTGAACTCGATGATGTTCGGGGTCAGCTCGTCGATCTCCTCGGGCGACATGCCCAGGATCGAGCAGGCCAGGCCGATGTTCTCCCGGCCCGAGAACTCCGGGTGGAAGCCGGCGCCGAGCTCGATCAAGGAGGTCACGCGACCCCGGACCGAGACCTCGCCCGTGGTCGGCTTGGAGACGCCGCTGATCAGCTTGAGCAGGGTGCTCTTGCCGGCGCCGTTCTCGCCGATGATGCCGACGGTCGAGCCCTTGGGGATGTCGAGGTAGACGCCCTTGAGCGCCCAGAACTCACGCCCGCGCGGGCCACCCAGCTTGAGGGCGTCGAGCAGCCGGTGGATCGGCTTGTCCTGGATCCGGTAGACCTTGCCGAGGTCCCTGGCGTGGATCGCCATCAGCTCGGGGTTCTTGGAGGCTTCTTGGGTCATGGCGCGCTCCTAGAGCAGGTCCGGGAACTTGGCCTGCTGGCTGCGGAAGAAGGTCGCGCCGATCGCGAAGACCGCGACCGAGACCACCGCCAGCATGGCTAGGGACGACAGATCGGGCCAGCGGCCGAAGATCAGCACCTCGCGCCAGGCGTCGATCAGCCAGTGCATCGGGTTGATGTCCAGCATCCAGCCGAGCCCAAGGTCGCCGCCCTCACCCACGCTCAGCGGGATCTCCAGACCGGTCTCCTTGTCGATCCGCAGGGGCATGTTGCTGAAGTACGACAGCCAGTCGGGCAGCATGATGCGCGCGTTGCGCACCATCTCGCCCGGGTAGAAGATCGGCGTCGCGAACATCCACACCTGCACGCCGACACCGACGAGGTGGTAGGTGTCGCGCAGGAACAGGTTGAGCGTGGTCAGGAAGTAGCCCAGTCCGATCGTGAACAGCATCTGAAGGATCAAGAGCACCGGCACCATCACCACGCTCATGCCCGGCCCCGTGATGCCGAAGATCCAGCAGCCGAGCACGACGATCGGCAGGCCGATCAGCATGTTGACGATCGACGAGGTCGTCAGGTAGACCGGCAGGATCTCGGACGGGAACACGACCTTCTGGATCAGGTTCGCGTTCTCGATCAGGCAGTTGGTGGCCCGCGACAAGGTCTCGGCGAAGCCCGCCCAGACCAGGATGCCGGCCAGCATGATCAGCGCCGTCTCCTTGGGGCCCGCGTCGTCGCCCCAGCGCGCGTTGAGCAGCAGCCGGAACACGAACATGAAGACGAACAGGTTGACGATCGGGAAGATCACCGACCAGAAGAAGCCCATGCTCGACCCGACGTAGCGCGCCTTGAGGTCGCGCTTGACGAAGTCGATGAGCAGGCGCTTGTTGCCGGCCAGGGAACGGAGGAGCGAGAACATGGCGTCGAGTCGTTACAGGATGCGCGTGCCCAAGGCCGAGAGGACGAGCTCCTTGGCGAGCTCGGCGGTGCTGTTCCCGTCGTCGAGGACCGGGTCGATCTCGGTCATCTCGAGGGAGACCAGCTTCTGACTCTGGGCGACGGCCTCCATCAAGTAGTGGGACTCGCGGTAGCCGACGCCACCCTTGACCGGGGTGCCGACGCCCTTGGCGATCGAGGGATCGCAGCCGTCGAGGTCGAAGGACACGTGGAAGCCGGCCGTGCCGGTGCTCGCGATCTCGATCGCCTCCATGGCGACGCGCGCCATGCCAAGCCGATCGATGTCGTGCATCGTGAAGACCTTGACGCCGGACTCGCGCAGGAGCTCGCGCTCGGACTGGTCGAGGTCGCGGATGCCGATCAGCACGACGTTCTCGGGCAGCACCATCGGACGTCGCCGGCCGATGTCGCACAGCTCGGGCGCGCCATAGCCGAGGCATGAAGCCAGGGGCATGCCGTGCACGTTGCCGGTCGGGCTGGTGTCGGGGGTGTTGAAGTCGCCGTGTGCGTCGAACCAGATCAGCCCGAGCTCCTCCTTCTGGTCGAGGAAGTAGCCCGAGACGCCAGCGATCGTGCCCACCGCGATGGAGTGGTCGCCGCCGACGACGAGCGGGAAGTGGCCCTCGTCCATGACGATCCGCACCTCGTCGCGCAGGAGCTCGCAGGCGTCCGCGATCGGACGTAGGAAGCGCGCGCGCTTGTTCTTCGGCACCAGCCGCTCGGGGATCTCGACCGGGATGTTGCCACGGTCCTCGAACTCGATCCCGAGCGCCTTGATCCCCGAGCCCATGCCCGCGATCCGGATAGCGCTAGGACCCATGTCCACGCCGCGGTGACCGCGGCCGAGGTCCATGGGCACGCCGTGCATGCACACCTTCGAGATCTTCTTCATATGCTGGGTAGGGGGCTGGTTTGGAAGCCTATCAGGGTCCGCGGAGGGCGGCCGGTTGGGCTCCTAGAAGGTTCGGCTGGCGAGGGCGCCGAGGTAAGCCCCTTGCAGGGCTGCGTCGGCGGGGCCTCGGCGGCGCTGGAGCTGATCCAGGGCATCGAGGCCACCAAGCATCCCGATCGAGTAGCCGACCCGGCGGAAGGCGTCCGAGGTGACCCCGGAGGGCGCGGACTCGAGCTCGGCCACCAGGACGCCGACGCCAGCGTGCTTGACGAGCGCCGCCGCGGCGAGCTGGGAGCGATCGAAGGGTCCGCGCCAGAGCGCCATGCGCAGGAGCTGCATGCCCTCGGGCGTGCCGCCGCGGGCCAGGGCCGTGGCGAGCGGCGCGTTGATCGCGGGGTGCCGCTCGGAGGGGAACAGCTGCTCGAAGAGCGGCAGCTCCTGGCGGTTGTGGTTAGCGGCCAGGGACGTCAGGAGCCAGGTGCGGCCGTCGACGCCCGAGGGCTGGCCGAGCACGTCGACCAGCTCGCGGCCACTGACGAGGTCCCCGTTGAGCCGCAGGGCCAGCTGGATGCTGAGGCGCTCGTTGCCGATCGCCGTCTCGCGCGCCATGCGGAAGATCGGGATCAAGAGCGGGCTGTCGGTTTGGGTGAAGAGCGCCGCCACAACGTCCGTGCGCATCGGCGTCTGGGTCGGGTCCTGGGCCAGGGCCCGAAGGTCCGAGAGGGCCGGCCCGCTGCCGAGGCGCGCGCGCCCCACCAGGGCCATCGCGCGCACCGTGGTGCTGGGGTCGTCGGACATGCGCTCGAGCTCGGAGGTCCACTCGGCATTGTTCGTGGCCGCCAGGCCGCGGCAGGCCGCGGCGCGCACGGACGCCTGGTCCGAGGACAGGTGGTCGCGCAGGGTCTCGGCGGCGGCCGTCGCCTCGTCGCTCTCGCCGAGCTCGACGATCAAGCGCAGGGCGGTCAGCTCGTGCTCGGGGCGCGCGAGGGCGGCCTGCAGGAGCGGGAGGTCCTCGACCTCGAGGCCGCGGCGCTCGAGCTCCTCGAGCAGCACGCGCCACTCGACGTCGTCGGCGGGCGCATACAGGCCATTGGCGAGCAGGGCGCGCAGCTCGGGCATCATCGTCCGGACCGCGGCGCGCAGGGCCGGCACGCCGCCCTCTTCGACCAGGCGCTCGAGCACCAGGTCTCGGACCGCGGGCTCGCGGGTGTCCGCGGCGGCGAGGAAGACGACCAGGTCGAGGAAGGCCGGGTCGGCGGCCAAGGCCTGGGTCAGGTGCACGGCCCAGCGCTGGCCATCGACCAGGCCGAAGCTGCGGGCTGCCAGGAAGCGCAGGTCGTAGATCACCTGGGCATCGCGCGGGATCTCGGTGAAGTTGTTCGGGTGGTCGACGAACTCGATCAGCGCCGGCACCGCGGCCTCGCCGCGCGACTTGAAGCGCTCGAGCAGGGTGACGCGGCCCTCCTGGGCGCCGGTGCGCAGGAGCGCCAGCCGGGCCAGGTGGCCGAGCTCTTCGTCGTCGAGCAGACCGATCAAGATCGGCGCACCCACCGGGCCGAGCTCACCGAGCGCGACCACACTCGCGCGGCGCACGAGCGGCTCGGGCGAAGCCAGGCCGCTGCGCAGGCGGTCGAGCTCGGCCGTCATGCCCGACGCGCCGAGGGCCACGAGGGCCACGGCGCTCTGCAGGACGTCGGGCTCGCCGTCCTCGAGCAGGGCCTGCGCCTCCATGGCCAGGCGTGGGTGGAAGCTGAGCTTCGCATCCCGCGCGACCAGGGCCACGTCGTCCGCGACGACGAGGTAGCGCGCCAGGTACTCCACCGTGCCGGCGGTGTGGCCGGTCTGGGCCGCGGCCGGGCGGGCCGCGGTCAGGAGCGCGAGGCCTCCGAGCAGGAGGCCCAGGAGCAGGCTGCGGGCGCGCCTCACTCAGGCGTCCCCAGCAGCGAGACCAGCTCGTCGCGGCGCGCGTCGCGGACGGCCGCGGTGGCCGCCTCGAGGTTCAGGCGCAGCAGCGGTTCGGTGTTGGAAGCGCGCACGTTGAACCACCACCAGTCCGCGTCGCCCAGGTCGCCGTACTCGACGGTGATGCCGTCGAGCTCGTCCTGGCGGCCGTCGGCGAAGCGCGCCTTCAGCCCGGCGATCGCGGCGTCCTTGTCGGGCACCTCGAAGTTGACCTCGCCGGTGGAGTGGTAGCGGCGCAGGTCGGCGAGCAGCTCGCTGACCGACTGGCCGCGGTTCTCGGGGCGGTCCAGGAAGCTCAGCACCGTGACCATGGCGATCATGCCCGAGTCGCAGGTGTGGTTGGCCTGGAAGTAGAAGTGGCCGGAGAGCTCGCCGCCGAAGACGGCGCCCTCCTCGCGCATGGTCGCCTTGATGAAGGAGTGGCCGACGCGGTCGCGGATCGGCCGGCCGCCCGCGTTGGCGATCTCCACCTTGACGGCCCACCTCGAGCCCCGGTCGTAGACGATCGGGGTGCCGGGCGACTCGACGAAGGCCGGCGCGAGCAGGCCGGTCATCAGGTCCGCGCTGACCGTGTTGCCCTGCTCGTCGACGAAGCAGCAGCGGTCCGCGTCGCCGTCGAAGGCGATGCCGATGCGCGCGCCGCTCGAGGCCACCAGCTTGCGCAGGTCGTCGAGGTTCTCCTCCTTGAGCGGGTTGGCCTCGTGCACCGGGAAGGTCCCGTCCAGCTCCTCGAGCATGACCGTCGCTTCGATGTTCGGTAGGCGCTCGAGCACCTTGCGCAGGGCGTTGCCCGCCATGCCGTTGGCCACGTCGATGGCGACCTTGATCGGCGCGTCGATCTTGGCGAACTTGGCCACGTGGTCGGCGTAGTCGTCGAGCAGGTCGACGCGCTCTTCCTTGCCCGGCGTCGACACCGGGGTCGGCGCGTCGCCGCCGCACAGGCGCTCGAGGTCCAGGATCCCGTTGGCTGCCGAGATCGGCTTGGCGTCCTCGCGGCACAGCTTGAAGCCGTTGTACTCGCCCGGGTTGTGGCTCGCGGTCACGCACAGGCCGCCGTCGCAGTCGAGGGTCGCGATCGCGTGGTAGGTCATCGGCGTCGAGGCCAGGCCCAGACGGATCACGTCACAGCCCGCATCGCGCATGCCGCGGCTGACCTCGTCGGCCAGGCCCGGCGAGTGGGTGCGCATGTCCTGCCCGATCACCAGGCGCTTGGCCCCCAGGAGGCCCACCAGGTGGAAGCCCACGCGGTAGGCGGTCTCCTCGTCGAGCTCGGAGGGGTAGAGACCGCGGATGTCGTATGCCTTGAAGATGCCCATGGATCGGGAAGCGAGGGAAGGGGTCAGGAGGTGGTTTCCGGCGGCCCCAGGATAGCCTCCAGGGCCATCCGAAGCTGCTCGTTATGAAGAGGAGCGACGTCGAGGTGGGTGACGAAGCGCAGGGTGTTCGGGGAGAGCGCCATCACGCGCACGCCATGCTCGCCGAGGCGCTCGGCCAGGGCGGCGGCGTCGGCGGCGGCCGGGGTCGGCGTGACGTCGCAGAGCACCAGGTTGGTCTCGATCGAGGCGGGCGGCGCGCTGAGCGAAGCGTGGGCGTCCAGGGTCGCGGCCACGGCGCGCGCGAGGGCGTGGTCCTCGGCAAGGCGCTCGACGTTCTCCTCGAGGGCCATCAGGCCAGCCGCCGCGAGGATCCCGGACTGGCGCATCCAGCCGCCGAAGCGCTTGCGCAGGAAGCGCGCGCGTTCGATGAAGTCCTCGTCCCCGGCGACGAGCGAGCCGACCGGTGCGCCGAGGCCCTTGGACAGGCACAGGGAGACCGAGTCCACGTGGCGCGTGAAGTCGGCCGCGGGGCGCCCGGTCGCGACGGCGGCGTGGGCCAGGCGTGCCCCGTCCATGTGCAGCGGCAGGTCGTGCTCGCGGCACAGGGCGCCGAGCTCGGCCAGGTAGGCCTCGGGGATCACGCGCCCGCCGGAGGACATGTGGGTCTGCTCGACGGCGACGAGGCCGGTGTTCGGGCAGTGGATGAAGTCGGGGCGGATCGCTGCGGCGACGAGGTCCAGGTCCATGGCTCCCCCATCGCCCGGCAGGGTGCGCGACTGGCAGCCGTGCAGGGCGCCGAGGGCGCCGGACTCGAAGGACAGGATGTGGGCCCGCTCCTCGAGGATCACCTCTTCGCCGGGCTGGGTCCACACGCCGACCGCGAGCTGGTTGGCCATCGTTCCAGAGGGCACGAACAGGGCCGCTGGCTTCCCGAGGAAGGCCGCGCCGACGGCCTCGAGGCGACCCACGGTCGGGTCCCCGTCGAGCACGTCGTCGGCGACCTCGGCGGCGGCGATCGCCGCGCGCATGGCGGCGCTCGGTCGGGTCACCGTGTCGCTGCGGAAGTCGGCGCTGGCGAGGGCTGCCGTAGGGTTTTTGGCGGTCATGGGGAGGGGTTGAGATCGGCCGGTTCCCGGCGAGACATGATGTCAAATGCGGGCTTCCGGGGCCACGGAAGGGGGGGCGCTGGCGAAGCCGCCACCAGGGACCGGGAGCGAGGAGTTCGCATCTAGCGATGCGGGGGGCAGCAGGGTGGTCGCCACCCTGCTGCCCCCCGCTGCCCGGGAGCTGGCCTAGGAGAGCAGGTCGCGGACCCGGCCGACGGCGGCGCGGATCTCCTCGATGCTCGAGGCGTAGCTGAAGCGCAGGTAGCCCTCGCCGAGGTGACCGAAGCTGGTGCCAGCGAGCACGGCGACGCCGGCCTCGTGCAGCAGCTTCTCTTCGAGCTGCTTGGCCTTGAAGCCGGTGCCCGTGATGTTCGGGAAGGCGTAGAAGGCCCCCTTGGGCATGACACAGGAGAAGCCCGGTACGCTGTTGAGCTCGTCGACGATGATCTTCCGGCGCTCGTCGAAGGCCTCCATCATCACGCCGACGGCGTCCTGGGGGCCGCGCAGGGCTTCGATCCCGGCGACCTGCACGGGCGCGCTCGGGCACGACGCGGAGTTGATCTGCAGGCGCTCGGCGTCGCGGATCAGGCTCTTGGGCCAGAGGCCCCAGCCCAGGCGCCAGCCGGTCATCGAGTAGGTCTTCGACCAGCCGTCGAGCACGATCAAGCGATCGCGGATCGACTCGTACTGCAGGAGCGACTCGTGCTTGAGGCCGTCGTAGGTCATCCGCGAGTAGATCTCGTCGGAGAGGATCGTCACGTGCGGGTGCTGCTCGAGCCCCTTCACGAGGCGGTCGAGGTCGGCCTTCTCGATCACACCGCCGGTCGGGTTGGCCGGCGTGTTGACGATGATCAGTCGCGTCTGGGGCGTGATCGAGGCGAGCACCTTCTCCGGGTCGAAGGAGAAGCCGGTGTCCTCGGTCAGCTCGATCGGCACCGGCTTCGCGCCGGTGAAGTTGATCATCGACTCGTAGATCGGGAAGCCCGGGTTCGGGTACATGATCTCGACGCCCGGCTCTCCGAACATCAGCATCGCGTAGAACATCGTCGGCTTGCCGCCGGGCACGATCATCACGTTGTCGGCGTCGACCTCGATACCGCGGTACTTGAGGATGTCATCGCGCACCGCTTCGCGCAGCTCGGGCAGGCCCTTCGCTGGCGTGTAGAAGTGGTAGCCGTCCTTGAGCGCCTTGATGCCGGCCTCGACGATGTTGTCCGGGGTGTGGAAGTCCGGTGCGCCGATGCCGAGGTTGATCACGTCCTTGCCTGCGGCCTGCAGGGCCTTGGCCCTGGCGAGGACTTCGAAAGCGGTCTCGGTGCCGAGACGGGACATGCAGTTGGCCTGCTTGAGGGCGGTCTCCTTGAGGGTCTCCATCGAGGTGCGGGGGCGGAGTCGTTGCGACGGGGTTGCCT
Organism: Planctomycetota bacterium; assembly: GCA_029212845.1. GTDB lineage: Bacteria > Planctomycetota > UBA1135 > UBA1135 > JARGPD01. The sequence continues at coordinate 11,012 of JARGPD010000086.1, forward strand.
CGGGACTGGCCCGAGAGGGGCGTTCGAAGGCCCAGGGTACCAGCCCGGAAGGTACCCTGGGCACACCGATTGCATAGGAGAGGGCGGCGGACCACACTCCCCGCGTTCGCCCTAGACCATCGCCCCCACCCGAGAGCCCCACCGCTCAGTATGAATCCCCCCCGGAACTCCGTCCGCATCGCAACCCTCGCCCTCCTTGGTCTGACCCTCGCCGCCTGCTCCGCCGATCCTGACGTGGTGATCTACTGCGCCCTCGACCAGGTCCATGCCGAGCCGCTGATCCAGCGTTTCGAAGAGGAAACGGGTCTGACCGTGCGTGCCGAGTTCGACGTGGAGGCCAACAAGACCGTCGGCCTCGTCAATCGCCTGCGCGCCGAGTCCGCCGCCACGCGCTGCGACGTCTTCTGGAACAACGAGATCGCCAACACGGTCGCCCTCGGCGCGGAGGGTCTGCTCGCTCCCTACGACTCCCCCGCCGCAGCCGACATCCCGGCCGTCTTCCGCGACGCGGGTCACCTGTGGACCGGCTTCGCCGCCCGTGGCCGGGTGTTCATCGTCAACACCGACCTGATGGACCCGGCCGAGCTCACCGGCATGTGGGACCTGTTCGACGAGCGCTGGGCCGGGAAGGCCGGCATGGCACGGCCCCTGACCGGCACGACCTTGACCCACATGACCGCCCTCTACTCGGTGCTCGGTGAGGCAGAGGCGCGGCGCTACGTCGAGACCGCCAAGCGCCTTAATGAAGAGGGCAAGCTCGACCTCACCAGCGGCAACGCGACCCTGATGCGCCTCGTGCGCGACGGCAAGCTGGCCTTCGGCTGGACGGACACCGACGACTACAACGTGGCCCGCCTCGAGGGCGCACCGGTCGCCGCCGTGTACCCCGATCAAGACGGGATCGGCACCATGGTGATCCCCAACAGCGTCGCCATGCTGAAGGGGGCTCCCCACGCAGAGAACGCCAAGCGCCTGATCGACTACATCCTCTCGGAGTCCGTCGAGCGCGAGCTCGCCTTCGCGCGGTCGGCCCAGATCCCCGTGCGCGCCTCGGTCGAGCGCCCGGACTACGTGCGCGGCGCTGACCAGATGAAGGTCATGGAGGTCGACTTCCGCACCGTGGGCGCCGAGCTGCCCGCCCGCCACGAAGAGCTGAAGGAGCTGTTCGTCGATTGAGCAGACCGCTCGTCCTCCTGGCCCTGGTCGCGCTGTTCGTCCTCGGCCTCGCTCCGGTCCTAGCCCTGACGACGGGGCTCGGGCCGGAGGACCTCATGCGCCTCTTCGAGCAGCGCACCCTGTCGCTGCTCGGCCGCACCATCCGCCTGGGCCTAGGCACGGCTGCCATCGCGCTGTTCTTCGGCATCCCCTTCGGCTTCCTCGTCGCGCGCACCGACACCCCCGGCGCCGGCTGGCTGCGCCCCCTCGGCGCCGTCCCGCTGTTCCTGCCCACGCTCTTCGTCGCGATCGCCTGGTCGCCCCTGGTCGAGCTGCGCGGCGGCCCCGCGGCCACGATCACCCTCGGCCTCTCGACCTTCCCGCTGGTCGGGCTCTTCACCGCCCGCGCGTTCGAGCGCATCGACGCGCGCCGTGAGGAAGCCGCCCTGCTCGCCGGCGGTCTGGGCGCCGTCCTGCGCATGGAGCTGCCCCTGGTCCTGCCGGCCGCCCTGACCGGCGCCGGCCTGGCCTTCGCCTTCGCGATCAACGACTTCGCGACGCCCGACTACGTCTCGTCGGTCGGCCCCAAGTTCAACGTCTACGCGGACGAGGTCTTCGCGACCTGGAACCAGCTGCACGAGCCGGGCACCGCCGTCGCCACCGCCCTGCCCCTGATCCTCTTGACCCTGCTGGCCCTCTTGCCCGCCCTCAGCCTGCGCCGCAGGGGCTCCTTCGCGACCCTCGACTCGGGCTTCCGCACGCCGAGTCCCCTGCGCCTCGGGCTGTGGCGCTGGCCAGCCCTCGCCTTCTGCCTGGTGCCCGTCTCCCTCGGCGCCCTGATCCCACTCGGGCGCCTGACCTGGGAGGCCGCCGGCATGCCCGCCCAGGCCATGGCCGCCGAAGGCTACAGCCTGGCCTTGGCCTCGGAGACCTTCGGCGCCTCGGTCCGCGAGGCCATCGAGCGCTGCAGCCCGGACCTGCTCAACAGCATCGTCTACTCGGGCGCGGCCGCCCTGATCGCGGTCGTGATCGGCCTGGTGCTCGGCCACGCGATCGAGCGCGGTCCCCAGCGCCTGCGCCGCCCGCTCGAGGTGCTCGGCATCCTGCCCCTGGCCTTCCCCGCGGTGCTCTTCGGCATCGGCGCGATCCACCTCTGGTCGAGGCCGGCAACGATGGACCTCTACGACTCCCCCACCATGGCCGTGATGCTCTTCGTGGGCCGCTACCTGGCCTTCCCGATCCTGCTGCTGGCCGGTGCCGTGGCGGCGATGGACCGGCGCCAGGAGGAGAGCGCCGCCCTCGCCGGGGTGGGCCCGACCAAGCGCCTCGGTCGCATCGTCGCACCCCAGCTCGGCGGCAGCCTCATCGGCTCCTTCGTGTTGGTCTTCGTGTTCTGCATGCGCGAGCTCGACTCGGCGATCCTGGTCCCCGCCGCCAACCACACCGCGATCCTGCGCGTCTTCAACGGCGTGCACTTCGGTCGCTCCGAGTACGTCGCTGCCCTCGCTCTGCTGCTCGTCTTCACGATCCTGCTCCCCGGCCTACTCTGGACCTTGTTCTCCAAGCGCCGACTCGCGATCCTGCCCTAGCCGCTGACCCGCACCATGAGCTACTCACCTCCCCCGGCCGTCCACATCGCGGGCCTCGTCGTGCGCGCACCGGGCGCTGCCAAGTCCGCGACGCCGATCCTCGGCCCCATCGACCTGATCGTCGACCAAGGTGAGCACCTGGTCGTCGTCGGACCTTCGGGCTGCGGCAAGACGACCCTGCTGCGCGCGATCGCGGGCCTGGCCGAGGACCCCGAGGGCCAGATCTGCTTGGCCGGAGAGGTCGTCACCCAGGCCGGGCGCATCGTGGTCCGCCCCGAGCAGCGGCACCTCGGCTACCTGTTCCAAGGGGGCGCCCTCTGGCCCCACATGACCGCGGCCAAGACCCTCGACTTCACCCTGGCCGCCGGTGGCATGGCCAAGGCCGAGCGCCCCGCGCGCGTCGCCGAGCTGCTCGAGCTCGTCGACCTCGTCGGCTTCGGCCTGCGCAAGCCGGCCGAGCTGTCGGGCGGCGAGGCCCAGCGCCTAGCCCTCGCGCGGGCCCTCTGCCAGCGCCCCAAGGTGCTGCTGCTCGACGAGCCCCTCGGCCCCCTGGACGCACCGCGCCGCGCAGCCCTGCTCGCCAGCATCCACGAGCTGCAGCTGTCCCAGGACCTGACCATCCTGCACGTCACCCACGACCCGGCCGAGGCGGCCGAGTTCGCCACCCGCACCCTGACCATCGAGGCCGGCCGACTGGCCGGCGACGAGCGCCACCGCGCCCCATGGCGCCAAGCCGCCAGCACCACGGAGGTGTCCCCTTGAGAGCTCTCCTCGGAATCCTCGTCCTAGCGATCGCCGCCTGGCTCGCCCTAGCCCTGCTCGCGCCCAAGGGCTCGAGCGAGCCCGCCCAAGCCTTCTCCTCCAGCCGCGAGTGCCAGACCTGCCACGCCGAGATCTTTGCCGAGTGGGAGGAGAGCCAGCACGCCATGAGCTGGACCAACCCCGCGGTGCGCCTGCTCTCGAACGACTTCGCCAACCAGGACTGCATCGACTGCCACGCGCCCCAGCCGGTCTTCGTCACCGGCATCGGCAACCGGGTCAAGCCGCGCACCCTGCGCCGCGCCGAGGGCGTCGACTGCATCTCGTGCCATCAGCTGCCCGCCAACGCCGACGGGACCCCAGGTGGCATGGCCGGCGGCTTGAACAACGAGCGTGCGGCCTGTCGCCCGACCGAGCGCCGCGAGCTCGCGCGACCGGACCACTGCGCGGGCTGCCACAACCAGCACGAGACCGTCGACCAGTGGCGCGAGTCCTCGTGGTTCGACGGGCTCGGCAAGCAGGACTGCAGCGACTGCCACATGCCCATCGTCGAAGGCCCGAGCGGTAGCCACCGCTCGCACCTCTTCCCCGGCGGCGACACCCTCTCCATGCTGCAGCGCGCGGTCACCTTCGAGGGCGCTGCGGTCGACGGTGCGTGGCAGGTCACGATCTCCAACACCGGCGGCGGTCACGCCTTCCCGACCGACGAGCGCTCGCGCGCCGCGGACATCTTCTGGCGCACCCTGGCCGACGATGGCACCCGCGGTCCCTGGCGCCACCTGCACCGCATGCGTAGCCCCTACCGCACCGAGGTCGACGTCGAGGTCACCCTCTTGCAAGCGGACGAGGTGCGCGTGCTGCCGGTGACCGCAGAGCCCGAAGGGCTCGGTGACCCGATCACCACCGACGTCCCGATCGAGGTCGCGCTCTTCTACAAGCGCTCGCCCTACTGGATCGATCCGGCCAACCCGGACCCCGAGACCGAGGCCACCCTGGTGCACAGCCTGGAGCTGCGCCAGTGAGCGCCCGGGAGCCTCGCCTGCCCCTGGGCAGGCTCCTGGTCCTGGCCGCCCTCGGGCTCCTGCCCGCCTGTGGCGGAGAGGCCCCTCCCACGGGACCGGTCGCTGTGGAGCGCGCCCCCTTCCCCACGCGCCCGGTCGTGCGCGAGGCCCTCGCCGCCCTCTTGGCCGAGGTGCCCGACCCCGTGATCGGCGACCTGCCCACCGCCGAGGCCGACCAGGAGCTCGTCGGCGAGGTCCACGGGCTGGTGACCTTCCTCTCCTCGGCCACCGGCGGCCTGGTCGACGCCGCCTTCGACGACATCCAGCGCCTCGGCGATCCGGCCGTGCCGGTCCTGCTCTCGATCTTCCACGACGAAGAGCGCATCCGCGACGAGCGGCGCAGCGCCCTGCGCCTCTTGGGCTCGATCGAGACCCCCACCGCCGCCCTCGCCCTCACCCGCGAGATGGCCGACAACGACGACCCCGCCCTGCGCGCCCTCGCCGCGTGGAAGCTCGAGGGCCACCCCGAGGACCTCGCCGTCGGGCCGCTGCTCAAGCGCATCAAGTACGAGTCCGACGCCTCGGTCGTGCCGTGGATCGCGCGCGCCCTCGCCAGCCACGGCAACTACGCTGGCGTCGAGCCCCTGCGGGTCCTGGTCGAGTGGTACGGCAGCGGCTCCGAGGCAGCCGGCCACCTGGTCAGCCTCGCGGAGGAGGCGGGCTTCGAGGCCAGCCTCGCGGGCGCCGCCGAGCTCGAGGCCACCTGGCTCGCCGCCGATCCGGATGGCCGCCTGCCCACCCCGGCCGTCAGCCCGCGGCGCGAGCTCGATGCCTGGCGCTGGATCGCCGGGCTCGCCGACTTCCAGCTGCGCGGCGTCGATGACGGTCGCTTCGTGCTCGTCAGCTATGGCACCTGGGTCACGCCGCTCCTGGCTGAGGCCCTGCACGACGAGGACCAGTACGTGCGTCTGCACGTGGCCCAGGCCTTGCAGCGCCGCGGCCCGCGCGCGGCAGTCGCCCTGCCCGACCTCGTCGCTGCCCTGGCCGAGCCAGGCCTCGCGCCGACCGCTGCGGGCGCCCTCGGGGCGCTCGGCAACCCGGCCGCCGAAGCGGCCCTGGTGGCCTGCCTCGGTCCCGTCGAGCCGGCAGAGCTGCGCGTCGCCGCGGCCCGCGCCCTCGGCGAGCTCGGCCGCGAGAGCTCGGTGTCCGCCCTCGAAGCACTGCTGGCAGCGCCCGCAGCTGGCGGTCCCAAGGCCTTCCCCGAGCTCGAGCAGGCCGTCGTCGAGAGCCTCGTGCGGCTGGGCCTCGACTCCGACCTGCCCGCCGCGACCACGCGGGTCCCCGACCTGCTGCGCTTCTCCCGCGATCGCTTCCTCGATGCGACGACTTCCATGCGCGTGCTGCGCGAGTGGATCGGCGCGGCAGCAGAGGCCGAGCTCGAGCAGGATCCCGAGCCCGAGTCCCCCGGGCCTGCGGTCACCCTGCGCGACGCCTGGGACGCCCTCGCCCCCGACCCCTTCACCCCCGCCACGCCCGCTGAAGCCGCCGAGCGGCGCGCGTCACGCCTGGCCCTGGTCGAGGCCGCCCTCGCCGACTGAACCTTGGCTCAGCCGAAGAGCCCGAGCGCGATCACGCCGGCCCACAGGATCAGGTCGAGCAGGAACCACTTGTCCCCGCCGAGCAGGACCCGGGTCGGGCTCTCGCCGGCGCCCTGGTTCTGCACCAGGTGCAGGTAGCGGCTGAGGCCGAAGACCACGAAGGGCACGCTCCACACCAGGCGGTCCCCCGCGTGGAACTTGGTCACGGTGTCGACGTCGACGGTGTACAGGGCGTAGCAGACGATCGTGCAGGCCGCGATCATCGTCACCATCTGGTCCAGCTGGGGCAGGTTGTAGTCGTTCAGGGTCGCGCGCGTGCTGCCCTCACCCCCGAGGGCCGCCAGCTCGGCGCGGCGCTTGTTGAAGCCGAGGAAGAGCGCCAAGAACAAGGTGCAGAGCAGCAGCCAGTGGCTGACCTCGACCCCCACCGCGACGCCGCCGCCGATCACGCGCAGGAGGAAGCCGGTCGCGATGCAGAAGACATCGACCAGGACCACGTGCTTCAGCTTGATGCTGTAGGCCAGGTTCATGGTCATGTACGAGCCGACCACCAGCGGGAGCTTCCAGGACCCGTCGAGCTTCAGGCCGAACTCGGAGCTGCCCGAGACGTAAGCGAGGATCAGGGCGCCGATCGCCATGACCCCGGCCAGGCCCCAGGCCGCAGGCACCGCTAGCTCGCCGGCGGCGATCGGCCGGCGGCACTTGGTCGGGTGGGCGCGGTCGGCCTCGACATCCATGATGTCGTTGACCAGGTAGATCGCGCTGGCGCCGAAGCTGAAGGCGAAGAAGGCCGCCAGGGCCGACCAGGCCGCCGCCATGCCCAGGCCGAGCTCCTGGTCGCCCAGCCCGAACCCGAACGCAGCCAGCACGAACAGGTTCTTGACCCACTGATGGGGCCGCAAGGCTCGGACGAAGGCGGGAGAGGTCATGGGCAGATCCTATCGGCTCCGCTCCCCCACGACATGTGTCTCGGGAGGAGTTTGGGTGCGGAGTCGGGCCGCGGCCGCTGGCTAGAAGTGCAGCTGCAGCTCGACGGTCAGCAGGTCTTCCTCGTCGACCGACTTACCCGCCAGGGTCACCGCGCTGCCGTACAGGCTGCGGGTCCAGGACGTGCGCAGGATCGCATGCGGCCCCGGAACGTAGTTCAGGCCGACCGAGATCGCCCGGATCGAGTCCGTGAAGCTGCCCGCCGTGGTGAAGGGCGCGAGGTCGTCGTCCAGCTCGAGGGCCGAGACGCGCAGGGCGAAGACCCAGGACTCGTTCGGGTTCTCGACGCCGCCGAAGTCGATGTTCTCGCCCGAGAGCACGCGCGCCATGTCGAAGTAGGCGCCCGTGAACCCGACCGCGGTCGAGGGTCCGCCGGCGGACACGTCCTGGCTGACGTTGACCAGCTCGGCCTGCATCATCCAGGGCCCCTGGAACTGGGCCCACTCGAGCCCCAGGCGCAGGCGGTCGCCGTCGAGGCTCACGCCCGGGGCGTACTCGACCACCGGACTGCCGCCGGCATTCTTGACCACGTCGCCGCCGATGTCGTGGTTCTGCTCGCCCCAGGTCAGGGCCGCGCCCAGCTGCCAGGGGCTGGCCGAGTCCTGGCCGAAGTGCAGCATCCCACGCAGGGCGATGTCCTTGCCGTCGTCCTGCTCCGCGCCGCCGGTGCCGTTGTAGATCGCGGCGCCGTACTCGAAGGAGTCGGCCTCGCCGAACCAGAACAGGCCGTGGTCCTCGGCCGGCGAGAACTGGTTGAGCAGCGAGAAGCGCGGGAAGTGGATGTGCCGACGGCTGCGCACCTCTTCGAGGCCGAAAGGCGCCTTCATGCGCCCGACCTTCACGGTGCCGCCGGTGTAGGAGCGCCCCACCCAGGCCTCCTCGAGCTCGACCTCGTCCGCGGTGAACTTCGGTTCGACCCGGAAGCGCCAGCCGCCCTCGAAGGCGCCGGCCAGCTCGGGCCGCGCGCGCTTCAGGTAGAAGTCCGAGCTCGGCTCCCGGGTCCCGTCCTCGGCCCCCACCGCATAACCCGCGCCGACCTCGAAGAGGCCCTCGAGCACCAGCTCGCCGCCGTCCCAGGCCAGCACCAAGCCGTCGTCGTAGAGCAGCTGCAGGTCGCCCTTGCTGCTGGGAACCCCGAGCTCCCCATCGGAGGTCGCGGGGCCTTGGAGCGGGAGCAGGGCACAGACTAGGAGAGGCGTGAGCATGGGCAGGTCCAGGGGAGGGCGTTGGGGTGCGCGACATGCAGCCGCGATCACCATGGACATCGTTTCGGTGCGGCGCGACGCTTGCAAGCTCGATTCCCCACTTGCCCCCTTGTGCTGAAATCCCAGGGATGCGCTTCGAGCGAGGACCTGCGACCTGGCGGTCCGGCACGAGCGCGGGGGGCCCGGGGGGCCCCGCCCCCCCACGGCCCCCCGGGGGGGGGCCCCGGGGGGGGGGTGGCCGGGGCTCAAGGGGCCGGGGGGGCGGGAGGGCGGGACACTGCCCGCCACAGCTGCTGTTGGTGT
>JARGPD010000087.1 GCA_029212845.1 Planctomycetota bacterium
ATATCCAACGCCTTTTGCAGGGTCAGTGATGGACCGCGCAGGCGGTGCATCATCTCGATCGTGCAGGCGGCAGACAGCGGCGATACCCGTTCAAGCTTTTTCAACGCGTCACTGGCAAAATCATCGTCTGCCTGGCGCAGATCGGTCAGAACATCGCCCAGGCTTTCGCCCGCAAACAGCGCATTGATTGTGTCAATTTCTGCGCGCAGGGGGCCGGCGGGCGGTGGGGGACCGGGGGGCGCGGGCGGGGCACCCCCGCCCGCCCCACCCGCCAACCCACCCCGCCCGCCCCCACCAAGCGGGGCGGGAGGCCTCTGGCTCTGGCGCCGGGGCGCCGTCGGCTAGTTCCTAGAAGTCGTCGAGGCCTTCCTCGTCGTCGCCGAAGCCGCTGTCGGGGCTCGCGCCGGCCACGCGGTCGATGTAGTCGCCCTCGGTGATGCCTGCGTTGGCCAGGGCGATCGAGTAGGCCTCGAGCTGGTCGGCGTACTTCTCCTGGCCGAGCTTCGCCGTGGCGATCCAGCGGGTGGGGTCCTCGACGACCTCGGCCCAGGTCTTCAGGTAGGTCTGGACGACCTTGCGGTTGTAGCGGTGGGCGCGGGGGACCGAGAGGCCATCCTCGTCCTTCTCCGACTCCCAGCCGGCGTTGATGCCGTTCATCAGCTCGGTCATCTTGCCCTGGAAGAGGTAGCCGAGGCGGTAGCCCTCGTCCGTGCCCAGGTCGAACTCGCGCATCTTGTTGAGGATCGCCGGGATCGCCCGGAAGCCGAACTCGCCGAGCGAGCGGCCCGCGCGGCCTTGCTTGGCCCCGGCGTCCATGTCGGCGAAGGTCTCAGCAAGCTCTTGGATCTCGGCCCACTGCTCGTCGGACGTGTCGATGGCGGGTCCGAAGATGGCGATCTCGTCGTAGACGACCTCCATCGGATCGTAGGTCTTCTCGGGCTTGGGAGCCTCGGGCTCGGGGTCGGGCGTGGGCTCCTCCGTGCCGCTAGTGTCCTCGGCGCCAGCTTTGCCGGAGGTGCCTTCGTCGATGGGGGCTGCGGCCTCACCAGCACCGTCCGTACCCTCGCCGGTCATCGGCTCGTCGACGCCTTCGGTCGCCTGGCCATCGCCAGCCGCGACGGTGGTCTTCGGCGCATCGTCCTTGGCGCCGGGACCCATGGTGAAGTACCAGCCGGCGCCGCCACCGACCACGAGGACGGCGACAGCGACGAGGCCCATCACGGGCGACTTCTTCTGGGGAGCTGCCTTGCGACCGCGGCGGCCACCAGCCTCTTCGGCCTCGGGCTCGGCACCGCGGCCCTTGCGGCCACCGCGTCCAGCCTTGGCACCGGCTGCCTTGCGACCACCGGCCTTGCCGCCGGCCTTGGCGCCGGCCTTGCCGCCGGCGGCCTTGGCGCCGGTCCGAGCAGCACCCGCCTTGGCGCCGGCCTTGGCAGGCGCCTTCTTGGCGGCGGGCTTCGGAGCCTCGGCCGCAGCAGCGGCTTCGGCCTCGGCCTTCTTGCGGGCGAGGATCTTCTCCTTCATGGTCATCGGCTTCTCGGCCGGCTCGGCCGGGGCCTCAGCCTTCGGCTCGGGCTTCTCCTCGGCCTTCGGCTGAGGCTTCGGCTCGGGCGGCTTGGCGGCCGGCACCGGGGCAGGAGCTGGAGCGGCAGCGCCAGCTGCCGACTCGATCTCGACGACCCCACCACACTCGCGGCACTTGGCGCGATCGTGGGGGAAGGAGGCGGGGATCTTGTACTCGGCGCTGCACTCAGCGCAGGTACCCTTGCGGGACTCAGACATCGAAGTCGGGGGGTGTAGCGGCGGGGGCCGCGGTCTCTGGGGGGGAGAGTTGGTCGGGGTGGAGCGCGGTCGCTCCTAGTTGTCCTTGTGGCGGTCGAGCCAGGCCTTTTCCTCGGGCGTCATCTCGCCGAGCTCGGCATCGAGGGCGTCCACCTTCTCGGCGTCGGTGAACTTGGAGCCCTTGCGGTACCACCAGGCGAACCACTGCTTGATCGAGCTCTGGCGCCGCTCCTCGGTGGTGCCGAGGGCGCCGCCCTCGTCCATCGGTGCGTAGCCGAAGTACTGGCCGGTGATGTCGCGCAGCACCTGGACGACGTTGTTGGCCTGGCGCCGGTTCTCGAAGTCGTCGAGCTTGATCTCGAAGAGGCCGGTGAGCAGGCGCGGGACCGCGGGCTTGCCGATCTCGACCAGGCGGTCCTTGGCGCGCGACATCTCCTTGGTCAGGGACATGTCGATGATCTTGGCGTAGTTCTCCTCGATCTCGGCGCGCAGCTCGGGCGGCGTGCTCTCGAGGTGCTCGAGCGGCTCGGGCTCGCGCTCTAGCACCACGGAGCCGTCGGAGAGGGTCTTCTTCTCGTAGCCCTTGGGCCCGCGCTTGAAGTCGCGCTTGGCCTCGGCCGGGTCGATGTAGCGACCCCAGCGCGTGGCGAGGAAGCGGTCACCATCCTCGACGAGGATCCACTCGAACTTGCGCGACTCGGCGCCGCCGGCGCTGGGGGTGCAGTCGACGCGGATCGTGTAGATGCCGGAGTTCTCGCTCCAGACCGAGCCGTCGAAGGGTGTCCAGCTCGCGACCGAGTCCGGGTCGCCGGCGTCCAGCATCTCGTCGCACAGGCCGTCGAGCACCTCCTGGCGCTCGAAGCCCTCGAGCTCGGACCAGCTCTTGGCGAGGTGTCCCTCGAGGGCGACCGGCTCGGTGCCGGCCTCCTCCGCGGCGACCTGGGCGGCCTCGCGGCGGGCGGCGTGGACCGTGGCGCCGTCGAGGCGCGCGAGGATCGTCTGGCGCGTGCCCTTGGCGGCGGCCTCGTGGAGCTTGCGCACGGCCATCACGGCCGGCGATTCCCAGCCGCGCGGGGAGGACTTCGGCTCCTCGATCACGACCGGCTGGTCGATCTTCTTGGGCGGCTCGTTGCGGTTGATGACCGAGAAGAGCACGGCGCCGATCACGAGGACCAGGCCGCCGACGATGAACGGCGTGGGGTTCGTCTGGCTGCCACTGCGCTTGCCACCCGCGGGGCGGGCACCGTAGATCCGACCGCACTCACCGCAGCGGACCTTGGAGCCCTCCTTGCTCTCGGGAAGCTGGGCGCGAGCGTGGCAGAAGGGGCATTCGATGAGCATCGGGGGCGTCCTGCGGGGGGCGGGTCTGCTAAGGTGGCCCCAGCGGGCCGGATGCCGCAGGGTCTCACCATTAATGGTCGACTACCCCGCGGGGCAGGGCAAGATACGCTCCCTCTCGCGGCTGCGCAAGCCGCCTGAGGCGCCCTCGACGACCCACAGGCGTCTCCACGTCCCATGCCTACCAGAACCGAGCCCACCTCCGGCCCTGGCTCCCCTGCCCAGGACAGCCTGTTCCGCCTCGCGGCGCCCTTCGAGCCCACCGCGGACCAGCCAGCGGCGATCGACAGTCTCTGCGGCTGGATCCGGGCTGGGGAGCGCCACCAGACGCTGCTGGGCATCACCGGCTCGGGCAAGACCTTCACCGTCGCGGCGACGATCGAGCGTCTCGGTCGCCCGGCCTTGATCCTGTCCCCGAACAAGACCCTCGCGGCCCAGCTGTACGCCGAGTTCAAGGAGCTCTTCCCCGACAACGCGGTCGAGTACTTCGTCAGCTACTACGACTACTACCAGCCCGAGGCCTACGTGGCCTCGACCGACACCTTCATCGAGAAGGACGCGAGCCGCAACGAGAACATCGAGCGCCTGCGCAACAGCGCGACCCGCAGCCTGCTCGAGCGCCGCGACGTGATCATCGTCGCGTCGGTGTCCTGCATCTATGGCCTCGGCAGCGCGAGCAACTACGCCGACATGGCCCTGTCGATCGCGGTGGGGGACACGATCGAGCGGGACGACCTGCTGCGCCGCCTGACGCAGATGCAGTACGCGCGCAACAACATCGACTTCAAGCGCGGCACCTTCCGCGCCCGGGGCGACGTGATCGAGGTCTTCCCCGCCTACGAGGAGGACAAGGTCATCCGCATCGAGCTGTTCGGCGACGAGGTCGAGGCGATCCTCGAGGTCGATCCCCTGCGCGGCGAGATCCTCGGCGAGCCGGGCTCGTCCACGGTCTACCCGGCCGGTCACTACGTCACGCCGCGGGAGCGCGTCGACCAGGCCGTCGACGGCATCGAGGCCGAGCTCGAGGAGCGCCTCAAGGACCTCAAGATGAAGGAGCTGCACCTCGAGGCCCAGCGACTCGAGCAGCGCACGCGCCACGACCTCGAGATGCTGCGCGAGACCGGCGTCTGCAACGGCATCGAGAACTACTCGCGCTGGATGGACGGCCGAGCGCCTGGCGAGCCACCGCACACCCTGCTCAACTACTTCCCCGAGGACTTCGTCGTGTTCATCGACGAGAGCCACGTCGCGGTCAGCCAGGTCGGTGCCATGTACAAGGGCGACCGCAGCCGCAAGATGAACCTGGTCGACCACGGCTTCCGACTGCCGAGCGCCCTCGACAACCGGCCCCTGCGCTTCGAGGAGTGGGAGCAGCTCGCACGCACCTGCGTCTACGTCTCGGCCACGCCGGCCAAGTACGAGCGCGAGCACTCCGGGGAGCGCCTCGCCGAGCAGATCGTGCGGCCGACGGGCCTGCTCGATCCGGCCATCGAGGTGCGCCCCGCGCGCACCCAGGTGGACGACCTGCTCGAGCAGATCCGCCAGACCACCGCGGCGGGATGGCGCACCCTCGTGACCACGCTCACCAAGCGCTCGGCCGAGGAGCTGACCACCTACTTCGGCGAGCTGGGCGTCAACGTGCGCTACCTGCACTCGGAGATCGACGCCCTCGAGCGCTCGGCGATCCTGCGCGACCTGCGCCTGGGTGAGTTCGACGTGCTGATCGGCATCAACCTCCTGCGCGAGGGCCTCGACCTGCCCGAGGTGGCCCTGGTGGCCGTGCTCGACGCCGACAAGGAGGGCTTCCTGCGCTCGGAGACGAGCCTGATCCAGACCTGCGGCCGCGCGGCGCGAAACGTCGAGGGGCGCGTGATCTTCTACGCGGACCGGATCAGCAACGCGATCGAGGTGACCCGCACCGAGGTCGGGCGCCGGCGCGCGCTGCAGGAGATCTACAATGCCGAGCACGGCATCATTCCGCGCACGATCATCAAGCCGATCCGCGACTCGATCGAAGCGGTGATGGACATGGACTACGCCTCGACGCCGTCGCTGGACCATGGCGGTGCCGGGGTGGCGGCCGAGACGCTCGACGAGACGGACACCTGGGACGCGGCCCGCATCCGCGGTGAGATCGTGCGGGTCAAGGACGACATGCGCATCGCCGCCGACGAGCTGCGCTACGAGGATGCCGCCGCCCTGCGTGACCGCGTGCGCCTGCTCGAGGCCCTGGAGCTGGAGCGCTGACCGGCGCGCCGAGCATGTCTGGGGACTACTCCTGGTGGACCGACGACCTGCCGACGCGGCCGGGGGTCTACCTGTTCCGAGACGACGCGGGGCAGGTGCTCTACGTCGGCAAGGCGCGCAGCCTCAAGGCGCGCATCCAGAGCTACCGGCGCCCCGGCGGTGACGGACGCCTCGGCGTGCGCTTCCTGCAGCGCGATGCCACGCGCCTCGAGACGATCGTCACCCGCACCGAGGGCGAGGCGCTGCTGCTCGAGGACACGCTGATCAAGCAGCACAAGCCGCCCCACAACGTGCGGCTCAAGGACGACAAGTCCTTCCTGATGCTGCGCGTCGACCTCGAGCACGAGTTCCCGCGGCTGCAATTCGTGCGCGCCCACAATCCCCAGCAGGGCAAGGGCAAGGGCCGCTCGCGCTTGATCGGGCCCTTCGCCTCGTCCCGCGCCGTGCGCCGCACCCTGTCGGACCTGCACCGCGTCGTGCCCCTGCGCGACTGCACCGACGCGACCCTCGCCAACCGCTCGCGGCCCTGCCTCAAGCACCAGATCGGCCTGTGCTCGGCGCCCTGTGTGGGCCTGATCGACGCTCCGGCCTACGGCGAGCTCGTCGAGCGCGCGATCCGGATCTTGACGGGGGACACGGCCGAGCTCGAGAGCGACCTCGACCAGCGCATGCGCACGGCGGCCGAGGAGCTCGAGTTCGAGCGCGCCGCCCGCTGGCGCGATCGGCTCGCGGCCCTGCGCCGCACGGTCGAGGGCCAGGGCGTGAGGCCGAGCGACGGCATCGACCGCGACGTGCTCGGGCTGGCCCGCGACGGTGACCTGGCGGTCGTGCACCGGCTGGCCTTCCGCGGCGGGCGCCTGGCCGAGAGCAAGCCGCGCTTCTTCCACAGCGAGCTGCCCGACGAGGAGCTCTTGCACGTCGTGCTGACCGCGCTGCACGGACCGGGCATGGCCAAGAAGGAGAGCCTGAAGCGGCTCGCCGGGGCCGCCGAGATCGTGCTGCCCTGCACGCCCGAGGAGCCCGAGTGGCTGACCGAGATCCTGGGTGCGAAGCTCGTCGTGCCGCGCAGCGGCGAGCGCCGGCGCATGCTGGACATCGCCACCGAGAACGCGTTCACCGAGCTCGACAAGCGCGGCAAGCGCGGCGAGGACGACGCGCGGCTGCTCGCCGAGGTCCAGAGCCTGTGCGGGCTCGAGTCACCGCCCGAGGTGATCGACTGCTTCGACATCTCCAACCTGCAGGGCACGAGCGTGGTCGCCTCGCGCGTGCGCTTCCGCGGCGGGCGCAAGGACCGCTCGGGCTACCGCCACTTCAAGGTCAAGACGGTCGAAGGCCAGGACGACTTCGCCTCGATGAAGGAGGTCGTCGGCCGCAGCCTCAAGCGTGGGATGGGGGAGGAGGACCTGCCCGATCTCGTCGTGATCGACGGCGGCGCGGTGCAGCTCAAGACGGCCCTCGAGGCGCGCGACGAGGCCGGCGCCTGGGGCGTCGCGATGGTCAGCCTGGCCAAGGCGCGCTCGGAGCGCTACGTGGCCGGCAAGCGCAAGGACAAGAGCGAGGAGCGCGTCTACCTGACCCCGGACTCCGAGCCGATCGAGCTCAACCCGCGCAGTCCGGTGCGGCACCTCTTCGAGCGCGTGCGCGACGAGGCGCACCGCTTCGCGATCCAGTTCCACCGCAAGACGCGCGGCCGCATCACGTCGAAGCTGGACTCGATCCCGGGCATCGGGGCCACCCGGCGCAAGCGCATGCTGCGCACCTTCGGCAGCGTCGCCGGCGTGGCCCAGGCCAGCGTCGAGGAGCTCGCGGCCCTCGAGGGCTTCACCCTCGACCTCGCCAAGCGGGTCGTCGAGCACCTCGCCAAGCCGGCGGAATAACCCAGGGAGCTACCTGGGCTCGAGGTCGATGCGGTTGGTCAGCGTGCCACCACCTGTGGCGCCGGGCGCGCGGATCCAGGCCTGCAGGGCCAGGTCCTCGGCGGCGACTCCCGCGGGCAGGTCGACCGAGAGGGTCAGCTTGCCGAGGGCGTTCAGGCGGCCGGTCGCGACGCGGTCGTGGGGCGCCGTCAGCTCGCTGCGGCCGTGGACGGTGTGGTCCGAGACGGCCTGGGGCTCGGTGGGCAGGCCGAGGAACAGCTCGACCTCGTGGCCCGCGGGGCCTACGGCGAGCACCTCGACGCGACCGGAGTCCTGGGTGCTGGGGACCAGCAACAGGCCGGTCTCCATGACGTTGGTGCGCTCGCCCATGGGCGGCGCGGTGACGGTCTGCAGGATGCCGCTCGGCCAGCGGATCAGGGCGCGCACGATGAACTCGTCCTCGCCGATGCCGAAGTGCTGGATCGGGCTGTTGGTGTTGCCGAAGCCGTGGCCGGCGCGCTTGTAGCGGTAGACGAAGCGACCCGCGCTGGTCTCGACCGCGAGGCGCGCGCCGATGCCGGGGCGGTTCGAGGAGACGCCCTCGATGTCGAAGCTGGCCCAGTGGTTGTCGTTGCCGTTGTTGATCCAGAAGGCGTTCTCCTCCAGGGTCGTGACGTCGCTCTGCGGGCCGCCGTTGTTGAAGTAGACGTCGACGTCGCCGTCCTCGTCGAAGTCCCCGATCGCCATGCCGTGGCAGCGGGTGTCCCCGTTCGAGGTGATGCTGGACGTGGTCGAGGCGTCGAGGATCTCGAACTGGCCCGGCTCCGCGGCGCTCGGCTTGCCGGTCAGGTAGAGGTAGTCGACGTCCTTCGAGGCCGGCGAGCCCGAGCCGATCAGGATGTCGGGGTAACCGTCGCCATCGACGTCGCCGGTGTTGTGGCCCATGGCCGTGGTCGGCGCCAGGTGCGCGCCGATCGTGATGTCCTTGAACGTGCCGTCGCCCAAGTTGCGGTAGAGCCGGCTCTCGATGCCGGTCCCGGGCTCGTCGTACTTGGGCAGGAACAGGTCGAGGAAGCCGTCGTTGTCGAAGTCCTCGAGCACCATGCCGAAGTTGATCGAGGTGCTGGCGACGCCCGCTGCCTCGGCGCCCTCGACGAACATGCCGTCGCCCTGGTTGCGGTACAGCCGCGGTCCCTTGGCGAAGTGGGCGGTCGCGATGTCGACCCAGCCGTCGTTGTCGTAGTCGCCCGAGCTCGAGCACAGGTAGGTGCCGGTCTCGCCGAAGCCCAGGAAGTCGCCGATCTCTTGCAGCTGGAAGTCCCCGTGGTTGTGCAGGAAGATCGAGCGCGTCTCCTTGCCCGCGTCGGTGACGAACAGGTCGAGCATCCCGTCGTTGTCGTGGTCGAGCGCCGTCGCCGAGAAGTTGCGCCCGTTCCAGTTGCCGTTCCAGCTCGATGCGCTGATGTCGACCAGCCCGCCACCGGTCGAGATGTCGTTGCGGAAGACCTGGTTCTTCTCGGGGTTCTTGAAGCCGCCGTTGGCGAAGAACAGGTCCTGGTCCCCGTCGTTGTCCAGGTCGCAGGCGACCAGCCCCCAGTGGGACTGGTTGTCGGGCACGATGCCCCAGTCGTTGGCTGCATCCTCGAAGGTGTGGTCCGGGAGCTGGCGGAAGTAGGAGTTGGGCATCCCCGTGTGGGCCAGCACCAGGTCGAGCAGCCCGTCGCCGTCCATGTCCACCATGGCTGCCGCGCGCCCGAAGGAGACGGCCGAGGTGCCGGTCGCGATCAGGCCGTCTTCGAAGGACAGACTCCCGTCGTGGACCACGGGGGTCGTCGCGGAGCTGCCGCCGCCGCCGCCACTGCAGGCCGCGGAGAGCAGGAGAGCACTGCCGGCCAGGCCGGTGCAAAGGAGTGACTTCATGGGGGGGCAGGTGGGGGAGTCCTGAGTTGCTAGAAAGCTACCTCTATTAACGGCCACGGGTTCAGGATGTCGCGGATCGGGCCTGTAAGCCCTGGGCAAACCCCCGTTCGGGAAGCTGGGGACCCCGGGCTCGAGGCCGCCCTGTGGCCTCCGCGTGTCAGCCCCGTGGGTGGAACAGGCGGTGCACGCTGCGCACCTGGTCGGCATCGAGGTGGGTGTAGACCTCGGTGGTGCGGATCGAGGCGTGGCCGAGCATCTCCTGGACCGCCCGCAGGTCCGCGCCGCCCGAGACGAGGTGGCTGGCGAAGCTGTGTCGCAGGGTGTGGGGGGAGAGCTCGGCCTCGATCCCCGCGCGCAGGGCCAGGGTCTTGATGCGGCGCCAGGCGGCGGTGCGGTCCATCGGGCGGCCGGTGCGCGAGAGGAAGACCTCGGGGCGACCGCGGGCACCGGGCAGGCTCGGGCGCCAGGTCTCGAGCCAGGTGCCGAGGGCCTCGGCGGCGCGGCCGCCCATGGGCACGATGCGCGCCTTGCCGCCCTTGCCGAACAGGCGCAGCACGCCGAGGCCGGGCTCGAGGGCGTCCGTGCGCAGGCCGATGGCCTCGCTGACCCGCGCACCGGTCGCGTACAGGACCTCGACCAGGGCGCGGTCGCGGGCGTCGATCCAGGTGGGCTGGGCGGCCGCCGAGAGCAGCGCCTCGACCTGGTCGATGGTCAGGGTCGAGGGCAGGTGCCGCGCGAGCACCGGCGCCGAGATCAGGGCGCAGGGGTCGCGGCTGAGGCGGCTCTCGCCGATCTGGTGGCGCAGCAGCATGCGCACGGCCGCGAGGCAGCGCGCGACGGAGGACTCGGCCGCGCCGGTCGCCCGAAGGGCCGCGAGGTGGGCCACGATGTCCCGGGGGCCGAGGTCGTTCCAGCCGGCCCGCCCGCGCTCGGTCATGTGGCCGAGGAAGCGGGTCAGGTCGCGGCGGTAGGCCTCGGTCGTGTTGCGCGAGACCCCGGCCTCGACCCGCAGAGCATCGAGGAAGTCGTCCAGGTCGGGGGCCAGGCGGCAGTCGGCGAAGGCCGCCAGCCAGCCACCGCTCGCCGTGGGCTCGGTCGGGGTCATGGGGCGATCATGGCACGAGCGAGCCCCCGGGAGTAGACTGCGCCGCTCGATGCAGCACCCCGATCCCTCCTCCCGCGGCCTCCCCTGGGGCCGCTTCCTGGTCGTCGCCTTGCTCGTGGTCCTCGACCTCTGGTCCAAGTCCGGCGTCTTCGCCTGGCTCGAAAGCGCGCCGGCGAGCCTCGAGTACGACAGCCACGGCCACATGCGCGTGCCGCTGATCGGCGACTGGTTCGCCGCCATGCGGTCGCTCAACACCGGCATGGCCTTCGGCCTGTTCGGCGACTCCCAGGCCATCCTGGTGATCGGTCGGGTGATCGCCGTGGCGGTCCTGGGGACCATGCTCTGGCGCCTGCCCCGATCGCGCAGCCTCTCCTGCGTGGCCCTGGTGCTCGTGCTCGCCGGCGCCCTCGGCAACCTCTACGACAACCTGTTCCTGGGCTCGCTGGGTGGCTGGATCAGCGGGGACGAGGAGCTGGCCTTCGGCGCCGTGCGCGACTGGATCGACGTCTACTTCGGCGTCTGGGACTGGCACTTCCCGACCTTCAACGTGGCCGACTCCTGCATCTCGGTCGGCGCGGTGTTCCTGTTCCTGTTCTGGGGCAAGGGCGAGCCCAGCGACGAGGTGCCTGCGGACCCCGCCGAGGCGTAAGTTCGGCCCCATCGTTCCCGAGCAGCCCCCCGGTCGGTAACCTCGGGTCCATGGTGGATCTCTCCGTAGACTTGGCCGGCCTGCGGCTTCGCAACCCGCTGCTCTCCGCATCGGGGACCTTCGGGCACGGCCTCGAGATGGGCGGCTTCGTGGCGCCAGAGGCCCTCGGTGCGTGGGTCAGCAAGACCGTCACGCTCGAGCCCAGGCACGGCAACCCCGCCCCGCGGATCGCCGAGACCGAAGCCGGCTTCCTGAACTCGATCGGCCTCGAGAACCGCGGCGTCGAGCACTACGAGCGCGAGGTCCTGCCGACCTTGGTCGGGGCCGACACGCTGATCGTCACGAACATCGGCGGCAAGCAGCTCGAGGACTTCGCGGCCATGGCCGAGCGCCTCGGCGAGCGCCCCGAGATCCACGCCTTCGAGGTCAACCTGTCCTGCCCCAACGTGCAGGGGGCCAAGCTCCAGTACTCGACCGACCCGGACCTGGCCGAGCGCACGATCGCGAGCGTGCGCACCAAGACCAGCAAGCCGATCTTCGCCAAGCTCTCGCCCAACGTGGCGCGCATCGGCGAGATCGCCAAGGCGGTCGAGGCCGGCGGCGCCGACGGCATCACTGCGGTCAACACCCTGCTCGGCATGAGCGTGGACTGGCGCTCGCGGCGGCCGGGCCTAGCCCTCGTCCAGGGCGGCTACTCAGGCACGGGCATCAAGCCGGTCGCGCTGCGCTGCGCCTGGGAGTGCGCGCGCAGCGTGTCGATCCCGATCATCGGCTGCGGTGGCATCGCGACGGCGGACGACGTGCTGGAATTCCTCGTCGCCGGCTGCACGGCCGTGCAGGTCGGCACGGCCAGCTTCAGCGACCCCGGGCTGCTCGCCGGCCTGCCGGCCCAGCTCGAGGCGCTGCTCGAGTCCGCGGGCATCCCGCGCCTCTCCGACCTGATCGGGACGATCCGCGATGGCCGCGAGGCCGCGTCCCCAAGCGCGAGCCCGAAACCCGCCACTCAGGTGGCCAGGAGCTGAGCGAACCGTGCGCCTCGAACACATGTCCTGCCGGCACGTCCGCCGTGCTGTCGACATCTACCTCGAGCGCGCCTGGGGGGTCGAGCCCATCGGGCCCGTCGCGGACCTGATCCAAGGCGTGCGGCAGTGCCACGAGCTCGACGTGATGTTCGAGCTCTTCGAGCCCGAGTCCTCGGAGACGCTCGGGGACGGGTCCGGTCGCGGTGGCTTCCGGCGCTACACCCTGCGCCTGGGGAACCTGAACTATCCGTTCATGAAGTTGATCGTCCAGGAGTACCTCGTCAACGGCGAGTTCTTCTTCTCGGTCGACACCCACGACAACCTCGACATCCGCGAGGACAACCCGGACTACCGGGAGTGGAACCTGCTCAAGCGCAGCAACCGTGAGTTGAAGATCGCCATCGAGGCCGCCTGGGACAAGGAGGGGCTGCCGACCCACGCGGACCTGCAGGCCCTGATGGAGGAGCTGGCCAAGAAGGAGCAGCGCGGGCGGCCGCGGGCGCGGCTCCTGATCGTGGACGATGAGACCCATGTGGCCTTCGGCCTGAAGGCGCTGCTGGTTGCGCGGGGCTATGACGTCGAGCTGGCCCACGACGGCCGGGAGGCCCTCGAGCGGCTCGCCCAGGAGCCGACCCCCGACCTCTTGCTGCTGGACAACGACATGCCCGAGCTCGACGGTCGACGGGTGCTGCAGCTGATCCGCGAGGACAAGGAGCTTGCTGATCTGCCGGTGCTGATGAGCACGGCGGCGCGGATCGACCTGAAGCGGCTGCAGCGGGTCAGCGGCTTCCTGCGCAAGCCCTACCCGCGCCAGGTGCTGTTCGAGATGATCGAGCGGCTGCTCCGGGGGACCTCGGAGTCGAAGGAAACCGGTAAGGATTAGGCCCCGATGCCGGCTCCGGCGAGGAAAGTCCGCGCCTCGGCTTCCCACGGGGGGGCCTCCACCCTTTAATGGTCGCCCTCTGACTCTCCCCGGCGCCACTCCGGTCGCTGGGGCTCGCCCGTAGCAGGAATCCATGGACTGGGACAAGCTCTCCGACAAGTTTGGCATCTTCGGTGAACGCGTGGGCAAGAGCCTGCGCGGCGTTTTTGGCGACCGCAACTCGCGGCTCGTCAAGGGACTCGAGCCGCAGGTCGACGCCATCAACAGCCACGAGGACTGGGCCCGCGGGCTCGAGTCCGAGGAGTTCGTCGCCCACACGGAGGGCTGGCGCGCGGCGGTCGAGCGCGGCGAGGTGACCCTCGAGCAGCTCCTGCCCCAGGCCTTCGCCCTGTGCCGCGAGGCCTCGCGGCGGACCATGGGCATGCGCCACTTCGACGTGCAGCTCGTCGGCGGCATCACCCTGCACCAGGGGCGCATCGCCGAGATGATGACGGGTGAGGGCAAGACGCTGATGGCGACCCTGGCCCTGTACCTGAACTCGCTCTCGGGGCAGACCTGCTATCTGGTGACGGTCAACGACTACCTCGCCAAGCGTGACGCCCTGTGGATGATGCCGATCTTCGACTACCTCGGCGTGAGCTGCGCGTGGATCGAGTCGGACATGTCGCCGGCCGAGCGCAAGCCGGTCTACGACTGCGACATCGTCTACGGCACGAACAACGAGTTCGGCTTCGACTACCTGCGGGACAACATGAAGAACCGCGTCGAGGACCAGGTCCAGAAGACGCTGCACTTCGCGATCATCGACGAGGTCGACTCGATCCTGATCGACGAGTCTCGCACGCCGCTGATCATCTCGGGTCCCGCCGAGAACATGCCCGAGAAGTACGTGATCGCCCACGAGGTCGCGCTCAAGCTCAAGCAGGACGACCACTTCGAGGTCAAGGACAAGGAGCGCCAGGTGCACCTGCTCGAGGACGGCATCGAGGCCGCCGAGAAGATGGTGGGTGTGGACTCGTTCTACACGGCCGGCAACATGGACTGGCCGCACTACATCGAGAACGCCCTGCGCGCCAACTACCTGTACTCGCTCGACGACCACTACGTCGTCGAGCCCGGCGACAAGGGCCCCGAGATCACGATCGTCGACGAGTTCACCGGTCGCAAGATGACCGGGCGGCGCTGGTCGGACGGCCTGCACCAGGCCGTCGAGGTCAAGGAAGGCCTGCAGGTCCGTCAGGAGAACCAGACCCTGGCGACGATCACCTTCCAGAACTACTTCCGCCTGTACGACAAGCTGGCCGGCATGACCGGCACCGCGATCACCGAGGCCGGCGAGTTCCACAAGATCTACGAGCTGGACGTGGTCCAGATCCCGACCAACCTGCCGATCGCGCGGGAGGACTCCCAGGACGTCGTCTTCCGCACCGAGGGTGAGAAGTGGACCGCGATCTGCGACGAGATCGAAGCGGTCAACGAGGCCGGACAGCCGATCCTGGTCGGCACGACCTCGATCGAGAACTCCGAGGAGCTCTCGCGGCTCCTGACCGAGCGCGGCATCGTGCACGAGGTGCTCAATGCCAAGCAGCACGAGCGCGAGGCCCACGTCGTCGCCAAGGCCGGCGAGAAGCACGCCATCACGGTCGCGACGAACATGGCCGGGCGTGGCACCGACATCAAGCTGGGTGGCAACTTCGACTACAAGCTGCGCGAGCTGCTCGAGGAGAAGGGACTGGTCGTCGGTGACCCCGAGCACCTCGAGGAGATCGACAAGCTGCGCAGCGAGCTGCGCGCGGAGTGCGACCGGCTCGAGAAGGAGGTCCAGGACCTCGGCGGGCTGTACGTGCTGGGCACCGAGCGCCACGAGTCGCGCCGCATCGACAACCAGCTGCGCGGTCGCTCCGGCCGCCAGGGCGACGCCGGCCTCTCGCGCTTCTACCTGTCCCTCGAAGACCCGCTCATGCGGCGCTTCTACCGGGACTGGGTGAAGAACTTCATGGAGAAGCTGGGCATGTCCGAGGGCGTGCCGATCGAGTCCAAGATGGTCAGCCGTGCGATCGAGAAGGCCCAGAAGAAGGTCGAGGACTTCCACTTCGAGATCCGGAAGAACCTGCTCGAGTACGACGGCGTGATGGACGAGCAGCGCAAGACCATCTACACGGTGCGCCAAGAGGTGCTCGCCAGCGAGGGGCTGGACGACAAGACCACCCAGATGATCGAAGGCTCGGTGATGCGCAACGTCAGCGCCTTCACCGAGGACCCCGAGGGGCTGATCGCTTGGTTCCAGCGCAGCTTCGGGCGCGAGCTCGACGCGAAGATCGCGGCCGCGGTGACAGCGCCCGACGCGGACCCGACGCCCGCGGCCGAGGCGGCGCTCAAGATGTACGACGAGCGCCGCGAGGAGCTCGGCGAGGAGGTCCTCGAGCGCATCGAGCGCTACCTCTTGCTGCACGCGATCGACACCCGCTGGAAGGACCACCTGCACGCGATCGACTCGCTCAAGGCCGGCATCGGCCTGCGCGGCTACGCCCAGAAGGACCCGAAGAACGAGTACAAGCGCGAGGGCTACGAGCTGTTCACCAAGCTCCAGGAAGCCATCGAGGACGAGATCGCCAGCCTGGTGCTGCGCGTCGAGGTCGGCGGCGAGGGCGCCGCGCGCGGTCAGAGCTACGCGACCCCGGCCCAGGTCTTCGGCGGGGCGCGCAGTGTCAAGCCGCAGTTCGGCGCGCCGGCCCAGCGCCAGGCAGCCCCGGTGCGTGCGGCAGCTCCGGTGCGCCGTCCCGTCTCGGCCAGCCAAGCCTTCGACGCGATGAACCAGCAGCGCCGCATCCAGCAGGCCCTCGCGGCCCAGCAGGCCAAGCGCGCTGGTGCCGAGGGTGGCGCTCCCGCCGGAGCCGCACCCGCCGCCCCGGCCGCGCGACCCGCCCCCGCACCGGGCGCGACGCGCGTCGCCACCAACCCGGCGCCTTCCTCGCGCCCGATCCCCAAGCCGGCCCCCCAGGCCCCCGTGCAGCCCGAGGTCGGCCGCAACGATCCGTGCCCCTGCGGCAGCGGCAAGAAGTACAAGAAGTGCCACGGGGCATGAGGACTCCGGGCTGCACCTCGGCAGCACGTCGGACCCCTTCACCGACTCCGACCCGGCCTTGAGCGAGCCCTTGTCCCTCGAGGGGATCGCTCCGGCCATTCGCTCGGACCCGCACCCCGGGTTCGTGCGCTTCGTGCTGCACGGGCTGTACGACCTCTGCTGGATCCTGGCCGCGATCGTCGGGCTGCCCTGGCTCCTGTGGCGCTCGTGGACGCGACCGGGCTTCGGCGGGATGGTGCTCGGGCGCCTCGGGCGCCGCTTGGAGGACGAGCCGCTGGGTTCCGACGAAAGGCCGCGGGTCCTCGTGCACGGCGTGTCGGTGGGCGAGATCAAGGGGGCCATCTCGGTGGTGCGCGAGCTCGAGCGCCGTCGGCCGGACCTGGCCGTGGTGATCTCGGTCTCGACCGAGACCGGCTACCTGGTCGCGCGCTCGCTCTTCCCCGACCACCCCGTGGTCCACTTCCCGGTCGACCTGTCCTTCGTCGTCAGTCGCTTCCTGCGCCGGGTGCGTCCCGCCGCGGTGGTGCTGGTCGAGCTCGAGATCTGGCCCAACTTCCTCCGCTGCGCGAACCGCCGCGGGATTCCGGTCGCGGTGGTCAACGGTCGCATCACCGCCCAGAGCTTCCGCTCGTACCGCGTCTTCAAGGGGCTCTTGCCCCAGTTCGATCGCATCTCGCTCTACTGCGCCCAGGGGCCCGAGTATTCCAGGCGCTTCCTGGCCCTGCGAGTCGATCCCGACCGCGTGATGGAGACTGGCAACGTGAAGGCCGATGGCCTGGACATCGGGCGCGTCGAGCCGGGCGTGGAGCTGCGCCGCCTGCTCGGATCGGTAGGCCCGGTGCTCGTGGGGGGCTCGACCCACGGCGAGGAGGAGCGCTGGCTGACCGAGGCCTGGCGCGAGTCCCTCCCCGACTGGCGCCTGGTCCTGGTGCCGCGGCACCCCAAGCGCCTGGCCGAGGTGCTCGCCCACCAGAAGGAGCTCGGCATCGTGCCGCAGCTGCTCAGCGAGCTGCGCGCGGGCGCCACGCCGGACCCGGCGCGCCCGGCGATCGTCGACACGATCGGCGAGCTCGAGCAGGTCTACGGCCTGGCCGACCTGGTCTTCGTGGGCGGTAGCCTCGTGCCCCACGGCGGGCAGAACATGCTCGAGCCAGCCTCCCAAGGCATCGCCGTCCTGACCGGGCCGCACCTGGACAACTTCACCCAGGAGGCGCGCCTCCTGGATGAGGCCGGAGCCCTGGAGGTGCTGCAGGGGGTCGCGGGCCTGGCGCCGGCCCTCGCACGGCTCGGCCGCGACGTCGACGCACGGCTGACGATGGGGGCGGCGGGCATGCATGCCGTCCGGGCCCAACAGGGGGCCGCGGCGAAGACCTTGGATGCCCTCCAGGCGACCTGCTTGCCGGACCGATAACCCTGGACCGAGGCGGTGTCCCAGCCGCAGAAGGACCGCCTAGGTCCCTGCATCTGGGGTGCTCCGATGAAAAAACATGGTCGCCCCGACCAGTCACTCATCATCGGATATGATTTCCTCGATACTTGGCTCTCCAGCGCCCCCCGTGGCTCTTCGCTGGCCCTTCCGGGCGCGGCGCGGTGAGCGAAAACCCCCTCCATAGCGAGCAAGGAACAGGACCAGCCCCATGGCGCGTCACCTCTTCACCTCCGAATCCGTCTCGATGGGCCACCCCGATAAGGTTGCCGATCAAGTCTCCGACGCCATCCTGGACGCCCTCCTGGCCCAGGACCCGGATAGCCGCGTCGCCTGCGAGACGATGGTCACCACGGGCCTCGCGGTCGTCGCCGGTGAGATCACCACCAAAGCGGTGATCAACTACCAGGACATCATCCGCGCCACGATCAACCGCATCGGCTACACCAGCGACGCCTTCGGCATCAATGGTGACACCTGCGCGGTCATGGTGACGCTCGACAAGCAGTCCCCCGACATCAGCCAGGGCGTCTCCGAGGGCGAGGGCCTGCACGCCGAGCAAGGTGCCGGCGACCAGGGTCTGATGTTCGGCTTCGCCTGCAACGAGACCGATGTGCTGATGCCCTTCCCGGTGCACTACAGCCACCGCCTCGTCGAGAAGATGGCCGAGCTGCGCCAGAGCGGTGCCCTGCCTTGGCTGCGCCCGGACTCCAAGAGCCAGATCACCGTCGAGTACGACGGCAACACGCCCGTGCGCGTGCACACGGTCGTGATCTCGACCCAGCACGACCCCGAGGTCAACGGCAAGAGCGAGGACGCCGCCGTGCTCGCCGAGATCCGCAAGGAGATCATCGAGAAGGTCATCAAGGTCGTGCTGCCCGCCGAGATGATGGATGACGACGTCATCTACCACATCAACCCGACCGGCAAGTTCGTGCTCGGTGGCCCCCACGGCGACTGCGGCCTGACCGGCCGCAAGATCATCGTCGACACCTACGGCGGCATGGGTCGTCACGGTGGTGGCGCCTTCTCCGGCAAGGACCCGTCCAAGGTCGACCGCTCGGCCGCCTACGCTGCCCGCTGGGTCGCGAAGAACGTCGTCGCCGCCGGCCTCGCCGACCGCTGCGAGGTCCAGCTGGCCTACGCCATCGGCGTCGCCAAGCCCCTCTCGATCCACGTCGACACCTTCGGCACGGGCACCGTGTCCGACGAGGACCTGGTCGGCGCGATCGAGAAGACCTTCGACCTGACCCCCGCCGGCATCATCGGCGACCTGCAGCTCAAGCGCCCGGTCTACGAGGTCACCGCTTACCACGGCCACTTCGGCCGCGAAGGCTTCACTTGGGAAGACACCTCCCGCGCCACCGCCCTCGCGGAAGCTGCCGGCGCGACGGCCAAGGCCTAGTCAGGCAAGAGCAGAGTCAGGGTCCCCCCCGACTCCAAGGAAGCGCCCCGCCCCGAGCTCGTCTCGAGGCGGGGCGCTTTTTTTGTTGCTCTGTTGCCGCTGGGCAAGCGCCTGCGGCTTGCGGGGGGGCGCTCTGCTGCCGCTAGGCAGGCGCCTGCGGATGGCGAGGGACGCGCTGACGCCACTGGGCAAGCGCATGCGGCTTGCAGTGGGCGCTCTGCTGCCGCTAGGCAAGGACTGCGGCTAGGGGGAATGCTCTGTTGGCGTTGGCAGGTGACTGTGGGAGGGAACCGGGGAGGCTCGTGTGCGGTCGGGCAAGCACACTTGGCTTGGTGGCGCCTGCGGCGGGCATTCGCTCGGGCGCCTTGGCGAGGCTACCCGCTGCCCGCTCGTGGAAGCGCCAGGGGGTGCGGCGACCCGTCGGGCGGCTCGTCCTAGGCGGCTGGCGGTTGAGGAGCGTAGGAGGTGTTGAGGGGCTTGGGAGTGGAGATGAGCGGCGAGCGCCCTCGAGGGATCGCCGCACCCCCTGGCGCAGTTCCACTCGCGGGCACTCGGGCATTCGGCTGGACCTCTCGCTTGGGATGGGGCGAAGTTCGTGAAGTCCGGTGCCCCGGCTGATGGCAAACGACAACCACAACCAACGGATCGCCGAACGACTCGGCCGCACAAGAGCCAGCCGAATACGCCAGACCATGAGCGCCGACGAAAGACCGGACGAAGGCGCGGCCGGTCGGAGCGGACGAACGGGGCGGACGAACGGGGCGGACGAAAGACCGGACGAAGGCGCGGCCGGTCGGAGCGGACGAACGGAGCGGACGA
>JARGPD010000088.1 GCA_029212845.1 Planctomycetota bacterium
CGCGATGGACGCCGGCGTCGTCGCGATCCTGCAGCCCGGCGGCTCGATGCGCGACAACGAGGTCATCGAGGCCTGCGACAAGCGCGGCGTCCCGATGGTCTTCACCGGCGCGCGCCACTTCCGCCACTAAGATGGTGGGCATGCTCGCCGCCCTCGCTCTGCTCGCCGCCGCGTCGGGCGGTACCCCCCAAGTCCGACCCACCCGCGCGGCCCCCGTGATCGGGCCGGACCCGCGACTGGCCCGGCCCGCCCGCCGGCCCCGGCCGCGGGCGGGCGCGGGGGCCCCCCCCCCCCGCCCCCCCCCCCCCCGCGGCCGCGTTGATCGGGCGGGACCCGGGACTGGTGCTGCACCTGACCGGCGACGAGGCGAGCGACGCGGCCCAGCTCGAGCGGCTCGGGGTGGAGCTCGAGGGCTTCGACCGAGTCGCGGAAGGTCTGAGCGGGCCGGGCTACGAGGTCGCGCTCTGCTCGGGGGAGAGCTCCGAGCTCGCGCACCTGGGGGCCTTCCCGCTCGGGGCCTCTAGCACCCTGGAGCTGTGGCTCCGACCCCGAGGCGACGACCTCGAGGGTTTCGTTCTGGAGCGCACCCTGCGGCTCCAGGGTGCCCGCGAGCCGCGTCCGCAGCCGAAGCTCAGGGTCAACTTGGAGTTCGACGGCTTCCACAGGGACCGGAGCGACGGCGGCTTTGTCGAGCTGCTGCCTGAAGCACTGACAAGCAATCGCTGGCACCACCTCGCGATCGCCCACGACCTGGGCACCACAGGCACCGTGCGCGTGGTGCTGGACGGCGAGGTGCAGGTCATCGAACTGGGGGAGAGCCCGGAGGCGGCGCGCTTCGATGTCGGCGAGGACACCGGTGGCGCGTACCTGTTCGTGCACGTTGCCGCCCCCGGCCTGGCCCTCGACCTGGACGAGCTGCGGCTCTTCGACCGCTACGTCTCGACCGAAGAGCTGCGCCGACGCTGGCGCTCGGGGATCGGCGCGATGGGGACGCCCACGGTCCTGACGGGTCCGCTGCTCGACTCGCCCGAAGCTTGGACCGCTGGCACCTTCGAGCGCGTCGTTCCCGACCGTGACGGGGCCGATTGGGTTGCCGCCCACTGGGCCCAGGACCGGCCCGCGCCCGGACCCCACGCGCGCACCTGCCACGCGGTCGTGTCCGCCGGACCCGGTCGCCTGCTGGTGTTCGGCGGCGAGCTGCGCGACACCCACGCCGGGCGCATGGCCAACGGCGACGATGCCTGGCTCTACCACCTCGACGAGCAGCGCTGGGAGCGAGTCGCCGGTGGCGCGACCGGACGCACCAGCACGGAGCTGCGCGCGGCCTTTGCGGCCACGGTCCAGGCCAACCCAAGAGAGCAGCGGCCCGCCGGCTCGCGGCTCCACTCGGCCGGTCCGCGGGTCCTGCCCGACTTCGAGCTGACCCACGGTCCCGCACCGGGACCGCGCTGCCACCAGGGCATGGCCTTCGATCCCGCGACGGGCAAGGCGCTGCTGCTCGGCGGCTGGTTCAACGCACCGGGGGGCGGCTTCCAGTACGGCGACGTGTGGCTGTTCGACGTCGCGACCGGCCGCTGGACCGAGCACGTGCAGGCGGGGCCGGTCCCAAGCGTTGGCGACCAGCAGCCGGTGTTCCATGCGGGCCTCGGGCGCTTCCTCTTCCTGACACGCCACGCCGTGTGGTCGGTCGATCCGGGCGATGGCTTGCTGCGCCGCGAGCCGGGGCCGCTGTACGTCGACGAGGAACTCCAGCCGGTCGAGCC
Source organism: Planctomycetota bacterium (assembly GCA_029212845.1). Taxonomy (GTDB): domain Bacteria; phylum Planctomycetota; class UBA1135; order UBA1135; genus JARGPD01. Next base: position 1,764 of record JARGPD010000088.1, read on the forward strand.
GCGCACCACGGCCCAGGCGATGACCTGGTACGACCCCGACCTCGAGCTGGTGGTGCGCTTCGGTGGCTTCTGGATCACGCCGCCGAGCGAGGCCGGGGCCGAGCCGCAGAAGGAGCGCACGAGCGACCTCCTGGTCTACTCTCACGAGTTCGGAGCCTGGGTGCTGCGCGAGACTCCTGACGTGGCGCCGAGCCCACGCGTGCGCGGCGCGGTCGCCTACGACACGCGGCGCGATCGGGCCGTGCTCTTCGGTGGCATCACCGGTGGACTGGACGACCGGGCGAACGACCTATGGACCTACGCGACCGAGACGAACACCTGGACCGAGCTGCGCGCCTCGAACGCTCCGGGCCCGCGCGGTGGCTACTTCGGCATGGCCTACGACGAGGAGCGCGACGTCTTCGTGCTGCCCTTCGGCCGCCAGGACACGGACGTGTTCCTGGACGAGGTCTGGCGCCTGCGCTTCGACGACGAGGCCTGGGGCTCGGCGACCTGGCGCTTCGACCGCGAGGGGTGGCAGCCGGGGCTCGAGGCCGCGGTGGAGTGGCAGGGGCCCGAAGGCGCAGAGGGTGACCTCGAGCCGCGCGTCCTGCTCAGGGGGTCCGACGACGGCGTGGCGTTCGGGGACTGGGGCTCCGATGTGGGGAGCGAGCGCTTCGTCGAGCTGCGGGTGGAGCTAGCGCCGGGGATGCGGCTCACCTCGGTCGCCTTCGAGTAGGCGTGGGCGCGGCGGGGGCTCGCCAGGCCCCTACTTCGCGCCGAGCTCGAGGCCCTCGGACTCGACCCAGTCGTAGATCGCGTCCATCGGCGTGACCAGCCCCATGTGCGGGATGATCGTCTGCTGCACCGCACCGTAGTTGTAGATCTTGCTGAAGATGCCGAGCAGCTCGTGGGTCTCGGCGTCGAAGATGCCGCCGCCCGAGTTGCCGATGAAGGTCGGCGCGTTGATCATCCAGTAGTTGCGACCGTCGACGTCGTGGCTCGTGTCCGAGACCTCGCCGCGGGTCGGGATCGGGTCGTTGCCGAGCGGGCAGCCGACCGCGTAGATCGTCTCGAAGACCTGGGCGCGCTTCATGCGACTGTCGGTGGGCAGGATCGCGCCATGGGCGAAGTGCTCACGGCTGTCGAGCTCGAGCAGGCAGATGTCGAGGCTGACGTCGCGGGCGACCACGCTGGCCTCGATCACCTTGGCAGCACCGATGCGGTCGTAGATCGTGACCGGCACGGGGTGCTCGAGCTCGCGTCCCTCTTGGATGTCGCGCACCACGTGCCAGGCGGTCAGGACCAGGGTGCGGTAGCCCGGCTCGTCGCTCGCGGCGATCGGCGTCGAGCGCAGCAGCACCCCGCTGCCAACGCTAGAGTCCCCGGCCAGCTGGACGACCGGCCCCATGACGTCGCGCCACATCAGGTCGAGGTCGCGCTGCTCCGCGAGCCGACCGTCGAGCTCGTCGAGCAGGGCCCGGGTGGTCTCGAGCTGCTCGCTGGCCTGCTCGACCCGGGCCTCGAGCGAGGTCCACTGGCCGCGCACGTCGGCCCCGAGCTCCTGGATCAGGCTCGAGTACTCGGCCCCCTCGATGCGCGAGACCGAAGACTCCAGCACCGTCAGCTGGTCGCTGGACGAGGTCAAGAGCTCCTGCAGGCGGCCCTGGCTGCCCAGGAACTCGGCCCGCAGACGAGCGAGCTCCTCCTCGCGCTCTTCCCCGAGCCGAGTGAGCTCCCCCTCGAGCCGCTCGATCTCCGTGACGAGCGAGTTGCGCTCCTCGCGCTGGCGCTCGAGCTCGCGGGCCATCAAGGCCGCGCCGGCCTCCTTGGCGGTGTTGGCGCTGCGCGAGCCCTCCCGCAGCATCCGATCGAGGTCTTCGATCCGCTTTCCCCCGACCACGGCGACCGAGGTGAGGGCGACGCCGATGGCGAGGAAGATCGTGAGCTGGATGCGCATGTGGGCCTGGGTGGGGTTGGGACTGTCCCCGTTATCGGCTGCTGCAAGGGTCACCCAAGCGCGAGCTAGTCCACACCTCGACATCCGTGGCGAGGCCGCCCTAAGTCCCTTGTCTGGAGCAGGTTTCGGGCACTCCACCACTTGTCCAGGGCTTGTCGACATGGTTATCCACAGGTTTGTCAACACGCCGGGGGAGGCAACCTCGCTGGCTTCTGTCGTGGCCGGACCCAATCCTGTTAATATGGTGCGCTCCGCGCCCTGCCCGGCGCCCCTCCGAACTCCCAAGAGCCAGCTCGACAGCCATGTCCGTCAGCCCGATCCCCGAAGTCCTCGACGATCTCCGTGCCGGTCGCATGATCGTGCTGGTCGACGACCCCGACCGCGAGAACGAGGGCGACCTCGTGATGCTGGCCGAGCACACCACGGCCGAGAGCATCAATTTCATGGCCAAGGAGGCCCGCGGGCTGATCTGCATGCCGATGAGCTCGGACCTGTGCGACGAGCTGGGCCTCGAGATGCAGGTCCAGCGCAACCAGAGCCGCATGACCACCGCCTTCACGGTCTCGATCGAGGCCGCCACGGGGGTCACGACCGGCATCAGCGCCGCCGACCGGGCGCGCACCGTCCAGGCCGCCATCGCGCCCGGCGCCGGGCCCGCCGACATCGTCTCCCCCGGCCACATCTTCCCCCTGCGCGCCAAGCGCGGCGGGGTCCTGGTGCGCGGCGGCCACACCGAGGCGGCGGTCGACCTCGCGCGCCTGTGCGGGGCTGGCGAGGCCGGCGTGATCTGCGAGATCATGAACGACGACGGCACGATGGCCCGCATGCCGTCCCTGCAGGCCTTTGCCGAGCGCCACGAGCTCAAGCTCTGCACCATCGCCGACCTGATCGCCTGGCGTCGCGAGCACGAGCGCTTGATCGACCCGGTCATCCTCGATGTCCCCATGCCGACCTCCGACGGCGACTTCCTGGTCTCGCTCTTCCGCTCGACCCTGACGGGCCAGGAGCACGTGGCGATGACCAAGGGCATGCCGGCGGGCGACATGAACCCGCGTGAGGCCGTCGAGGAAGAGGTCTTCGTGCGGGTCCACTCGGAGTGCCTGACCGGGGACATCTTCCACAGCAAGCGCTGCGACTGCGGCGATCAGCTGCACCGGGCACTGGAGCTGCTCTCGACCAAGGAGCGCGGGGTGCTGATCTACATGAAGAACCACGAAGGGCGCGGGATCGGCCTCGAGAACAAGCTGCGGGCCTACGCGCTCCAGGACCAGGGGCTGGACACGGTCGAGGCCAACGAGGCGCTCGGCTTCCCGCCCGACCTGCGCGAGTACGGCCTTGGGGCCCAGATGCTGACCTTCCTGGGGGTTCGGCGCATGCGGCTCCTGACCAACAACCCCAAGAAGATCGTCGGCCTCTCCGGCTACGGCCTGGAGCTGCTCTCGCAGGAGCCCCTGCAGATCGCTCATAACGATAGCAACGAGAGGTACTTGCGGACGAAGCGCGAGAAGATGGGGCACCTCCTCGAGGGCCTGGCTCATCCCCCTGGAGAAGCTTCGTAGTTTGGAGGAGCGCCGGGAAGAAGCTCCAGCCCCGGGGCGTCTGACTCGCGACATGGCACTTTCCTTGATGCAGCCCCAAGCCTCCAACGACAGCGACCTCGTCCGCGAGACCCTCGCCGGCAGCCAGCTCTCGTTCCAGCTCCTGGTCGAGCGCTACCAAGGCCGCCTCTTTGCTCTGGCTCGCAACTACTCGCGAAATGCCGCCGAAGTGGAGGACATCGTCCAGGACACCTTCCTGAAGGCCTTCCGGCGCCTGGAGACCTTCCAGCACCAGTCGTCCTTCTCCACCTGGCTCCAGCGCATCGCGATCAACACCGCCCTCGACCTGCACAAGCGCCGAGGGCGCTCGCCCGTCCAGGCTGTGGAGGACCCCGAGATCCTCTCGGACGCGTCCCCCGGCAACTTCGACCGCCGCGTGATGGCCCCCGACGCCCGCCTGGAACAGGAGGAGATCGCCGAGGTCACCCAGCAGGTGCTCGAGGAGCTGCCCGACATCTTTCGCACCGTCCTCGTGCTGCGCGAGTTCGAGGATCGGGCCTACCAAGAGATCGCCGACCTGCTCGGCGTCTCGATCGGCACCGTCGAGTCGCGCCTCTTCCGTGCCCGTGCCCGCTTCAAGGACGCGCTCCTGCGCCTCTTTCCGGAGTTCGATCCCCAGTGGAACGGGGGGGAATCCCAATGACCAAGCCCAAGTGCGAACAGGCCGCGGCACTCGTGCCCGGCTACCTCGACGGCGAGCTCTCCGAAGAGCAAGCCGCACCCCTGCGCCGCCACCTCTTGGCCTGCCCTGAGTGCCGCACGGCAGCCCAGGACCTGACCAACCTGCGCCGTTGGTTCCGGGACCCCGAGCCGGTCGCCGTGCCCCAGGGCTTTGCTGCTCGGGTGGCCCGCGCGGCCTTCTCCGGGGTCGAGCCCGGCCAGCCCCTGCCCGAGGTCGCCCCGCCCGAGCCCGTGGCCCCGCGCAGGGACCCGATGCCCTTTCTCCTGGGCATGACCTCCGTGGCTGCCGGCCTGCTCTTCGCCTTCTCGTTGGTGCTCGGCATGGCCCAGCAGCCCGCCGGCGAGCAGCTCGTGGCCGAGCCCCTGCCCGAGATCCTGCGCGACCTGGACGAGCTGAACGCGGCCGAGACGCCGCCCTCGGTGCCCCTCGACGCGCGCGGTAACGGCGCCCGACGAGGCGACCGCTGAGCATGGCATCCCACAAGCTGTGGGTCCTGATCCTGGCCCTGGTCTCGGCGCTCGCCGGGTTCACCGGGGGCCAGCTGGTCCAGCCGCCCGAACCACCCCAGCCGGAGCGCGCCCTCTTCGCGGGCTACGCGGACCGCCTGGCGGCCGACTTCGACCTGTCGCCGGACCGCGAGCGCGCCCTGCGGCTCCTGCTGATGGGCTACGAGCGCAAGCTCGAAGAGCTCAAGACCAGACACCTCGCGGAGCTCGAGCCCGAGTTGGTGCGACTTGGTGATACCTATCGGGACTACATTCGCGATAAAGTCCTGCCCGAGGACCGGCGTGCAGAGTTCGACGCTCTGGTGTCCGGGAACCTCTCTCCCAGAGCCCACTGACAGAACATGGCACGTACTTGCGGGGTCCGCGTCGGCCGGACCGACTTCGAGCTCCTGATCCTAGAGGGCAGTGTGAAGAAACCCTCCGTGGTGGCCTGCCGCCGCGGGCGGATCCCGGAGGACTCCGAGGATCCCCAGGGGGACCTGATCGCTGCGATCAAGGACGCGACCAGGGGGCTCAAGGTGCCCGGTGACTCGATCGGCCTGGTGGTCGATTCGGGCCAGGCCGCCTTCCGCACAATGACCCTGCCCTTCGACGACTCGGGCAAGATCGAGCAGGTCATCAAGTTCGAGGTCGAGAGCCATGTCCCCCAGTGGGAGATCGACGACGTGGTCGTGGACTTCCACACGTCGGTCTCGACGGGGGTCGAGTCCCAGCTCTTGATCACGGTGATGCCCAAGGTCCACCTCGGGGAGGCGATCACCATCGCGACCCGTGCGGGCCTCGAGCCCCTCGAGGCCGAGGCCGACTCCAGCGCCATCGTGAACGCGGCCTGGAGCGCCGGCGTGCTGAGCGTGGACGGTGCCCAGGTCCTGATTCACGTGGGCCGCTCCTCGAGCTCCATGGTCATGGTCGATGGCGGCGTCGTGCGCACCATGCGCGCGGCCCACATCGGTGCCGACCATGGCGACGACGAGACCTCCCGCCGCCGCCTCCTGCGCGAGCTGACCCGGACGGTCGCCGGCATGCAGGCGGCCAACCCGCTCGACGGCATCTACATCAGCGGCATCGACTTCGCCGGCGTCGTCGGCGAGGAGATCGACGGCCAGCCGATCCAGGTGCTCGAGCCCTTCGAGTCCGCCGACCTGCCCCCCGGCTCCAGCGCCAGCAACTTCGCCGCAGCCTTCGGCGCGGCGATCGCGCGCATGGGCGGCGGCCCGATCAAGGCCAGCCTGCGCCGCGAGGACCTGCGCTTCACCGGCAAGCTCGAGCGCATCGAGCTGCCCCTGGCGGTCCTGGCCCTGCTCCTGGCCGCCCTGGCTGGGATCTGGTTCGTGGTGCTCGACAAGGAGCTCAAGCCGCTCCAGATGGACATGGAGAAGTGGCTGGCCACCTCCAACACCTTCATGCTCGGTGACGCCAAGCGCGGGGCCGCCGGTCGACTGACCCAGCCCAGCAGCCAGCTGGTCAACCTGGTCAAGTCGATGGAGGACGGCTCCGACGACCCCTTCCAGGACATGCAGCGCGTCCGCCAGCGGCTGAACATCGAGATCGGCGACCTGAAGAAGAAGCTTGGTCAGAACACCGACGTGCGCAAGCCGCACTCGGCCTTCGGCGCCTTGACGCGCGTGCTGGACGTGCTCGAAGGCCTCGGCATCGAGCAGACGGGCTACTGCTCGATCCGCGACGTGAAGTCCAACTTCCGACCGGGCCGCGGCACGACCAAGGACCACGTCGAGGTCGAGCTCAAGATGAGCTTCTTCGCCGACGCCGGCAGCCAGTCCGGTGTGGTGGCGACGACCCACCTCGACAACTTCCGCGATGCGGTCCTCGCCAGGCCATGGTGCATCTCGTTCCCCGAGGTGAAGTCCGAGACCCTGGACAATGGCAAGGGGATCGCTGTCGAGAACATCAAGATCCAGGTCGACATGAGCATCCTCGACGATGAGGAGATGGAAGCATGAAGAGCTTCTTCGCGAACATGAACTTCGTGCGGGCCGTGATGCTGGTGTGCCTCTTGGCCGCAGCCGGGCTCGGCTACATGGGCTACGACGCACAGTCGAAGGTCGAGACCCTGCGCAACCAGGTGCGCTCCGCCGCGCCGAACCTCGGCAAGGAGATCCAGCAGCTCGCGGTCGAGCTCGACGCGCTCCAGAAGATTGAGTCGGGCAGCGAGTTCGAGTCGATCAAGGACCCCAAGCAGTACATCCGGAAGCTGGCGGTGATGGACACGGTGCGCATCGGCGACGTGGACCCGGACCCCAAGCCCGAGAAGAGCTACGTCACCGGGACGGTCGACAAGATCTGGGGCATCGAGCCGCCGGATCGCAAGCGGCCCTTCTCGCGGGCCAAGATCTCCAACTACATGTACATCCTCGAGGCGGAGAGCCCCTTCGTCGTGGTGACCAAGGCCGAGCTCCAGGCGATCGACAAGATCAACGCCGACGAGTTCCCCACGGACCGCTGGACATTCAAGGTCGAGATCACCTCGCGGACGCCAGACACCGAGTAGGACATTTTTTCAGGCCCTCCCTAGGAGCCCGGATCCCCCCTTGAAATGGGGGGATCCGGGCTCTTCGCGTGCTGCCTGTGTGCAGCGGGTCGGTGGTAAGCTATTGGTGTGAAGTGACTTGTGGCACTTCCCGGGACTGGGATGGCCGCCGCCCCGCGCGCGCGTTGCGAAGACCTTGCCCGTGCGCCTCGGCTCCCCAAGGGTTAGCTTCGGGCCAGGATCCCAAGCCGCAAGGCAGGGACGCCAGGTCCGTCTTCCTGGCACCCGGGATCCTGAATCACAGCACTGCTTGAGTTCCTTGGAGGAGGAGATCATGGGAGTCACATCCAGGTTCATTGGAACCGTCGTAGCCGCAGCAGCCCTGCTGATCGGCCCGCTCGTCGGTGACCTTGCCGCCGGCGGCTGCATGGGCTGCGCCGGCCTGACCAACTACGCGGGCACCGCCTTGGCCTCGTGCCACCAGTCGCCCCTCGCGGACTGGCAGATCTCGGCTTCGGTCGAGATCGAGTCGGGGGAATGCAACATGATCAAGGACGACTTGACCGTGCTGTGCGACGCCAACAAGAACTGCGAGACCACCGTCACCTATTCCTGGGGCAAGGAGATGGCCGACGGAGTGAAGGGCATCGGCTACCAGCAGACCAAGCCGAGCAAGCAGCCCGCCACGTCGATCCAGTTCGGCGAGAAGCCGCCATGGGAGCGGGGCAAGGGCGACAGCGTCACCTTCGGACCCGACGCAGGTCCGGCCCAGGAGTGCGGCCGCGTGTACTCGTACTTCATCGAGGCCAACATCTGCGGCCCCCTGCGCGCCAGCGTGTGGGCCTCCTGCACGGCCTGTGGTCAGGTCGTCAAGTAGCATGTCGAGCCAGAGGAACAGCCTGCTCGCCGGCGCCGCCGTCGGCCTGGCCTGCGCGGGGCTCCTGTGGGTCAGCGGCGGGTCCTCGGTGGAGGCCTCCGGGCCCTCCCTGACGGCCCCCGCGGGCAGCGTGCCCAGCGGGTCCAATTCCCTGATGGTCCTGCGCGAGGTCGTCCCCAAGCTGCACACGGAGCCCTCGCCGAGCGCGGTCTTCCTCGACGACTTCTTCGGCGACGACGCGGAGGAGGTGCGCGAGCTGCTCACCGCCGAAGGCGTCGACCTCGAGACCCTGCCGCTGCCGATGCCGGAGGCCGACCTGATGGCGGTGCTCCCGGCCTGGCTGACCTACGCCGACCACGAGCGCGCGGCCCAGCGCCGCGAGAAGCTGCAGTGGCCCGAGCAGCTGACCAACGAGTGGCTCCAGGTGCGCTACGGCGTGCTGGTCGAGCTCGGCCCCCAGGAGCTCGAGACCCTCGACTTCCTAGCCGAGCTCGCCCGACCAGACATCGAGGTCGCCATCGACCGCTACCTCGACGAGCTCGAGACGGCGATGCTGACCGAGTACATGCAGGGCGAGGTCCTGATCTCGCCCTTCCTCGAGTGGCCCCGGCAGGCGGCGCCCACGGCGTCCGACCCCGATCCGGCCTTCTACACCATGGTCCGGGTCGGCCAGGGCTGGGTCGCCCGGGTCGCGGTCCGCACCGCCGCGAACCCCGCCGCCCTCTCCGCCAGGCTCCAGATTCACGAGCAGGTCCGCAAGCGGGATCAGCGCGTGCGCGAAGCCCTACTTGCCCTTCAGTAGCGCCATGGATCGACCGAGAAGATATCTGATGGCCTCCACCAACGCAGCGCGAGCCGGACTGGGCTCGGCGTGGTTCCTGACCACGTGCGCGCTCCTCCTGGCCTCCATCGGCCTGGTCCTTCGAGGGCGCGAGATGGAGCCCCTGGAGGGGGCCCTGCCGGAGGTCCGTGGACCCGTCATCGAGCTGGGGCCCCAGCAGCCGGTCCTGCCCGTCGGCCGCCAGCCGCTGGTCGATGCCGATGCGGCCGCCGAGCCGCTGGAGATCCTGGCCGCCTTCTGGGGCGACGACTGGCCGCGCGTTCGGGCCGAGCTCGAGGAGCACGGCCTCCTGCCCGACGAGCTGCCGGAGATCCGCCCCTGGGTCGAGGTCAGCGAGTCCCACGCCTGGTGCCTCAACCCGACCTCGGACGTCAAGGGCGACCTCTACTACCGGACCCTGATGGCCTGGCCCGGCGCTGAGTTCGACGACACCGCCGACCTCGTCTCGGCCAGCTACGCCAAGGCCACGCCGAAGAGCCTGGCCAAGTACCTGCAGGTCCCCGAGCTGGCCAACCTGGACGACCAGCAGGTGTTCGAGCTCGAGGAGCGCATGGCCGAGACCAACGCCGAGCTCGACGGGCTGATCCGCTCGTTCATGGATGGCATCGGCGAGGCGGTCTCCTACGAATTCCGCATGGGCGCGATCGAGCGTGCGCCGCTGACCTTCCTCGAGTCCGAGCAGTACACCGAGGACCAGGGCTTCTACGGCCACACGGCCCAGGCCGGCGGCTGGGCCTCACGGGTCCAGCTGACCGAGAGCGAGTACCCTGACCTGGCGGTGATGCGCCGGCAGATCCTCGACATGCGCAGCCGCCGCACCGGCGAGGTCCGTGCGATCGTGCGCGAGCTGCTGCACCCCTAGGACCCCAAGCGGGGTGCGCCCGCGGGTCAGGCGTCGGCGGCGACCACTGGGCGAGCCGCTTGGCGGGCGGCCTCGAGCTCCTGCAGGCAGCGCACCTCGTAGACGCCGGTGTGCAAGGCCGAGAGGGCGCTGATCACGGCGCTGATGCCCGCGCGCGTCGTAGCGTAGGGGATGCGGCCATGGATCGCGGCGGCGCGGATCTGGCTGTCGTCCCGGCGCTGCTGCTTGCCGTAGGGCGTGTTCAGCACCAGGTCGATCTCGCGGTTCTTGATCGCGTCGACGATGTGCGGGCGACCCTCCTGGACCTTGTTCACGCGCTCGCACTCGATGCCGTTGGCACGAAGGGCGCGCCAGGTGCCCTCGGTGGCGACCAGCTCGTAGCCCATGTGCCGCAGCAGCTGCGCCTCGGCGATGATCGAGCGCTTGTGCTCGGCGCGCACGGTGAGCAGCACGCGGCCCGACTTCGGCAGGTTCATGCCGGCGCCGTGGAAGGCCTTGAGGAAGGCCATGCCGAGGTTGGGGTCGAGGCCCATGACCTCGCCGGTGGAGCGCATCTCGGGACCGAGGTTGACCTCGGCGCCGGGGAACTTGTTGTAGGGGAAGACCGGGGCCTTGACCGAGAAGTAGTCCGGCGTGACGCGCTCGGTGAAGCCGAGCTCGTCCAGGGTCATGCCGCACATGACCTTGGCGGCCAGCTTGGCGAGCGGCACGCCGGTGGCCTTGGCGACGAAGGGCACCGTGCGCGAGGCGCGCGGGTTGACCTCGATCACATAGAGCTTCTCGCCCTTCACGGCGAACTGCACGTTCATCAGGCCGACGACGCCGAGCTCCAGCGCCATGCGCTCGGTCGCGTCACAGATCGCGTCCTGGATGCTGAGGTCGAGCGTGTGGGGAGGCAGCACACAGGTCGAGTCGCCCGAGTGCACGCCGGCCTCCTCGATGTGTTCCATGATGCCGCCGACGACGACGCGCTTGCCATCGCAGATCGCGTCGACGTCGACCTCGATCGCGTCTTCGAGGAAGCGGTCGACGAGGATCGGGCGGTCGGGCGACGCGCTGACGGCGGTGGACATGTAGTGGTCGAGCGCAGCGTCGTCGAAGACGATCTCCATCGCGCGGCCGCCGAGCACGTAGGAGGGGCGGACGAGCACCGGGTAGCCGATGCGGCGCGCGATCTCGAAGGCCTCGCCGGCGTTGCGGGCCATGCCGTTGGGCGGCTGCATCAGGCCGAGCTTGTCCAGCATGGCGCTGAACTGCTCGCGGTCCTCGGCCTTGTCGATCGCGGCGACCGAGGTGCCGATCAGGGGTGCGCCGGCGCGCTCGAGGCCACCGGCGAGGTTGAGCGGCGTCTGGCCGCCGAACTGAACGATGATGCCCTTCGGGCCGATCGCGTCCACGATGTGCAGGACGTCCTCGTGGGTCAGCGGCTCGAAGAACAGCTGGTCGGAGGTGTCGAAGTCGGTCGAGACCGTCTCCGGGTTGGAGTTGACCATGACCGCCTCGTAGCCGAGCTCGCGGGCGGCGTAGGCGGCGTGGCAGCAGCAGTAGTCGAACTCGATGCCCTGGCCGATGCGGTTCGGTCCGCCGCCGAGGATCATGATCTTGCCCTTGGAGCCGGCGAGCGGCGCTTCGATCTCGGTCTCCTGGTCCCAGGCCGAGTAGTAGTAGGGCGTGCGCGCCTCGAACTCGGCGGCGCAGGTGTCGACGGCCTTGAAGACCGGCGCCAGGCCGCGCTCCCTGCGCAGGGCCAGGACGCCCTCGGGGGTCGAGCCGGTCGCGAGGGCGATCTGCGCGTCGGAGTAGCCGTACTGCTTGGCCTGGTGCAGGAGCTCTTCGTCGAGCAGGGCGCCGGCGAGCTCTTGCTCGAACTCGACGAGCTCGCGCATGGGCTCGAGGAACCAGCGGTCGATCTTGGTCGCGTCGAAGATCTCGTCGGTGCTCCAGCCGGCGCGGTAGGCCGCGCGGATGGCCTGGATGCGGTCGCAGTTGGGCGTGCGCAGGAGGCGCCCGATCTCGGAGTGGTCGGCCTCGACTCCCGACACCGAGTCCCCGCGCGAGAGGCCGAAGCCCGCCTCACCGGTCTCGAGGCCGCGCAGGGCCTTCTGGAAGGCCTCCTTGAACGTGCGGCCGATGCTCATCACCTCGCCGACGCTCTTCATCTGCGTGGTCAGGGTCGTGTCGGCGCCCGCGAACTTCTCGAAGGCGAAGCGCGGGATCTTGACGACCGTGTAGTCGATCGTCGGTTCGAAGCAGGCCGGCGTGACCTCGGTGATGTCGTTCTGGATCTCGTCGAGGGTGTACCCGACGGCGAGCTTGGCGGCGAACTTCGCGATCGGGAAGCCGGTCGCCTTCGAGGCCAGGGCCGACGAGCGCGAGACGCGCGGGTTCATCTCGATGACGATGATGCGCCCGGTCTCGGGTTGGATCGCAAACTGGCAGTTGGACCCGCCGCACTCGACGCCGATCTCGCGCATGATCGCGATCGAGGCGTTGCGCATGGCCTGGTACTCGCGGTCGGTCAGGGTCTGGCTGGGCGCGACCGTGATCGAGTCACCGGTGTGCACGCCCATCGGGTCGAGGTTCTCGATCGAGCACACGATCACGACGTTGTCCGCCGCGTCGCGCATGACCTCCATCTCGAACTCCTTCCAGCCCTCGAGGTACTCCTCGATCAGGACCTCGGAGTTCATCGAGAGGTCGAGGCCGCGGTGCACGATGGCCTCGAACTCCTCGACGTTGAAGGCGATGCCCCCGCCGGAGCCACCCATGGTGAAGCCCGGTCGGATCACGCAGGGCAGGCCGATCTCGGCCAGGCAGCGGCGCGCGTCCTCCATCGTGTGGGCGACGCGCGAGCGGGCCGAGCCCAGCCCGCAGTTCTTCATCGCGGCCCGGAACAGGTCGCGGTCCTCGGCCTTGCGGATCACGTCGGCGCGGGCACCGATCATCTCGACCCCGTGCTTCTCGAGCACGCCCGTATCGTAGAGCTCGAGCGCCACGTTCAGGGCGGTCTGGCCGCCTAGGGTCGGCAGCAGGGCGTCGGGCTTCTCCTTCGCGATGATGCGCGCCACGGCCTTGGCGGTGACCGGCTCGATGTAGGTCGCGTCGGCCATGCCCGGGTCGGTCATGATCGTCGCAGGGTTCGAGTTCACGAGGACGATGCGATAGCCCTCCTCGCGAAGGGCCTTGCAGGCCTGGGTGCCGGAATAGTCGAACTCGCAGGCTTGACCGATAACGATCGGCCCGCTTCCGATGATCAGGATCGACTTGAGGTCGTCGCGACGCGGCATGGACTCGGGGGGGGACGGAGGCGCGGGGAGGGCGTCGCTCCGGGGCGCCTCCCGTGGGGGAGCCCTGAAGCTGGCGGATTTAACCACAAGCGCCCCCGGGAGTCGACGTTCGGCCCGTGTTCCCCGTACGATCCGACCGATGAAGGCCCTCCCGCGCGCGATTTCTGGCCCCGGGTCCCGGGGGTCGCTGCCTCCGCGAGCTGCGGCGGCCGGCCGCTTGCTGCTGGTGGCGCTGGCTTGCCTGGGGGCCTGCGGTGGGCGCGGCGGCAGCGCGGGGAGCCCGGCTGGGCCCGTCAGGATCGAGCTCGACGGCTCGGTCCTGGACCTGCCCGGCCTCCAGCAGCCCGCGCTCCCGGGGCCCCTCAGGGCGGCGGCCGACGAGCTGGTGGCCTCCGGCGACTGGTCCTGGACCAGCCCAGGAGCTGGGCCCCTGCGGCTGGTCGACGGCCCCCGGGACCTAGGCCGCGAGCTGGTCGAGGCTGGCCTCGCGCTCGCCCACGTGGAGCAACTTCGGTTTAACGGGGTCTCAAATGGGTCTCTAGAGGCGCTCGACACGGACTGGGCCGCTGCTGCCACCAGAGCCCAGTCCTCCGGCCGAGGCCTCTTCGCGCCCGCCCACGCGCCCGGGCCGCGCCCCCTGGACCTGCCCCTGGCCGGCGTCTGCCTGCCGATGCACCACAAGGACTTCAGCGTCGACTACGCCTGGGAGCTGGCCGAGGTGGCCGAGCTCGGCGCGCGCTGGGTCAACCTGATCGTGGTCACCCAGCAGCAGCGCAACGACTCCAGCGAGGTGCCGCTGCGCACCCTGCGCACGCCGCCCGACGAGCGCATCCGCGCCACGATCCGGGCCGCCCGCGCCCTAGGCCTGCGCGTGCAGCTGATGCCCGTGGTGCTGATCGCCGAGCCGGGCCCCAAGGACTGGCGTGGCACCCTGGCGCCGACCGACCGCACGGCGTGGTGGCGCTCCTACGACGCCTTCGTCTGCCACATGGCCGACCTGGCCAGGGAGGGCGGCGCCGACGTGCTCTGCCTCGGCTCGGAGCTGGCCTCGATGGAAGCCGACGAGGCCCGCTGGCGTCAGCTGGCCCAGAACGTTCGCATGCGCTACGCCGGCAGCCTGACCTACAGCGCCAACTGGGACCACTTCGCCGAGCTGCCCTTCTGGGACGCCCTCGACCTAGCCTCGATGACCGGCTACTTCGAGGTCTGCCAGGAGACGACCTTCGGCGGAGCCCGGGACCGCTTCCCGGACCTCGACGCCTGCCTGCGGGCAGGCTGGCGGGCGGGCCTGTCCGAGCTGCGCCATCTCGCGGCGGTCAGCGGCCTGCCGACGGTCTACAGCGAGGTCGGCATCCCCAGCGTCGAAGGCGCCCTCGCCAAGCCCTGGGACTACACCCTGGACGGCCGCGCCGACCCCGACGGCCAGCGGCGCGCCTTCGAGGCCTTTGCCGACGTCTTCCTGCCCGGCGGCCGGCCCACCGCGGGCTTCGGCGGCGCTTTCCTCTACGACTTCTGGGGCGAGGGTGGCCTCGCGGACAAGACCTACACCCCGCGCGGCAAGCCGGCGGCCGAGGTGTGGCGCCGCATCCTGGGCGAGCTCGACGCGGCTCGGCAGCAGCCAGGCGGGCGCTAGGCGCCGAGCAGGCCGGCGACCAGGCTGGGCTCGAGCTCGACGTCGAGCTCGGTCGCGCCGAGGCTGAGCGGCAGGACGAAGCGCGCCGCGCCAGCCCGGCTTTTCTGGTCCTTGGCCCTGGCAGCCAGGCGCGCGGCCCGGTCGAGGCCCAGGCCGAAGTCCCGCTCGAGGTCCGCGAGCGGGTCCGCGGCCCCCGGCAGGCCGAGGCCAAGCGCCAGGCGGTCGAGGCGTCCGGCTAGCTGGGAGTCGGCCAGCAGGCCCACCCGGGCGGCGGCGGCCAGGGCCAGGTGCAGCCCAGCGGCGACGGCGACCCCGTGGGGGATGCGGCCGAAGCCGGCGGTGTGCTCGATCGCGTGGGCGAAGGTGTGGCCGAGGTTGAGCGCCTTGCGGGGGCCGGCCTCGAACAGGTCCGCGGCGACGACGTCGGCCTTGTGGCGCACGCAGGCGGCGACGACCTCGGCATACAGCCCGGGGTCAGCTGCGAGCAGGGCCTCGGCGGGCGTGGCCTCGAGCAGCTCGAGCAGCGGCTGGCCGGCGTCGGCGGCACCCGGCTCGCAGCGCGCTCCGAGCACGGCTGCCTTGAGCACCTCGCCGAGGCCGGCGCGGAGCTCGAGCGGCGGCAGGGTCGCGAGCACCTCGGTGTCGACGAGCACCTCGGCCGGGGGGTGGAAGGCGCCGGCCAGGTTCTTGCCCGCGGCCAGGTTGACGGCGGTCTTGCCGCCGACCGAGGCGTCGACCTGGGCGAGCAGGCTGGTGGGCATGGCGGTCCACGCGATGCCGCGCATGTACAGGGCGGCGGTGAGTCCGGCGAGGTCGGTGGTCACACCGCCGCCGAAGGCGAGGATGCGCGAGGCGCGGTCGAGGCCGGCGGCCGCGCAGCCGTCGAGCAGGCGCTCGAGCACGGCGAAGGACTTGCTGGTCTCGGCGCCCACGAGCGCGAGGCAGGGCAGCTCGCCCGCGGCGCCGAGGCGCGCGCGGTGCAGCTCGAGCACGCGGCCGTCGGCGATGACGAGGTCCGCGCGCTCGGGCGCGGCGAGCCCCTGGCCGACGACCACCCGCGAGGGGCGCTCAGCCGGAACGGTGAGCTCGAGTCGCACGCTGCCACCACCCGGCGGAGGCGTGCGCTCGCCGTGGGCTCCCGTCGCCTGGGCCACCCGCTGCCTCAGCCCGCCGCGGGCGCGGGGTCCTTCTGGCGCTTGCGCGCCTTGCGCCGCGCCTCGAACTCGGCCGTCTTCTTGCGGTCGCGCTGCACCAGGAAGAACAGCACGAGTCCGAACAGGATCACGCCGCCGGCGACGATCGCCATCAGCATCGGCACGGCGCCCTTGTTGGCGCGGCCGAGCTCCTCGATCGAGGTCAGCACCAGGATCGGGGTCAGGCGCACGCCGGTGCCCGAGGACTGGTAGGCCAGGTTCTTGAAGAAGAAGCCATTGGCCAGGACGGTCGGGTCCTCGGCCGTGTCGATGTCGATCGGGAAGGGGGCCAGGAACTCGATCGCGGGGACCGAGTCCGTCCAGGAGTACTCGGCCAGCCAGCCCTCGCTGTAGCGCTCGATGCGCGCGGGGTTCTCGCCAGCGCGCTTGGTCGTGACGACCATCAGGGCGGCCCCATCGAGGGGCAGGCGGATCGGCATGCCGCGCCATGGGTCCCCATCAGCGACCATCTGCCGCAGGGTCTCCTTGTCGAGCACCGGCACGCTCGCCCAGTCGATCTCGCCGTCCTCCAGGTAAGCGGCGCGGCCCATCAGCTTCCACTTCTCCTCGAAGGGCAGGCTGCCGACGCCGGTCAAGATGTCGTCGTTGACGATGTGGGCCAGCTCGCTCTCGGTGAAGGTGCCGCCGCCCTCGACGCGCGTGTTCTCGGGCTCGGTGTAGAGCGCGGGGTACGAGCGCACGGCCTGGCGCCCGACGATCAGCGGCCCGTCCATCCACTGGCCCCCGGCCTGCTCGGTCAGCACCTTCATGAAGAAGCCGTCGAGGCGCACGGCGACGCCCTTGTCGATCTTCTCGCTCTCGAAGTCGTCCGCCGCGAAGTGGCAGATGACGCCATCGTCGAGCACGATCGAGCCCTGGAAGTACGCGTCGCCGTCGTCCTTCGTGCGCTGCACGAAGTCGAGGATGTAGCCGCGCATGCGGACAGGCTTGCCGCGCCACGCGTCCCGGTTGTCGAGGATCTCGCTGAGCAGCTCCTCGTCCAGCGCCGGTGCCTCCATGGCCTCGAAGTGGCGGTCGATCAGCTTGGCGGCGTGGTCGAACAGGAGCTTGCGCGCCTCGGGCTCGAGGGTGGTGCGCGCCTGCTTGGTGTCGTCCTCGACCATCGCGGAGAGGGCCGCGATGTCGAGCTCGGGCACCTTGATTCGCGTCTCGAGCGGCTCCGAGACGGCGCTCTGGGGCAGCTCCACGTCCGGCGCGCCGCCGGGCAGGTTCATGATGAAGACCGCCACGAGGACGACCAGCGCGCCGCTCATGACGGCGATGCGCTTCATCTCGTTGCCCGGAGGAGGCGGCTGCTTGTCGCGGAACATGCGCGGAGGAGTGCTGGCCATGGCTCTTCGTCTTGGTGTCGCTTAGCGAGTGGTGGAGGGGAAGTCGCGGCGTGCTGCCAGCATGCCGGCGGCGCCCACGAGACCCCGGAAGAGGCGGTCGTGGGGGGTGCCCTCGGGGGAGGCCTCAGGGTGCCACTGGACACCGACGGCGAAGGGGTGGCCGAGGTGGGGCTGGAGCTCGATGGCTTCGGTGAGGCCCTCGTCATCGACGGCACAGGTGCGCCAGGAGGGGCCCAGGTCGCCGATCGCTTGGTGGTGGCTGGAGATCACGTCCAGGCGCTCTACCCGGGTCGTGCGGGCCAGTTTCGAGTCGGGTGTGATCCGGACCGGGTGCCGGCGGCGGCCGCCGTGGTCCAGGCAGCCGGGGCGATCCTCAGGTAGGTTCTGGAGCAGGGTCGTGGCCGGGTCGGTGA
>JARGPD010000089.1:0-5061 GCA_029212845.1 Planctomycetota bacterium
TCAACGATGACTTGTGGAGCTGCGTGGGCGGCTGAGGCCTGCGGTTCGACCGAGCAACGACGACGGGGGCCCCGCGAGCATCAGCTCGCGGGGCCCGCTTCGTCATCGGGAGCGAGTCCCAGGGGGATCAGTTGGCCTCGACCGCGATCTCCATCGCGCCGCCGAGCAGGATCTCGCCGGTGGCGGGGATCTCCATGCCTTCCTGGCTGATGAGCACCTCGACCTCGAGGCCGAACTCGATGTCCGAGCTCATGCTGAACGAGGCGACGTGGCCGGCGCGCATGTTCCAGAGCAGGACGCCTTCACCCTCGAGGGCGATCGAGACCGCGAAGGTCTCGATGCTCGGGAGGTCGGCGGGGTCGACCTCTTGGCCGCTCATCTCGATGGCCTTCTGCATGCCCTCGGCGACCATGTCGGCGAAGTCTTCCTCGCCAGAGATGTCCATCTTGATCTCGATCTCGGCCAGACCCTCTTCGTTCGTGCCCTTGTAGGTCGCGGTGACCTCGCCCTCGAACAGGGCGGCCATCACTTCCTCGAGCTCCTCGGTGTCCATGGCTTCGTCCATCTCGCCGCGATCACCGCCGTCGGTGTCGTAGGCCAGGTCGCCGCCGGGCATCAGGAGGGCGGCGAGCTCCAGGGGGTCGATGGTCCAGGAGTCACCCTCGGCGACCTCTTCGGTCGGCAGCATGAAGGCCAGGTCCAGGCGCGGGAGCAGGCCCTCGAGGCGATCCTCGTCGCCTTCCTCGTCCTCGGGGTAGGACGCGACGTAGTCGCTCTCGTCCTCGTCCCAGGTCCATCGGACGCGGGAGCCTTCCATGCCGCTCTCGACCTCGAAGGAGTCGCCTTCGGACTCGCCCTGGGCGGCGGCGCTGAACTCGCCCGAGACCGTCGCGCCGTCGTAGCTGCGCACGAAGGCGGTGGGGCGGTTGCCGGAGGCGCTGTTGTAGGTGTCGGTGAACGCGGCCTCGAGGTCGACGCCGACGCTCATCTCGATGTCGCCGATCATGGCGCCCATGTCCTGGCCCATCGCTTCAGCGGCGAAGTCGTCGAGGAAGAGCTCGAGGTGGTTGGTGAACTCGAGAGAGACCTCGGTGCCCTCCTCGGGTGCGAAGCGCACCTCCGCGCCGGGCTCGTAGAGCGAGAGCAGGGCGGGCAGGGCGAGCAGCGGCAGGAAGCGCATGGTTTTCATGGGATCGATAGGGCTTGGGGGGGAGCTGGGGGATCAGGGGTAGTTCTCGATGACGAAGTTCTCGAGCGTGGTACGGCTCGCCTTGGTGAAGATTCCCGGGTGGGCGCGGCGGGGCATCTCCCAATCGAGGGAGATCTCCACCGGCTCCTGGTCGTCGACGGTCACGGTCAGCTCGCCTTCAGGATAGACGTGGATCGTGATCTGGGGGTCGTGATCGTCCTCGAGGGGCTCTTCGAGGTTGCTGCGGATCTTGATCTTGTCGAGGGTCACGGAGTCGCCGGACCACACGGCGTTGCGCAGGCCGATCTCGCCCTTGCGGTCGATGCCGACGATCAGCCAGGAGTCCTCCTCGCTGGCCGCCACGACCACGCCGTGGAAGGAGCTGAAGGTGATCTCGCCGTCGCGGATCAGCTTGCCGCGGATCTCGTACTCGCCCGAGACCTCGATGTCCTTGAGGGCCATGCCCATCGGGCCGTCCTCCTTGGAGATCGTGACCGTCGTGGCCTCGGCTTTGAAGTCATCGGGCTGGGCGGACCAGAGGCCGAACCACTCCTCACCGGCGAGCGGCGTGATCGTGCCCGCGAGGGTGCCGCCGGCCGAGGCCAGCTTGCGCAGCTCGTCGGCCTTCTCGCGCAGCTCGGGGTCCTTCAGCGTGTCGCCCGCGAGGGCGGCCAGGGTGTAGGAGCGCAGGGGGTAGATCCCCAGCTCCTCGTACTCGGCGAGCAGCTTGCGGAAGTCCTTGCGCAGGGACCGGGTGCGGTTGCGCACCAGGTTCATCGAGCGGTAGTCCTCGTTGATGTCGTCGAGCCGCGCCGTCAGGCCCAGGTAGGTCTCGTCGTCGAGCCCTTGGTAGTAGCCCTCGTCAGCGAGGTCGAGCACCTGCTGGATCATCCAGGCCTCGGCGCTGTCGCGGTCGAGGCGCTCTAGGACCGCGATCTCCTGCATGATCAGGTCGCCGTCGGGGATGTCGATGCGGTCGATGTCGGTGCGCACGTGCTCGAGGTCGCGCAGGGCGCGCTCGAGCAGCTCGGCCTCGGACACGCCGCCCTTCTTGCGGACCTTGGCCTTCTCGGCGGCGGCGAGGTACTTGTCGACCCGGGCGAGGCGCAGGGAGCGCGGCTGGTTGCCCGAGTGCAGCGGCTTGACCTCGTTCATGATCCAGTCCTGCCACGACTCGGCGAAGTCCTCGAACTTCTCGAAGCCGCCCGGGTTGCCGTCGGCGAGGAAGACCTCGTCGAACAGCTTGCGCGGGTGGCCGCCTTCGGTGGTCACCCGCTGGAGGTACTCCTGGTAGTAGGGCCGCCAGACGTAGGCCAGGGTGTCGGGGTCCTCGTACTCCTGGAAGTAGTAGACGAGCCCCCAGCCGAAGGCGTAGTACTCGCCGGGGTAGGAGCCCGGCTTGTCGTAGCCGATCACCATGTCCACGGTCGGGATCGAGCCGCCGGGGTTGGGCAGCATGTAGGCCAGGGAGCGCAGGCGCGAGGTGGCGGCGTCGGGCCACAGCACGCGGTGGTCCTGCATGGCCTTGGCGCCCTCGAAGAAGCAGGCGGTGCCCTCGTTCAGCCAGGCGGGCGACCAGCCGCCGCGCTTGGAGAGGGTCGTCATGAACTGGTGGCTGGCCTCGTGGAAGAGGGTCCCGAGCATCTCGTCGAGGCTGCCGGAGCGCTCGCGCGTGTCGTAGTTGGTGACCTTGTTCTCCGACGGGCTCCACCAGCCGCCGAGGCCGGGCGTGTAGGCCTGTCCGGGGTAGGTCTCGACCATGTGCTCCCAGCTGCCGAAGATGCGGATCTTGGCCTTGTCGAGGGGCACGCGGTCGATCTCGCCGTCGAGGTAGATCTGGACGTAGGCCTGGAAGATGTCGTCCATCGTCTCGCCGACGGCCTGGGTGACCTCCTCCTCGAGGTTGCACTCGAGCAGGTAGTGCTTGCTCTCGACGTTGAGGGTCGGTCGCTCGGAGCCGATGGTCTCCTTGTCGCCGGCCGCGTCGAGGTCGACCTCCTGGTCGGCGACGCGCAGGCGCTCGAGGGTCGCGATCAGCTCGGCGTCCTCCTCGGGGGAGAAGAGCCAGGAGAGGCGCTCGAGCAGGTCGAGGGTCTGGGCATCGTGCCCGTCCCGCAGGAGCCTCTCGGTGGCGTCGGTGAGGATGCGCTTGGCCTTGGTGAAGAGCAGCCTGCGCCGGCCCGAGATCGGGTCGGCTTCCTCGAGCAGCCCGCGCACGACCCGGTAGTCCTTGCCGCTGTCCTCGCCCGCGCTGACCATCATCTGCATGGCGCGATCGAGGTGGAAGGCGGACTTGTCCAGGTCCTTCAGCTCGAGCAGGGCCTTGCCGTACTGGTGGTGGGCCCAGACGGCCTCCTCACCCCCGGCGAAGTACGGGGCCAAGGTCTCGGCGACCTCGTCCCACGACTCGGCCTCGGCCAACTCTTCGATCTCGAGCCTCAGTCCCTCGTCCGTCCCTGGCATGTTTGCGGCGGACCACGACATGAGTAGTGGTCCGCCGGCAAGGACGGCGAGGAGGGCGATCCCTCCACGCAGTTTCATTCGTTTATTCCTCGCTGGCTTCGAACGCGAAGTTCAGGTTGCCAGACATAGTAATGGTCTGTTCCATGTCCATCTCGCCCATCGGGGAAGAGATCGCCATGGCCATCTCCATGACCTGCTGCATGTCGCCCGCGAACTCGAACGAGGCGAAGTAGCCCCCTTCGACGTTCCAGAGCAGGGTGCCCTCGCCCTCGATCTCGATCTCGACGTCCATGGAGTCGAAGGAGACGTCCATACCTTCCTGGGGCATCTCGGCGTCGGCCATCTTCTCGGCGATCAGCTCGCTGAGGTCGTTGGCGGAGGTGACCTCGAGGGTCACCTTGATCGCCGCGAGGCCCTCGCGCATGCCGAGGTACTCGCAGGTGACCTCGCCCTCGATCTCGCCCAGCATGTCCTTGATGCCCAGCTCGGAGGTGGGGTCGCCCATGCCGGGCATCTCCTCCATCTCCTCGGGGATCAGCTTGAGGTCGCCGCCGGGGGCCATCAGGTGGATCAGGTAGGCGGGGTCCACCGTCCAGGTGGCGCCTTCTTCGACCGCACCGCGGGGCAGGAAGCCGCGCAGGTCGGTGTCCTCCTCGAGGTCCTCGAGCAGGGTCTCGTCACCCTCTTCGTCCTCGGGGTAGGCAGCGACGAAGCCGCCCTCGTCCTCGTCCCAGGTGAAGACCACGGTCAGGCCTTCGAGCTCGGACGCGCTCGGGACGTCGAGGTCCATCGAGCCGGTGATCTGGTTCGAGGTCGAGGTGCTGGTCGTGTTGCCCAGGCTCTCGTAGGTGCGGTGCAGGGTCGCGGGGCGACCGGCGCCGAGCGTCACGTAGGTGTCGGTGAACTCGAGCTCGGACGTGTTCGTCATGCTCATCTCCATGCCGAACATGCTGGCGTCCTGCTCCTCGCCGTTCATGACCATGCGCATCTCATCGAGGGAGAGCTCGACGGTCGTGTCGAAGGACTTGGTGAGGGTCGTGCCGGCTTTCGGGTGAAAGCTGATCTCTCCGGCGGGGGCCGTGAAGGCCCAGAGGGCCGGCAGGGCGAGGGAGAGCAGAAGGGTGTTCCGTCGTTTCATGGTGCTGTTAAGCGCCTCCAGGCGTAGTTGGGGAGGCCTTGGGTGGGGGGATGGCCTCGTCGTTGGACGGGGGTGGGGCCGATGGGCCCGAGCGGGGCATGTACGGGGGCTGCCGGGGATCATTTGTCCCGGTGGCAGGGATTGGAAGCCCTATTACATGAAAAGGAGGCGTGCCGGCCCCGCGGCGGGGGGCCCCCCCGGGGCGAAGATGTCGTGTCAGGGGGGGGCGGGGGGCCCGATGGCGGGCGGGGGGGCCGAGCCCCCCCCGCCC
>JARGPD010000089.1:5071-16064 GCA_029212845.1 Planctomycetota bacterium
TTTTGCGGGTGGGTGCCTTTTTTTCGTATTCTCATGCACACTTCGGGCCCGGCCCCCCCGGCCCGCCGGCCCGCCTCCGGGTGCGAATCGAGGACTTCCTAGGGGACGATGGTCACCGAGAGGCCGTCGGTGGCCGAGAAGCCAGCCGGGCCACCCGCGTCGACCACGAGGCCCTGGAAGTAGGCCGTGAAGCCGACGAAGGCCGGGTCCGAGGGCACCACGAAGTTGGCGTCGAACTGGCCGAACAGGTCGGTCGAGCCGTTCAGGATCGTGCTCGGCAGGACCAGGGCGGTCACGCCGAGGGTCGGGATCGAGGTCTGGGCGAAGCCGAGGGCGAGGAAGGCCGTGGCCTCGGGTGCCGCGTCCTTGATCGCCACGGCGAAGTCCAGGTTGCCCAGGGTCGCCGGCTGACCGAGCGAGTCGATCGACGGGACGCCGGAGGCGCCCGCGGTGCCGCTGCCAAAGTTGCTGGGCAGGCCGACGGTCGGGGAGGGCTTCAGGGTCTGGACGGAGACGTCGTCCAGGTTCCAGCCGCCGAACTCGAGGCCACCGTCGGTGATCAGGCGCCACTCGAGCTGGACGTTCTGGCCGTCGAAGGCCGAGATGTCGACCTCGTGCTGGGTCCACGCGGTGTCGATCAGGTTCCCGCTAGACGGGTTCTGCCAGACGTTCGTGCCGTTCACGTTGATCTGAGCCTGGTCGAAGATGGCCTCTTCGACGGTCAGCCAGCGCTGGTAGACCAGCTTGGCACCGGTGGCGCCGCTCAGGTCGATGAACGGGGAGCGCAGGTAGTTCTCGACGTTCGGCTTGTAGGCGCCGTTCCAGCCCGAAGGACCGAGGTCGTTGCCCCAGATCTTGCTGCCGGAGTAGGTGCTGGACGGGTCGCCCGAGGTGCCGTTGGGGGCATCGTGCTGCCAGTCGTCCTGCTCCGCCACCTGGGCGTGGGTCCAGCCGTTGTCACCGCTGGTGTCGAGGTCGTCGAAGTAGAACACCTGCACGTCGCCGACGGTGAAGCCGTTCAGCGAGGCCGGGGCGTCCTTCGGGAAGCTGAGGCTGTTGCCACCGTCGTCGAAGGCGGAGACGAACCACTCGACCTTGCTGGGCGAGGCCTGGCCGGGGATCGTGGCGTACCAGCGATCGCCGGAGGCTTGGGTCATCGGGACGACGCTGGGGAAGCCACCGTCGACGAAGTAGGTCAGGTTGGCCGAGGTGATCGTCGTGGCGAAGTTGGTGTCGATCTTTGCCGAGACGCCGTAGGGGCCGTTCTCGTCGAAGCCGTCGCTAGGGCTGGTGACGTTCGTGATGTTGATGAACAGGAGGTCGTAGCCCGGGAAGCCCTGGTCGCGGAAGCCACCGTCGATGTCGGGGTAGTTGGGCGTCCCGTTGCCGATGTTGCCGTCGTCATCGTCGAGGGTCAGCCAGTGGTCCTCGATGATGGTGCGGATCTGGCCATCGTTGTAGGCGTTCATCCATGAGTTGAAGAGCACGTTCGACAGCAGGTCGCCGCCGAAGTCACCGTAGGTGGTGTTCATGCGCTTGCGGACCTTCCAGAGCGCGCCCATCAGGACCTCGCCGTCGGCGTGGACCTCGCCGAAGCAGCCCGGGTTGTTGTCGCCGCAGAACTGCTTGGTGTTCTCGCCGGAGCGGATGAAGCAGCCGGTGCCGCAGAAGTCCATGCCGACGATCGGGTCGTCCGCCTGGTACATCGCGAACACGTCCGCGTTGCCCTCACCGAAGCCGTCGGAGCCGTTGCCGCTGCCGTAGACGTCGTTCATCCAGTGGCCCATCTCGTGCCAGATCACGTTGGAGAAGGCCGTGTTGTTGCAGCCGCCGCCAGCGAGGTAGTAGTTGGTCGAGACGCCGTTGTAGTAGGCGTTGCAGGTCGAGGTGATGTTCGGGTTCGCCGTGGCGACGAAGTCCGAGCTGCTGTCGGCCGGGTTGACGCTACGCGTCCAGTCCCGCATCAGGTTGATGTACAGCATGCAGTTGGCCTGGGCGGTGATCTCTTCGATCGAGCCCGGGTTCATCATCACCGAGTTGCCGCTGCCGTCGGCGAGGGTGGTGGTCAGCGAGTAGTCGCCGCCGGCCTGGTTGTTCACGTTGTTGTACGTGCCGACGAACTCGAAGGTCGCCTGGATCGGGCCGGTGACGCCGGGGAAGTTGAAGACTCCGTTCGCGTCGGTGAAGGTCGTGCCGGCCTGGGGGCTGGTCACGCGCATGTAGCCCATCGGGAAGGGCACCGGCGGGTTGGCCGGCGACGGGGCCGTCTGGCCGCCTGTGGCGAGGGCCTGGACGCTGCCGCCCACGTCGAAGTAGTGGATCTGGTCGTCGGCGCGCACGACGCGCAGGTCGCCCGCGGCGCTGACCGAGTAGAGGAAGGCCTTGGGCTCGCCTTCGACCTCGTTGCCGACACGGATCTTCCAGGCGCCGACACCCCGGCGCGCGGCGGGGGCCCCTTCCTGGGCGAACCCGAGGCCCTGGCCGCCGACGCCCACGGGGTCGAGACCGGTCTCGAGGCTGAAGGTCTTGCGGGCCAGGCGCTCGGCGCGCTCGATGTCGATCGTCGGCTCGGCGCGGGTGGGCAGCAGGCTGTCGGGCAGGCCGACGGTGTCCAGGGAGAGCAAGCGGCCGCCCTGGTCGAAGAGGGCGTTCACGAAGCCGCGCTCGACGGCGACGCCGTCGACGAGCTGCTGGAACTGAACGCTGGTCTTGTCGGTGGTGCCGACCAGGCCGAGGGGCAGGAAGTCGACCTTGTCGAGCTCGAGGCGACCGGCGTCGATGCCGAGCTGGTCGAAGGCCTCGGAGATGTAGTGGCGCGCCAGGACCTCGAAGTCACCGTCGCCAGTGGGCTGGAACAGGGGCTCCGTGTGGCCGCCGAAGAGGAAGCGGACGTGGCCGGTCTGCTTGTCGAGGCGGGCTTGCCACTCTGGGCCGTAAGTCGCGCGCCAGGCGTCGGTTGCGGCGATGACGTCGAGGCTGCTGAGGGCCGGCGTCTCTTGGGTGGGGAGCGTCTCTGGGGCCAGCTCCTGGGCCATGACCGGGGTCATGGCCATCAGGGCCAGCGTTAGCGTGGTGAATCGCATGTGCGCAAGTGGGGGGTGGGGGGATGGATACTTTGGGGTGCTAAGACCGCCATTAGGACCTCTTGGGTTCCTTTGAAGTGTGCCCCATGGGGTAAGTGTCGCGTAACCGACTTGCCGTTGTTCTCGGCCGCGCTTCCTGGCAGCATGTCGCTGTGCGCGGGCAGATCCTCCCCGGAGGTCCTGGCGCGCCGCTTTCGACCAAACAACCGCCTAATCCGGACGACCCATGAAGTTCCGCATCGAGTACTGCACGGCCTGAAACTACCTCCCCCAAGCGACCGGTCTGGTCGCTGAACTCGAGACGGCATTCCAGGGCTGCGAGACCGAGCTGGTGCCCTCGAAGGGCGGCGCCTTCGAGGTCTTCCTGGGCGACGTCCAGGTCTACTCGAAGCTCGCGACGGGCCGCTTCCCGGCCTACCAAGAGATCCCCCTGCTGTCGCTCGGCTAGGCCGAGCCACCCGGGTCCTGGGTCCAAATCGGACCAAATGGCTGCATCGGCCCGCCCGGCACTTCACCGGGCGGGCCCCATGGCCCATCATGGCCCGCGCATGAACCAGTCCAGCGCAGCCACGCCACCCTTGGGGGTCGGCCTCTTCCTCGTCTCGGCGGCGGTCCTGGCCCTCCAGGTCCTCCTGACGAGGATTTTGTCCGTCCAGATGTGGCATCACCACTCCTACATGGTGGTGACCATGACCCTCCTGGGCTTCGCCGCGGCGGGCAGCCTGGTGACGGTCCGACCGGGGCTGCTCGAGGGCGATCCGCGCACCCGCCTGGCCTGGTGTGGGATCCTGTTCGCGGTCTCGTCCCTGCTCGGCTACCTGGTCCTCGCCGGCACCGCTGGCGCGGCCTCGGACCTCTCGGCGGGCGGGCACTTCTTCACCCTCGGGCTGTTCTACAGCTACCTGCTGGTGCCCTACCTCTTCGGCGGGCTCGTGGTGGTGATCGCCTTGTCGGTGGCCCGCGAGGTGCACAAGCTGTACTTCGTGAACCTGGTGGGTAGCGCCCTCGGGGCGTGGGTCTTCGTCGCTTCGGTCTCGGGGCTCGGTGCGGAGCGGCTGCTGGTCCTCTGCGCGGCGACGGGCCCCCTCGCGGCCCTGGCCTTCCTGCGCGGCGCGCGGGCAGAGGGCGGGCCCAGCCTGACCATGCCCCGCGCCGTCGCCGGCCTGGCGTTGGTCCTGTGCGGGGGCCTCTACGTCGTCGCGCCCGACTGGCTCGAGGTCGAGGTGGCCTCGAACAAGGCCGAGGCCGACCACCTCGCCCGGGCCGGCGGGGACACGGACCTGGAGGAGGTGCGCTGGAGCACGCTCTGCCGCCTGTCCGTCGCCCAGATGCCGGGCGGCATGAAGAACATCTATCAGGACGGTGATGCGATCACCGTCATGCACTCGGACGAGAGCTGGAAGCAGGTCCCGCCGATCGCGCTCAACACCGTGGGCTACCAGGTCCACGAGCTGTCGGGGCACACGGACCTGGACGTGCTGGCGATCGGCATCGGCGGCGGCATCGACCTGCGCTACGCCCTCGATCACAACGTGAAGAGCGTGCTCGGGATCGAGATCAACGCCGAGACCGTGCAGCTGGTGGGGGAGGAGTACGCCGAGTTCAACGGCGACATCTATCACCGCGAGGGCGTCGAGGTGATGACCGGAGAGGGCCGCTCGGCCCTGCGCCGGCTCGACCGCAAGTTCGACCACATCCAGCTGTCGGGCACCGACACCTACACCGCGGGCAACTCGGGGGCCTACGTGCTCTCCGAGTCCTACCTCTACACCTCCGAGGCCCTCGAGGAGTACTTCGACCACCTGACCCCGCGCGGCACCCTGGGCTTCATCCGCCTGGCCTACGACCCCCCGCGCGAGATGCTGCGCCTGGTCGCGATCGGCCTGACCGAGCTGCGCGAGCGTGGCGTCGCCGAGCCCTCCAGGCACGTCGCGGTCGTCACCCACGAGCAGCAGCACCCGCTGGACCCGACCCTCGTCGTGCGCTTCTCGGCCTGCGTCTTCTCGATGGAGCCCTTCTCCGAGGCGGTGCTGGACCAGCTCTCCCTGGCGGACGACCTGTGGCCCGAGCACTTCGCCCACTACGTGCCTGGGCGCACCGACGGGCCCTACGCCGAGCTCGCCGCCGCGATCGACGCGGGCACCGAAGAGGACTTCTACGACAGCTACCACTGGGACGTGCGCCCGGTCGCCGACGACTCGCCCTTCTTCTTCAACTTCCACCACTGGGGCGCGCTCTTCGGCGGTGAAGAGGAGGAGTCCGAGTGGCTCGAGCTGACCGGCGGGCCGATGGGCCTGAAGATCCTGGCCACGCTCCTGATCCAGACCAGCGTGCTGGTCACCCTGCTGGTGATCCTGCCCCTGTTCCTGCTGCGCCGCGAGGGTCTCAAGGCGCCCAACGCCGGCCGCCACCTGGTCTACTTCCTAGCCCTCGGCGCCGGCTTCATGTTCCTCGAGATCAGCACGATCCAGCGCCTGGTGTTGTTCCTCGGTCACCCGACCTACTCCCTCGCCGTGACCCTGTGCAGCTTCCTGCTGTTCGCGGGCCTCGGCAGCCTCTGGGCCGGCCGCTACATCGGGCGCGAGGCGCGCATGCTGCGCCGCATCGTCCCGCTCCTGGCGGTCGTGATCCTGGTGCTGGTGCTGGTGTTCGAGGCCGTCCTCGGCGCGACCCTCTCCCAGCCGCTGCCGATGCGCATCGTGATCGTGATGCTGCTCCTGGCGCCGATGAACTTCCTGATGGGCATGCCCTTCCCGCTGGGCCTCGCGCGGCTCAAGAAGCTGGAGCCCCGGCTCGTGCCCTGGGCCCTCGGGGTCAACGGCGGAGCCAGCGTGGTCGCTTCGATCCTCTGTATCGTCGTGGCGATGGAGTCCGGCTTCCGCTCGGTCTCCATCTGCGCCATCGCGATCTACCTCCTCGGGGTCTGGTGCTTCACCTCCGGACCCCTCTCCGTCGCCGCCACAGAAGGCGACTGAGCCCGAACCCCCTAAGGCCCCGGCCTCCCCATGTCCCTGGACCAGAGCAGCCTCGAGCACACCCAACGTGATGGGCGCCTCGCTCGCACCAAGATCGTCGCCACGATCGGCCCGGCCTCCGAGTCTTGCATCGGCGAGCTGATCGAAGCCGGCATGCGCGTCGCGCGCATCAACTTCAGCCACGGCGAGGCGGACGAGCACCGTCGCCGCGTCGAGCTGATCCGCAAGGAGGCCACCGAGCGACAGGTCGCGGTCGGCATCCTCGCCGACATCCAAGGGCCCAAGCTCCGGCTCGGCCAGTTCGCCGAGGGCCGTCGCGAGCTGCGCGTCGACGAGGCGCTCGAGCTCGCCGAGGGCGATGGCATCTCCGAGGAGGGCGAGGCGCTGCTGAACTTCCCGGGCTTCATCAACTCGGTCAAGGTCGGGCACCGTGTCTACCTCGCCGATGGCCAGGTCGAGGTCGAGGTCCGCAGGATCGAAGGTCGGCGCGCCTATGGCGTCGTCACCCGCGGGGGCTGGATCGGAGACCGCAAGGGCGTGCACCTGCCCGACACCAACCTCGCCATCCGCATGCCCACGCCGAAGGACGTGGCGGACATCGCCCTCGCGCGCTCGATGGAGGTCGACATGATCGGCGTCAGCTTCGTGGGCGATGCCAGCGACCTGCGCGCCGTGCGCAAGATGGCGCCCCAGCAGCTGATGGTGGCCAAGATCGAGCGCTCCGCCGCGCTGCTGAACCTCGAGGGCATCCTCGAGGAGACCGACGGCATCATGGTCGCGCGCGGTGACCTCGGCGTCGAGACGCCCCTCGAGAAGCTGCCGCTGGTCCAGAAGGACCTGATCGACCAGGCGCTCAAGGCGGGCAAGTTCACGATCACCGCGACCGAGATGCTCGAGTCGATGGTGACCGCCGCGCGGCCGACGCGCGCCGAGGTCGCCGACGTGGCCAACGCGGTCCTCGACGGCACCGACGCCGTCATGCTCTCCGCCGAGACCGCGGTGGGGGCCTACCCCGTGCGCGCCGTCGAGTGCATGCAGGAGATCGCCCTGTCGATGGAGGCCAGCGACCGCTACGCGCGCCTCTCGCGGGTGGCCTTCCGCGAGGCCGAGCCGAGCTTCTCGAACGGCACCGCCATGGCCGCGGTGCAAGCCGCGCGGGCCCTCTCGATCCGGCACATCGTCTGCTTCACCGAGACGGGCAACACCGCGCGGCAGCTGTCGCGCTACCGGCCGCGCGCGATGGTCATCGCGCTCACCCCGCACCGCCGGACGCAGCAGGCCCTGTCCGCCCTCGGCCACGTGCGCCCACTGCTGTTCGACCGCCGCGACAACCTCGAGCACATGCTGACCGATGCGTCGAACCTCTTGGTCGAGCGCGGCATCTGCACGATCGGTGAGCAGGTCGTCATGGTCGCCGGCGTGCCCCCGGGCATGGCCCGGACCACCAACGTCATGAAGCTTCATCACATCGGCGAGGTGTCAAGCCTGTCCTAGGGAGAAATTGCCTCCCGGGCCTTCGCGATTCCCGCATGGAACCGAAGGAAATCAGGTCTTGCCCGTTGACGATTGGCACCCGTCCGATTGAGGTGGGGAACCTCCCGTGTCCATGATCCAGTCCATCCGGAGCGAGTTGGAACGCCTGCGCGTTCTTCGACGTCGCCTGCCCTCTGACGAGGAGCTCGAGAAGGCCCCCAAGGTCAGCGCGAGGGTGATCTGCATCGCCAGCGGCAAGGGCGGCACGGGCAAGAGCGTGCTGGCCACCAACCTGGCCTACCTGCGCGCCCGCGGTGGCGAGCGGGTGCTCCTGGTGGACTTCGATGCGGGCATGGCGAACGCGCACCTCTTGCTGGGTGTCGCGCCACGCTACGACCTCGGTCACGTGATGAGCGGCGAGTGCCGGGCCGAGGAGGCCATCGCCGAGGGCCCGGACGGGATCTGCCTGCTCTCGGGCGGCGTCGGTCGCCACGCGCTGGTCAACCCGACCCGCCGTCAGCTGGACCGCCTGTTCCGTGCCCTAGATCCGCTCGAGGCGGACTTCGACCTAGTGATCATCGACCACGGTGCGGGCATGGGCTACGCCACGGTCGCCCATCTGGCGGCCACCAGCACGCTGCTCCTGGTGACCAACCCCGAGGTCACGGCCCTCTCCGACGGCTACGCCCTCTACAAGCGCGCCCACATGGTCAACCCCGACATCCGGGTCGGCCTCGTGATGAACCGCTGCGCCTCCGAGAACGAGGCCACCAGCGCCTGGGACCGCTTCCGCGCCGCCTCCCAGCGCTTCCTGGGGCACGCTCCCCAGTACGTCGGTTGGGTGCCTGCCGACGCGAGCGTGCGCCGCAGCATCGCCCGCCGCGAGCCGGTCACGCGCATGGACCCGAGCTCGCCTGCCGCCCACGCGATCGAGGGCGTCGCTCGCTGGGGCCCGATCGACCACGCGCGCACCCACCGCCCGTTCTACACCCGGGCGCGCTCGGCCCTGCGCTAGGCCGCGGGCAGCGTCCGCGAGGACGGGACCTGCCGTCAGGCGGCCTCCAAGCTCAAATCCTTACAGGCTCGCCATGGGCGACCATGGTGGAATCGCGATCCGGGGAAATGGCCGCATCGCCCCAGCCAGGGCGGGGATCTGCGCAGGGTGAAGTCCCACCCTTGGGAATCTGGGCTGGCAAAAAGGGCATTCTTCGTGGTTGGGGAGTGGGGGACGATTGATCGGGCCTCTTGCAATTGCCATAACGATTGATCTCCCCCCCTATGCGCACCTACGCCCTGGCAAATCAGAAGGGCGGCTGTGGCAAGACCACGACCGCCATCCACCTCGCCGCCGCCCTTGCGGTGCGGGGCGAGCGCGTCCTCTTGGTCGATCTCGATCCCCAGGGCCACGCGACCTTGGGCGTCGGCTGCCACGTCGGCCGCTCGACCTCCCTGGTCGAGGTGCTGTTCGGCGAGGCCGAGGCCTCCGCCGCGATCCGGCCGGTCGCCCCCGGGCTGGACCTCTTGCCGGCGACCCTCGGCCTGGCCGAGTTCGAAGAGGCGTCGGTGCACAGCTTGGCCCCGGAGCAGGCCCTGACCGGCAGCCTGCGGCCCCTGATCGGCCGCTACGACCGCGTCGTCCTGGACTGCCCACCGCGGGCGGACGGCGTCCTGACCGCCAACGCCCTGCGCGCAGCCACGCACCTTTTGCTGGTGGTCGAGACCGGCTCCTTCGCCCTCCAGGGCGCCCTGCGCGCCCGAGCGATCTTCGAAGACCTGCTCGGCCTCGGTGGCATGCCGACCCTGCGAGTGCTCGCGACCATGTTCGACCGCCGCCTGCGCTTTGCGCGGGACCTCTTGGTCGCCATGCACGCGCGCTTCGGACCCGAGATGTACGACACAGCCATCCGCACCAGCGTGAGCCTGCGCGAGGCCGTCGCCTCGGGCACCCCGGTGCTGCACTCCGCGCCGCGCTCGCGCTCGGCCCAGGACTTCCTGGCGCTCGCTGACGAGGTCCTCGCCGACGAGATCGAACCCGCGGACGCCCCCCTGTTCCTAAGCCTCGAGGCCTGACGATGGATGCCCTGGCGCTGCTCTGCAACCTGCACGGTGATGGTCCCGCGACCCTAGCTGCCCTGCGTGCTGCGGGTGCGGTGGACCTAGCCGGGCTGGAGCGACTGCCCGACGAGGCCCTCGAGGAGCTGCTCGGGGGAGCGGCCCCGAGCGTCGGCCGCTTTCGGCGGGAGGCCCGACTCTTGAGGGACCGCATCGACGGACCCGACGAGGACGAAGCCCTGCGACTCGAGGTCGCCCCGCGGATCGCGGCGCTCAGCGGCGCTCCCCAGCCCGAATCGCCCGCGGTTTCCCCGGTTCCCCAGGAGCACCACGAGGCTGCCCAGGCGCCCGTGTGCAAGCCCGATCTGGAGCTCGAGGGCTACGAGCACCAGGACGAGGCCCGGCTCGAGGTCCTGCCCGAGGCCGACTCCCTGCCCGCGCCGCCCAGCACGCCGCCTGCGGAACCCGCCCGGGACCTGTTCCCCCATGCGGTGCCCAGGGCCACCACGCCGCCCAGGCCGCCAGCGGGCGACCAGGACCCGGTCGTCTCGGCGGTGCTCGGCCTCTGGAACCACCTCGACCATGGCCCTCGGATCCCCGACAACGGGACCCTCGCCGAGTCGCGCCTAGAAGGCCTACGCCCCGAAGAGGTCGTGCTCCTGGCCCAGGCCGGCATCCGGACCCTGACCGAGCTGGCCGAGGCCGACACCCTGCGCATCTCCAAGCGCATGGCGATCTCGTTCACCCACCTCGCTCACCTGCGCTTCCTCGCCCGCAAGCTCCTGCGTGCCTCGGCCAGCCCGGCGCCGGCGGCTCCGCCTACGCGCCCGCTGGCGAACCCGGCATCGGAGATGGAGCTGAGCCAGCCCGACCAGCCGGCCGGCGGGCCCTTCGCCTAGCTCTCCTCGGCTTCGAACATCGCGAGGCGTTCGAGCCAGAGGTTGTTGTCGCTGTCGAGCTGGATGCAGAGCTTCATCATGCGGACGGCCTCGTCGACCTCGCCGTTCGAGAACAAGAGGCAGGCGAGGGTGTCCAGCACGTCGGCGCTCTTGGGGTTGAGCGAGACGGCGACCCGGGCGACCTCGATGGCCTCGCGGCGCATCTCGTTGCCGACCAGGGACCAGTCCTTGTAGAGCTCCCAGGCGACGTGGTTGGAGTACCACGGGCGGAAGTCCTCGGGGGTGTGAGGCCAGGCGTTGAAGTGCGCCTGGTGGTAGGCGAGGCGGTGGGCCTGGGCCTTCTCGATCAGGTCGCGGGAGCTGGCCTTGTTGGCCTGCTCGAGCTCGTAGCGCGCGAGCGCGTTCCAGCCGCGGAAGCGCAGCTCGGGATAGGTCTCGGTGTCGAGCAGCTTGCGCAGGGGCGCGTCGTCGCGCCGGCGCTCGAGCTTCTGCATGGCCTCGATCAGCTGCA
>JARGPD010000089.1:16074-19292 GCA_029212845.1 Planctomycetota bacterium
GAGGTGCCCTTGGGGTCGAGCTCACGCAGCCGGGCGACCTGCTCGGCGTAGCCGGCGGCGTCGTCGAAGCGGTCGAGTCGGCGGGCGTAGGCCCAGATCTTGTCGAGGTCCTCGGGGGCGGCCTCGACCTGGCGGCGCAGGTCACCGAGGGTGCCCTCGTCGCGCAGGATCGACTCGATGAGCTCGAGGACGTAGGAGGTCGGCTTGTAGCCGAGGATGCGGTCGCGCAGGCTGCCGTCGGGATCGAGGAAGATCAGCGCGGGGTAGTGCCCGTTGGTCGGGAACTGCTCGTCGAGCACGCGGCCGGTCTCGCTGTGGGCGTCGATCGAGAGGCACAGCACCGGCTCGAGGGTAGCCACCACGTCGTCGTCGGAGAAGGCCTCGCGGTCGAGGCGCTTGCAGTAGCCGCAGTCCTTCGAGAAGAAGCTGAGCAGGACGACTCGGTCCTCCTTCTTGGCCTTCTCGAGCAGCTCTTCGTAGGTGCCGTCGAACCAGTCGACCTTGCCATGCTGCAGGGGCGCGCTGAGCGTCAGGGCGGTGTCGTCGGGAGTCGGGCAGGTGGGCGTCGTGTCGCTGGTGGAGGCGACGGCGAGCAGGCCGACGAGGCTGAGGCTGGTGAGGAGCATGGGGATCGGGACCGAGTGGCGTCTCGAAAGGATAGGGCAGGACTTCGGATTGCGTCGGGAGGCGCGCCGAATCCCGGGTGTGAGGCCGTAAGTCTGTTGCAAGGGCAGCCAGGGCGGGGGGCGCGACTTGGGCCCTCCGAAGGCGCCGGTCCGGTCAGGAAAGGGCTAGAATGCCCCGGGGCGGCCCCTGGGGCCGTCCACACCCCGTCGACGCGCACCTCTCCATGGGGGCGCCCAGCAACCGAGCTCGAGATGACCGTGGTCGAACCCCACTCCCTGATCCCCGCCTCCACCGACCGCCCAGGTGATGACCCGATCTTCACCCTGCACGGGATGGCGGTGGCTCGCGCGGCCGCGGGCGAGGACATCTTGAACGCGACCCTTGGCGCCCTCGTCGAGGCCGATGGCGGCCTGGCGGTGATGCCCTCGGTCCACGAGGCCTTGCGGAGGGCGCCGATGGAGCGCGCCTCGGCCTACGCCCCGATCTCGGGCCCCCCGGCCTTCCTGTCCGCCGTCGAGCGCGACATCTTCGAGGGCCACGAGCTCGAGGCCAAGGCCGTCGCCGTCGCCACCCCCGGCGGCTCGGGGGCGATCTACAACGCGATCACGAACTTCTTGGAGCCCGGCCAGAAGGCGCTGACCTCGTCCTACTACTGGTCGCCCTACGACATCCTCACGGGCCTGTCCGGCCGCGGCCTGACGACCTTCAACATGTTCGGCGAGGACGGGCACCTGGACCTGGTCGACTTCGAGCGCTGCCTGTTCGAGCTGCTCGAGAGCCAAGGCCGCGCGCTCGTGATCGTCAACAGCCCCTGCCACAACCCGACCGGCTACTCCTTCAACGACGCCGAGTGGGCGGGCCTGACCGAGATCATGGCGCGCGCTTCGGAGCTCGGGCCGGCGGTGCTCCTGATCGACTATGCCTACGCGAAGTTCGCCCCCGAAGGCGGACCCGACTGGCGCAAGCACATCGCGAAGAGCCTGGCCAAGGTCCCGACCCTGGTGGCCTGGACCGCCTCCAAGAGCTTCGCCCAGTACGGGGCCCGAGTCGGCGCGCTCGTCGCCGTGCACGAGGACGACGAGGAGCGCCTGCGCATGGCCAACGCGATGGGCTTCACCTGCCGCGGCACCTGGAGCAACTGCAACCACCTGGGCATGCTCGCGGTCACCGACGTCTTGACCGACGACACCCTGCGCCAGGGCTGGGACGACGACCGAGCGCGGCTGGTCGAGATGCTCGACGGTCGCGTCCAGCGCTTCAACGAAGAGGCGGCCAAGCACGACCTGAACTACCCGCGCTACGAGGGTGGCTTCTTCGTCTCGGTCTTCTCCGACGACCCCGAGGCCACCGCCGCGCACATGCGCGACGCCGGCGTGTTCGTGGTGCCGTTGCAGGGCGCCGTGCGCGTCGGCCTATGTGCGACGCCCGAGGACAAGATCGAGCGCTTGGTCGAGGCCATCGCCGCCGGCGTCGCCGCAGCCAAGAAGTAGCCACCCATGAAGCAGCAGGAGCAGGCGATCGAAACTCGAAGCGACGAACCGAGGGCCGTGGTCTCGCGGCGGGGCGAGTACGACCAGGCCTATGGCGAGCGCGTCCATCTCCTGCGCTCGCCCAGCCTGGAGACCCTGCTGTCCAGGCTCGGAGGCCTCGACATCCGCCAGCCCGAGCTGGTCACGGTCCTGCGCACGATCTACGGCCAGCTGTTCCTGACCGCGATCGATGGCGAGCTGGCGACGGTGCCCGCCGAGGTGCCCACGCGCATGCAGCCCCTGCACCCGGCCGAGGGCGTCTGGCGCGGCGACCTGATCGACCCGTCGCAGCAGCTGACCTTCGTCGACGTGATCCGCGCTGGGCTGGTGCCTTCCCAGCTGTGCTATGAGCTTGCCGCGTCGCTCCTGCCCGACGAGCAGGTGCGCATCGACCACCTGAACATGGCGCGCCTCTCGGACTCCGAGGGTCGCGTGGTGGGGGTCGACCTCTCCGGCAGCAAGGTCGGCGGGAGCGTCGAGGGGCACGTGCTGGTGCTCCCGGATCCGATGGGCGCGACCGGTTCGACGACGCGGCGAGTGATCGACCACTACGTCGGGACCTACGGCAAGCCGCGGCTGATCCTGGCCCTGCCGATGATCGCGACGCCCGAGTACCTCGCGGCCGTGCTCGAGTACGAGGACCTCGTGGTCTACACCGCGCGGCTCGACCGCGGGCTGTCGAGCGCCGAGGTGCTCGGCGAAGCGCCCGGGGTTCGCTGGGCCGAGGAGCGCGGGCTCAACGACCAGGGGTACATCGTGCCCGGCGCCGGCGGTGTCGGGGAAGTGCTGAACAACGCTTGGTGCTGAGGGGGGGGGCGCTCTGTTGCCGCTGGGCAGGCGCCTGCGGCGGACTTGCGCTGGGGTTCCTGGACCTGGTTGCGGCTGCTCGCTCGTGGAGCTGCGCCAGGGGGGACTCCTTCACGAGAGCGCTGCAGGCTAGGCGGGACCAGCGGGCAGCTGTGGAGTGGTTTGGACGACGCTCAGCCGAAGGGGGGCTCAGCCGTGGGTGGGGCTCAGGCGAAGAGAGGCTTAGTCGAAGGGAGGGCTCAGGCGTGGGCTGCG